>JAABRE010000054.1 GCA_011391125.1 Synechococcales cyanobacterium S06
ACTACACATTGTTTATTTTTTTTATAAACCATTTTGATTTGAATGTAAGGTTTTTTTCTATTTTAAGGGCCAATCCTAGCATTTTTTGAAAAATTTTTGAACCGTAACTCTTTGATTAGTAAGGCTTTTGACTATCTTTCAGCAAGCCCTAATTAACTCCTTTTATTTGTTGCCATTTTTGTGAATCATTAATAAATAAATTACTCGTTTGAGTATATATATTTGGCAATTAAAGTAACCCGAAACTGAGAGTTATCATAAATAAACTAATTGTCACATAAAGATATAGTAATTCCAAATAAAAATTAAACAATATAATTTAATAGTTGGAAGCTATCTTGTAAAGTGGCGCTAAAGCGCCACAACGAACCTATTTTTTAATTGTTCTAATCTTAATTGGAATTACTATAAATAGGAATTAAATAAGTTTTTTAAGGGGAATAGAAAGAAAAAATTAGGAATTTGTTTCGATTCCTCCACCTGTTTTAAACTACCTTCAAAAGGATTAAGATCGCCTGATGTTTCCTGGATCAAAAATGAACGATGGACACAATTAACCCCCGAAAAAAAGAAAGGATTTCCACCAATTGCTCCCGATTTTGTCCTCGAATTAATGTCACCTAGTGACTATCTTAAAGACTTAAAAGAAAAAATGAGCGAATATATGGAAAACGGCGTCAAATTAGGCTGGTTAATTAATCTCAAAGACAAACAAGTAGAAATATATCGACAAGGGAAAGAAGTCGAAATCTTAGACTCACCTAAAACCTTATTTGGAGAAGAAATCTTACCCGAATTCACCTTAGATATTGACTGGATTTGGCGTTAATATTAATGAATAGTTATTAATGATCGATAATCAATAATCCCCTACTAATTACCCATTTTTGCCCATGGAGTCACAAAAAACCCAAACCAGTCACATTCCCTTAGCTAATAGTTATTATGGTCTGTTCGGATTGCATCCTAGAGCCTCAGTGCAAGAAATTAGGCGCAGTTATCGAGAATTAAGTAAACAGTATCATCCCGATACCACCGAATTGTCTCCCGAAGAAGCCAAATTAAAATTTCACCAGTTAAATGAAGCTTACGGCACATTGAGCCATCCGGAAAAGCGATCGCTTTACGACTTAAAAATCGGCTATTCTCGGCTTAATGTCATACAAGCGAACTTAGACCCACAAAACCCCGAATCTAACCATCAGTCTAACTCAGCTTACCTTAACGCCAGCGATCGCCCCCTCTCAGGAGGAGAAATTTTTGCCTTGTTTCTCATGGGAGTGAGTTTCCTAAGTTGTATCTTATTAGCCTTAATAATGGCCCTAATTAGGGTTTGCTGAATAAATGGCTGGTGAGGGCGAGTTGATAGTTGATAGTTGATAGTTGATAGTTTGACCGGGTCTTTTGACGAGCAAAAATCTTGATTAATCCCCGTAAATGTAAGGTTTTTTACTATTATTTGTTGAAATCCTTGCACTTAATTCAAGTCCCACCAACTTGAAAGTTTTGATCTACATAGCTTTCAGCTTTTTTCCGTAAACCCTAATTAGAGGAGAAAATCTGTAACAGAAAGTAAAAGTAGAAAACAAGTTAAAATTAGCTAAAATAAATCATAATTCCTAACTCATAATTCACCATGGTACTTCCGACCGCAGATACACCCTTATATAATCATCCCTTACCCGAAATCGAAATTTGGCTGAGAAAATTAGGTTGTGAACAAGACAAAAAGAATCTCCATTGTTGGTATATAAAAAAGCCTAGCTGGTCCGCAGAAATCAGTTTAGAAATAGAAGAATTAATCGTGTGCTATTTCAACGCCGGAGAAGGCAAAAAAGACCTTTATCGCTCCTTTAAATATTCCTTAAGTCGTCAGGACATTGAAGCAGCAGTCTTTAGTGGCCCTTAACAATTAACAATTGACAATTGAAACATAGCTGTTAATTAATAGTTCTTTAATGGTTAATTATCAGTTATTAAACGTTCATTTTCAGCCAACTAAAAACATCATCTACTGTCAATTGTAATTTAATCCCTTCTAATATGGGGAGATTGTCATTACTATATAAAAGTTTGGGTTGTTGGTTAGGAATAAAGCTTAAAATACTGAGATCATCAGGGTCAATAAACCAACCTAATTGACATCCATAATCGAGACAATAGAGAATATTACCGATAACTTTATTTGGTTTTTGGTCGGGAGAAAGGATTTCTATAGTCCAATCAGGAGGTAAGATAAAATTATCGCTGACCTCTCCCTCCTTGGTAAAAGGAATCTGATCCCATTTACAAATTGCCAGATCAGGAACAATGGATCGATCTCCAAAACTACATCGTAATTCAGGAAAAGCATAAGCTATTTTTTCAGTTTCACTAATCTGATTAATAACAGCACAAAGTTTACTTTGTAAACGACTATGTCTTCCTTTTGGCATTGGTTTTGCTATAATTTGACCATTAATATATTCACAATAGGGTTTAGTTTCCGGCAATTGCAAAAATTCATTTAAAGTAATTGACGATAATTTAGCAATAGTCATATATTTTTACCTTTGAGAATTAACAATTAACAATTAAGAATTGACCATAAAAAAAGGTTTCAGGTTTCTTCCCCTTTCAAGGGGATTAATAAGAACCCCCCCTCACGATTCGAGAAGTAATAAAAATATTCCTTATTTCAAGCTACAGCCTAAAGGAGTAGGGGTTAACGGCCGTTAACCCCTACTGTTAACTGTTAACTGATAACTGATAACTGAAATGACAATTACTGTTTTTGTATTTATTATTAATAATTCAAAAACTGGGTAGTTAATACCACCCAGTGTCATTAATAAGTCGGTAATTTTAGTGACTAGACAGCCACAACTTTTTTGCTGGTAGCAGTTAAATCACCTTTTGCATACTTGGCAGCGTAATCATCAAGAGTCATTTGCTTGATTTTGCTGGCATTGCCTGCCGTCCAGAATTGTTGATAACGTTCTGCACAAACCTGCTTCATGTATGCGATAGAAGGTTTGAGGAAGTGACGGGGGTCAAAGTTAGAAGGATCTTTAGCCGCAGCTTCTCTGAAAGCAGCAGTAATGGCTAAACGGTTGTCAGTGTCAATATTTACTTTACGAACACCACTCTTAATACCTTTTTGGATTTCCTCAACAGGTACACCGTAGGTTTCAGGAATTGCTCCACCGTATTTGTTGATCATATCTAACCACTCTTGAGGTACGGAAGAAGAACCGTGCATTACTAAGTGAGTGTTAGGAAGGCGTTGGTGGATTTCTTCGATACGGCTAATGGCGAGGATTTCACCAGTAGGTTTACGGGTGAATTTGTAAGCACCATGGCTAGTACCAATGGCAACGGCTAAAGCGTCAACTTGAGTTCTTTCAACAAATTCCACCGCTTCATCAGGATCAGTTAAAAGTTGGGAATGGTCGAGTTTTCCTTCAAAACCGTGACCATCTTCAGCTTCACCTTGGCCAGTTTCCAAAGAACCTAAGCAACCGAGTTCACCTTCGACACTAGCACCAACAGCGTGAGCTACTTTGACCACTTCAGTGGTGACGTTAACGTTATACTCAAAACTAGCCGGAGTTTTGGCATCAGCTTCGAGAGAACCGTCCATCATTACACTGGTAAAACCATTGCGAATAGCCGAGTAACAAGTTGCTGGGCTATTACCATGGTCTTGGTGCATCGCAATGGGTAAATGGGGGTAGGTTTCAGCAGCAGCGATGATTAAATGACGGAGGAAATTTTCCCCAGCATAGCTACGAGCTCCACGGGAGGCCTGTAAGATAACGGGGCTATCTGTTTCATTGGCCGCCTGCATGATTGAGATAATTTGTTCTAAGTTGTTAACGTTAAATGCAGGAATACCGTAATCGTTTTCTGCTGCGTGATCTAACAGCAGTCTCATGGGAACTAGTGCCATAGATAGATGTCCTCCTAAACTATTTTTTTTTACTTGGTGTTTGTCAAGAAAGTTAATTCTATTGTTTATTAATCTTAAGATATTTTTTATCTTTTAGTTAATTTCTTTTTTTGTTCACCAAATGTGATCAAAAATGTTTTTTACTTCTCGCTAAGTTGCTATACCATATTAGTGGTAGTTTGTCAAGATGGAGGTGGAGATTTTATGTTTTTATTTGAAAATCGTCTTGATGGTGGAATACAATTAGCTAAGTTGATTGACAAGCTGGTCAAAAATAGTCCCAATCAGCCTTCCCCCGTCGTCTATGCTTTACCTCGGGGGGGACTTCCTGTTGGGGAAGCGATCGCCAATCGGCTTGAATGTCCTCTCAGTGTGCTTGTTTCTAAAAAAATCTCTTTACCCTCTAATCCGGAGTTGGCCATGGGAGCTATTACCGCTGAAGGTGACACTATTTGGACTTCTTATCTTGATAATGTTACCCAACCGGAACTGATTCAAGCTAAGGAAAAAGCTTACCAAAAAGCTCGCCAACAGTGGGACTTATTTGCTCCTCTGTGTTCTAAAATTAATTGTCAAGGTGCGATCGCCATTTTAGCCGATGACGGAATCGCCACGGGAATGACTATAGCAGCAGCGGCTATGTCCCTTAAAAAACATCACCCCCAAGCAATTTGGATTGCGGCTCCTGTGGCTCCTCCACACATTAGTGAGGAACTTCGACCATGGTGCGATCGGGTTATAGTTATTAAGACCCCTGATCCCTTTTTTAGTGTCAGTCGCTTTTATGTTGACTTTCCTCAACTTTCTGATCAAGAAGCTTTAAACATTTTAGCTAACTTCAGAAACACTAATTCCTGATCACGAATCCGATCAAGTTTTTTTCCCTTGCCTAATTTAATCTTTGCTTAAAAATCGGATTTCTGGTTCGATTTTAACAGACACTTACTTAATTGTCACAATCTTAAATCCTAAAAGATTGTTATCGAATTAAATTAGATACCAATAACCTGAACAACTATTAATTAAAATGACAGAAAATTGGGCGATCGCCACTCAAAGATTAACCAAGCAATTTGACCGTCAAATAGCAGTTAATGAAGTGGAGTTACAGATAAAAACTGGCGAAGTTTATGGACTAATTGGACCTAATGGAGCGGGAAAAACTACCCTAATTAAAATGTTAGCAACGGCCGAAAAACCGACTTTAGGAGAAATTTATATAAATGGAGATCGCCTATTAAATGATGACAATCATCGCTATCTAAAACAAAGAATCGGTTATCTTCCCGACGACTTTCCCCTGTATGATGATTTAACAGTTTGGGAATATTTGAATTATTTTGCCAGATTATATCGTCTCAAAAAAAGTGAACGTCGTGAACGTATTTTTGAAGTGCTAGAATTAGTCCAATTAACATCAAAAATAAACAGCTTAATTGCCACCTTATCAAGGGGAATGAAACAAAGATTAAGTTTGGCAAGAACAATCATTCACCAACCAATTATCTTATTATTAGATGAACCAGTTTCCGGTTTAGACCCGATTGCAAGAATGCAGTTTCGGGAAATCATTAAAATATTACAAGAAGCTGGAATGACCATTTTAATTTCCTCCCATGTTTTAAGTGACTTGGCAGAATTATGTACTTCCGTGGGTATCATGGAATTAGGTTATTTAGTGGAAAGTTGCTCCTTAAAAGATCTTTATCAAAGGTTATCCGGCCAACAAATTATGATTTCAATCTTAGATCAATGGGACAGTTTAGAAAGTGAACTAAGGAATTATCCCCAAGTGGAGGGTTGGGAAGTATTATTAAATAAACAGTCCGTTAAAGTGAATTTTTCGGGAACTCCAGAACAAGCTTCGGAATTATTAAAATTACTAATTATGGCCAAAATTCCCGTTACAAATTTTCATTCTACCCAAGAAGATTTAGAAACAATTTTCTTGAAAATGGGACATCAACAAGTTAGTTGATAGTTGACAGTTGATAGTTGATAGTTGATAGTTGACAGTTGATAGTTGATAGTTGATAGTTGACAGTTGATAGTTGATAGTTGATAACTACCTAATTATTTTATTTTAATTATTGCCCTTATTGTGAGCAAAATCTTACCATTAATCGAGGACTTCAAAAATGTTTAACCAAACCATAGACCAACTTGGCGACTGGAATGCCCAATTATATCGCGAATTAAAAGGAAAATTAAACCAGAAAAATTTAACCATTACCATTATTTTTTCTTTGATAGTACAAGGTTTTATTTATCTAGTTTATCAAAATAGTTTACCACTTCCTTTTAGTGAAACAAACCGTTATTGTTTGGGTAAATTTTCCGGAAATATTGATCCAGAATATTATGATCCAGAATATTATAAAGGCCTTAATTTTTGTGTAAAAAATGGGTTAGGAAAATTCATAATTAATTGGCCAGTTTGGCATTTAGATATTTTTGTTTGTTTAAGCATAATATCAATTTTTACCCTGATAATTGCTGGTTCATATCTGTTAATAGCAGATTTAACCAAAGAAGAAGAAAAAGGAACACTTAACTTTATTCGTTTAAGTCCTGAAACAGCAAAAGGATTTTTTGTGGGGAAAATTTTGGGAGTACCAATTTTAATTTATCTCCTGATTTTAGCAGGATTACCCCTCCATTTAATTACCGGTTTAAATGCACATATTCCCCTCATTTTAATCCTGAGTTTTTATGCTGTTTTAATCGCAAGTTGTACCTTTTTTTATAGCTTATCTTTATTATATAGTCTCACCTTTTCCGAATTAGTGGGCTTGAAAATTTGGCTCGGTACTGGTATTTTATTCTTCTCAATGTACCTACTAGCAATCATAACTTTTGATACGGAATCTTTAATCGGTAATACCCTTGATTGGTCAATTATGTTTTACCCTGGTACAGTTTTAACCTACTTAGTTAAATCCACTAATTTAGGAGATGCAACCATTAACTATTTACACCCTAATATGTTGGCTAATGTAACTTGGTTTCGTTTACCTTTATGGACTAATTCCTTCACCGGAATAGGATTTATTATAGTTAATTATTTAGTGGGAATTTATTGGATAGGAATTGGTTTAACTCGACGTTTTTATAATTCCAATGCTCAAATTTTAACCAAAAAACAGAGTTATTTGTTAACAGTTATTTTCAGTTTTGTCACCCTCGGTTTTAGTGTCCAATCCTTTGATAATTCCCATAATTCTTTCGGTAATCTCAGTGTATTATTAATCCTAAATTTTGTCTTCTGTTTAGGATTAATTATCATTTTAAGCCCTCAACGACAAACCTTACAAGATTGGTCCCGTTATCGTCATCAAACTCCCCGAAAACAACGCCATTTATTAACACAATTAATCTGGAATGACAATACTCCTTCTACTTTAGCTATTGCTATTAATTGGTTAATTGTTTCACTAATAACTTTACCCGCAATTTTCTTTATTTCTCAAGAAAAACATCGTTTTGCTTTATTTTTGGGTTTACTTTTACAGTTTACTTTAATTATTTTGTTCACCACCATAACCCAACTATTACTAACATTAAAAACCAAAAAACGCAATTTATTCGCACTTTCTGGTTTAGTAATTATGCTTTTTTCCCCTCTCATTGTTGGACTAATTTTTAACTCTGAGCCAACTGAAAATCCTCTCATGTGGTTATTTTCCCTGGTTCCCATGTTAGCTTTAGAAAAATGCCCAATCCCCTTATTTTTTACTAGTTTTATTAGTCAAATAATGGCGATCGCCCTTCTCAATTTACAAATGACCAAAAAACTACAACAACTAGGAGAATCAACCAGTAAAGCACTTTTGGAACAATAATAGACATCAACCTAATTTTAAAATGCCTTGTCTGATAACCATTGTAGGGACCTACCATAGTAGGTCTCTACCTTAATTTATGGAGATGTCTATTAATTAACAACGAATAATCGTCAATTGTTAATTGTTATTGTGGTAAATCATTTAAGATCTTGATTACCTGTTGATAAGCTGTTTCTCTCCCCTCTTGTAAATAGAGGTTAGCCGCTCGTTGAAAATCTTGGCGACACTCGGAAAATTGTTTTAAATTATAATAGACTAAACCCCGATTATAATAAGCATCAGCATAATTGGGTGAAATTTCAATCGCTTGAGAATAATCAGCTATAGCTTTCTGGTATTCTTGTAAATTAAGGTAAATAATACCTCGATTATTGTAAGCAGAAACATAATTAGGATCAATCTTAATTGCTTGAGAATAATCAGCGATCGCTTCCTGATACTGTTCTAAATTATCATAGATTAAACCCCGATTATAGTAAGCAGAAACATAATTAGGATCAATCTTAATTGCTTGAGAATAATCAGCGATACCTTCCTGATACTGTTCTAAATTATCATAGATTAAACCCCGATTATAGTAAGCAGAAACATAATTAGGATCAATCTTAATTGCTTGAGAATAATCAGCGATACCTTCCTGATACTGTTCTAAATTATCATAGATTAAACCCCGATTATAGTAAGCAGAAACATAATTAGGATCAATCTTAATTGCTTGAGAATAATCAGCGATAGCTTCCGAGTATTTTTGTAAATTGTAGTAAGCTAAACCCCGATTATAATAAGCTAAACCATAATTAGGATCAAGCTCAATCGCTTTATTATAATAACCAATGGCCTCATGATATTGCTTTAAATCATGATATACTAAGCCCATATTATTGTATGCTAAAACATATTTAGGATCAAGCCCAATCGCTTTATTATAATTAGCAATGGCCAGAGGATATTGCTTTAAGTTTTGATAAACTAGACCCAAATTATTGTATGCTAAAACATAATTAGGATCAAGCTCAATTGCTTTACTATAATCAGCGATCGCCTCGGCATATTGTTGTAAATTATAATAGATTAAACCGCGATTATTGTAAGCATCACCATAATTCGGCTCAATTTTAATCGCTTGAGAATAATCAGCAATGGCTTGTGGGTATTGTTTTAAATTCTCAAATGTTAAGGCTCTATTATAGTAAGCATAAACATAATTAGGATTCAAATTCAAAGCTTGAGAATAATTAGTAAGAGCATTTTGGTATTGTTTTAAATCATAATAGGCAATACCTCGATTATAATAAGCTAAATAATATTCAGGATCAAGCTGAATGGCTTTATTATAATCAGCAATAGCTTCGGTATATTGTTTTAAATTAAGATAGATAATACCTCGATCATTATAAGCATTAACATAATTAGAATTTAAAGAAATAGCCTGAGTAAATAAAGAAAGAGCAGCTTGATAATCACCTTGGTTATATTTTTCACTGCCCTGACTGTAATAATCATCAGCAGTTAAAGCCGTATTATTCGCACTCGGATTAAAAGCAATTTGTTTAGTTAAACCGAGATAGGAATTAATCGGAATAGCCAAATTAAAACCACTTTTTACGCGAATAGTAGGATCATCCGTAGCTCTTGTTGTCTCAGCATCCGCATCAGCCTTGCCATGTACCCCAACAATCTGACCATTTTCATCTAAAACCACACCTCCACTCATACCCGGGAGAGTGGGATTGTCATAAACCAGACCATAACCATCCTCCAAAGGACGAGAAGTTACCGCCGTTAACTTACCCTCAATAAAATTTAAAAGGGGAATATTGATCGCAGCTGTCGCAATGGGAAAACCAGCCACATAAACAGTTTTACCTCGTTTTAAAGTGGAAGAATCGCCAAATTTCCCCAATTGATAACTTTTATCACTGGTAAATTCCACCACCGCCAAATCCCAATTGTCCCCAAAAGTCTGAATATTTTTCGTATTAACAGCGTGCAATTCTCCATCAAAAGTTTCGATGTCGGATTCTTCACTGGGATGAATACTGGCAATGACATGACGTGCCGTTAAAACTTTGTAGGTATTACCCTCTTTACTCACCAGAATACCTGATCCCGGACTCCCCGGAGTTAAAATACGCACCGTAATCTGATCAGCAATTTCCCCAATTTTGTCGGATGTTAGACTAGCAATACTAACCTGTGATGATAGAATAATTGTCGTTACAGCACCAAAAATAGCCGTTGGTATTTGATAGAATTTAAACATAATTAAAAACTGAATCAATTAATTTTCTTCTCAATATAACTATTATTAAAATAATGTCAAGGAAATCGTTGCAAAACTTTATAATGACTAAAAAATTTAATGATATTTGAATTAAGGAGCTAACTGATTCAAAAGTTTAATTGTTTCTTGATACCAATAATTGTTACCTTCTGAAGATTAAGAGCTTTGATATTACCCAATTAAATAATTGACAATTGACAATGAATCTACTTTTTACTTTCGTTAAACCGCTCATACATATTTATGGAACTTTGTCAAGAGGGTAAGGGACACTTTTTATAACTGTCCACTTACCTAATCAATAGCCCTATTTAAAAATTAATTCGCTTCCAAACCATGAAACCCTTATGTAATCGGAATTGTGACGCTTTCTGAGGCAATTTTGGTCATAGCAATAGCTAATTATATAAAATGATGGTAACAAAAAAAAAGTAGTTTGTCAAGATCAAGGATGAAACAACACAAACTCGTTAGTTAATTGAGAATAATTCTCAGGTCATCATTCCTTGACAATTTTAAAGATTAAAACGAAAGTTATTTTTAGATAAGTTTTGCTTATGAATAAGCGGGTTTTTGGGGAACAAAACAGCAAGACAAACTAGGCAAAATGGTTCAAGGTTGCGAATTCTAGTCAAGAGATGAAGTTCCTTCCCGACATCTTATCATGGAACAAGTAATGAATTTTAGATATAACATCCCAAGAAGGCAAGTTTAGACGTAACCTTAAATTTAGTAAATAAAATAAGAGATTGAGTATGAATAAAGAGCAATTGTGGCAAAGATACCAAGACTGGTTATATTACAACGAAGACCTAGGATTTTATCTCGATATCAGTCGGATGGGGTTTGATGACCAGTTTGTAACCGAAATGAAACCTAAGTTTGACAAGGCTTTTGCAGATATGAAGGCTTTGGAAACAGGGGCGATCGCCAACCCTGACGAAAACCGCATGGTAGGGCACTATTGGTTAAGGAATCCTGACTTAGCACCTGATGATGAGATCAAAGAAGCTATTATTAAAACGGTTCAAGACATCAAAAGCTTTAGTCAAAAGGTAATTAGCGGGGCAATTTCGCCGACGGGAGCTCATAAATTTACCGATGTGTTATCTATTGGCATCGGTGGTTCAGCATTGGGACCTGAATTTGTAGCCGAAGCATTAGGGACAAATAATTCCCCTTTAAAGATACATTTTATTGACAACACAGATCCTGCTGGAATCGACAAAATTTTAGCCCAAGTACAAAAGCGTTTAAATACTACCTTAGTGTTAGTCATTTCTAAATCTGGAGGTACTCCCGAAGCTCGTAACGGAATGATCGAAGTCCAGAAATTCTATCAAAAACATAACATAGATTTTTCTTCTCGCGCTGTCGCTGTAACGGGAATGGACATGAATAGTAAACTCGAAGCTACGGCTAAAGAGGAAAACTGGTTGGCAATTTTCCCCATGTATGACTGGGTAGGAGGCCGAACTTCTGAACTTTCCGCCGTGGGATTATTGCCAGCAGCTTTACAAGGGGTGGACATTAACGCTATGTTAGAAGGGGCAAAAATTATGGACATTGCCACCAGAAAACCCGATTTAAAAACAAATCCGGCTGCTTTATTGGCCTTATCTTGGTATTTTGGCACTAATGGTAAAGGTGAAAAGGACATGGTCGTCTTACCTTACAAAGACAGCCTTTTGTTATTCAGTCGTTACCTCCAGCAGTTGGTTATGGAATCCCTCGGTAAAGAACAAGACCTCGACGGAAATACTGTTTATCAAGGTATCGCAGTTTATGGAAATAAAGGGAGCACTGACCAACACGCCTACGTCCAACAATTAAGGGAAGGTGTGGCTAACTTTTTTGTCACTTTTATCGAAGTTCTAAAAGACAGAGAAGGCTTTTCCCCGGAAATCGAAACCGGAGTCACATCTGGAGACTACCTTTCTGGTTTCCTACAAGGTACTCGTCAAGCTTTATACGAAAATGGCCGAGAGTCAGTTACAGTAACAATTCCTGAAGTTAATCCTACCACCGTCGGCGCACTAATTGCCTTGTACGAAAGAGCCGTTAGTTTATATGCTTCTTTAATAAATGTTAATGCGTATCATCAACCCGGTGTGGAAGCAGGGAAAAAAGCGGGCAATTCTGTGTTAAGCTTACAAAATGAGTTGGTTAAGGCCTTAAAAAATGCCCCTTCTGCACTCACTTTAACTGAATTAGCCAAGGAAATTAATGCCAGTGACGAGATTGAGACTATTTACAAAATTCTACGTCATTTAGCGGCGAATAATCGAGGCCTTACCCTCGAAGGTGACTTGGCTAAACTTGACAGTTTAAGGGTGTCTTACTCCTCGTAATTTAAACTTTGCGCCTTTATGTCATTGTATCTCACGCAAAGGCGCAAAGGCGCAAAGGTCGTATTTACTTTTAGGTGTCGAGAAAAAAATTAAATCGCTATAATCACTACATAATTTTTGAAGATTTGCTTTTATCTTTGTGTATATTAGATAAAATATGTAACAATTCCTTAATAATTAATGATAAACACTTTAAATTATGGTAAATACTGTGTCAGTACCTCGTTTTGTTTCTACTAGATTTAAAATTAATCAAGGGCTAAAAATTATCGCTTTAGGTGATAGTATTGTTTATGGTTTTGGTGATCCTGTTGGTGGAGGTTGGGTCGAACGTCTCCGTCGTCAATGGATGCAAGTTGATAGTCCAGGCCATGTAATTTATAATCTTGGTATCCGTGGTAATGGTGTTACTCAAGTGTTACAAAGATTACATCAAGAATTTAGCCAACGTGGGGAATTGAGAAATCGTTATCCTGATTTAATTATTCTGTCGGTGGGAATTAATGATTCGGCTCGTTTAGGACGAAAAGATGGTAAGTTGTTTACTGATTTACCTCTTTTTGACAAACAAATGAGGAAGTTGTTAGAAGAGGCACAAAATTTATGTCCTGTTATTTTTGTGGGAATGACTCCTGTTGATGAACACAAGATGCCTTTTTTAGACTGTTTTTATTATAACCACACTGACCAATATAATTATAAGGAAATAACTAAAAAGTTATGTCTTCAATTAGAGATTCCTTATTTGGATATCTTTGATTTATGGATGAAAAGAGGTCAGTTTTGGTGGCATTCTCGTCTTAGTCAGGATGGACTCCATCCTAATAGTCTCGGTTATGAAGAATTATTAAATGATGTCATGAATTGGCAAGCAATTAGACAAATTATCCCTTATTAATTGTCCATTGTTTCTGACCAATCTTGACCAACTTTAATGGTTAGATCCGAGTCTAAGTCTCCAGTCGAAGAAACATCGATTTCCCCTATTCCTAATCTTTGTTGTATTATTTTTGCTGCTTCTAGGTTACCTTTTTGGACAATAATTTGGGTTTTTTCTAGGTTTAATTCTGAGTCATTTAAAAAGTAACAATTGGTGAAGTTTTGCTTTCCTAAATGGTTAAAGACACTGGTTGCTAAACCATTTATTTTGGTAGTATTTTCAAGGGCAATTCGTAAATCTGTTACGGGAGTGTTATTGATTTCAGGAAAGTTGACCGAAGAAGGATTTTGATTAAAATAGGTTTTTAAAATGTTATCTTTGACATTATTATCCATAATCCAATAACTTAATTCATATTCCTGGGGATAACTAAAACGCCCTGGTAGTAAAATCAGATTTAGGTTATCTTTATCTATATTCAGACTAAAACTAACTAAAGCAAAAATTTCTTCTGGTGTTAAATTCGTATCAATATATTGTTGCATAATCCGAATGGCTTCGGGTAATTTGGCTAAAATTAACGGGTTTTTTAAACGTTCTTTTAAGGCTTTTAAAACCATTTGTTGGCGTTGAACCCTTCCTATGTCGCCCTTCTGATCACCCCGAAAACGAGCAAATTGTTCAGCTCCTGCTCCATCTAACGTTTGCCAACCCGGTTGCAAATCAATGTTTAAATTTTGCGTAAGATCTTGATATAACATCCTTTGGGGTACATAAATTTCTATCCCACCTAATAAGTCCACTAATTCGCGAAAACCTCCTGTGGTAACGCGAAGATAACGGTGAATTGGTATATCATTAAAGGTACTACTAATTACTTTAGCCGCTAAAGTTGGTCCGCCATCAGCATTTGCTTGATTAATTTTTGGTATGGTTAAACCTTGGTTTTCTACTCTTGTATCCCTCGGAATTGATAACATTTTTAACGATGGTTCCTGAGGATCAAATCTTAATAATAAGATGGTATCACTACGACTCTTAAATAAATCCGGAGAACCCGCCGACACGTTGGCAAGTTCATCTATGCCAAGGACGAGAATGTTTACTGGCCTACCTACAGAATAGCGAGAAACCCACTTGTAGTCTCCTATTCCCCCGGAATTATCGCTTCTAACCCCATTAAATTCGATTTTAGACAGGTCATTTACCACCTTAGATAGGGGGGTATATAAAGCGGCAGTTGCCCCTAAAAGAGCGGAAATAATGGCAGTTAGACTAAATGCACTTCCCCAAAATAAACCTTTAATAAAGGGAGATTTGACTTTAGGAGGCTTATTTTGCTGTTCTGATTTGAGCATTATCACTGTATCTGGTAATTTTTCCTCTCCCTGTTCCACTTTTACCTCTTTACAATTAACCATTAACCATTATCAATTATCATAAGTTATAACCTAAATAGATGCTATTTGATGGATGTCAAATCAATTAACTATTAACAATTATCTCCTCTTTCCAGAGAACATTTATAACCCAATTTTTTGGTCATCTATGAATCCTCAACGTTTTTTAAAGATTTTAGTTCCCGTTTTGATTATTTTTGTGGTTTTTGGGGATCAATTTTTACCCCAACCTTTCAGTGGTGTTAGTAGTAGCATTAAACAGGGTGCAAATAACTTTCTTGAAGGTCTTTTTCCTCGTTATCAGCCAGTTAATCCCCATGAACGTACTGAAGATGCTATTGATAAAATGGATCAAAAATAATTGACAATTAACAATTATTAAAACTGTCAACTGTCAACTAAAATTTATTTTTTCAACCAGCTAAACATGGCCCGCAAATCTTTACCTACTTCTTCGATTTGGTGTTCTGCTTCAATGCGACGCATAGCAGTGAAACCAGCTTTACCGCTTTGGTTTTCAAGTACAAATTCCCTCGCGAATTGACCAGTTTGAATTTCTTTTAAAACTTTGCGCATTTCGGCTTTGGTTTCATCTGTCACAATCCGAGGACCACGGGTTAAGTCGCCATATTCCGCCGTATTAGAAATACTATCGCGCATGGTCGCTAAACCACCTTCGACAATCAGGTCAACGATCAATTTTACTTCGTGGAGACACTCAAAATAGGCCAATTCGGGTTGATAACCAGCTTCAACTAAAGTCTCGAAACCTGCTTTAATTAACGCACTTAAACCACCACAGAGGACCACTTGTTCACCGAATAAGTCGGTTTCGGTTTCTTCTCTGAAAGTTGTTTCTAAAACTCCCCCACGAGTGCCACCTATACCTTTAGCATAGGCCATGGCGAGGTCTCTTGCTTGTCCCGAAGCATCCTGATAGACTGCAAATAAGGCTGGTACACCTTGACCTTGCTCGTATGTTCGTCTGACTAAATGGCCAGGACCTTTCGGTGCAACCATGACGACATCGACATCAGCCGGCGGTACGATTTGACCAAAATGAATATTGAAACCATGAGCAAATAATAACACTTTTCCGGCTGTTAAATTGGGTTCAATTTCTTGTTTATAAATAGTTTTCTGTACTTCATCAGGTAATAAAATCATAATGAAATCCGCCGCTTTGGCCGCTTCGGCTACACTATGAACTTTTAAACCGGCAGCTTCGGCTTTGGCTGCGGATTTACTACCCGTATATAAGCCCACAATTACATTTATACCACTATCTTTAAGGTTAAGTGCGTGTGCATGACCTTGTGAACCATAACCGATAATTGCCACCGTTTTACCCGCTAATAAATCTAAATTAGCGTCAGAATCATAGTACATTTTAGCCATATTGCTTCTCCTTAATTTTAATCTGCAAACTTTTCATCATATCTTAAAATGTGTTCACAGTTCTTAAATTTGAAATAAGGCGGGTTGGTGAATAACCTCATGATCACCGATGATTTTTCCCTGTAATGGTCGTAAATCTACAACTGCACCAAAGTGAATAAAGATGTCATAAAATCTGCCATAATTTTCCCCCCAATAAACCATTGAACAGGACATCGGCGCTCCTTTTCCCGTGTCAACTCCGTTGACTAAAAATTTTAGTCTTGTATCGTATAAAAAACACACCGAATTTGCTTTTCCCCACACATAATTTTTCCAATGACCAGTGTTGCTTGCTACGGGGATAAGTGCCAAAACTTCAGCTTGATATTTTTGGTTTGCCTCTAAACATTTCGCCAACCACTGTTTGATTTTTGTTCCTCGTTCGTTATCTGTACCATAAGGGGGGTTGACGTAAATATGGGGAAAATTCCATGATTCTTTCAACCCGTCATGGTGAGGTAAAATGTATTCCTGTTCAGCTTTGACAACTGAGCAAATATTGGAACAGGGATCAAGATCGATTTTCCCTCCAAAAAATTCCCGAACTGCTTTGACATATTTTTCAGGTGTTCCCCAATCTTGACTTAATGTGTTAACTGTTCTTCCGGCCGTCATTTGCGTATGTTACTCTAATTTTGCTAAAAATTTAAGCTGAATTGTTCTGGAGTTACCTTTTTAATATTATTTGAAGTTAATTGCGATTCTTTATTGATAATTCTTTCTTTCATCTCTGAAATAGAGATACTATTTGAAATTTTTAGATTAGAAATAATTGCTTCATAAACAGCATTTCGATTTATTTCTTTACCTCCCACATAATAAAAATGTTCTTTAGTTATTATCTGACAATCTTGCCAAATTGAAAAAATATATTCATTAGTTCGATATTTATTACTCAACCAAGTTGACAAGAGAAATTGTGCTTTTGAGTCTTTTAATCCTCTATTCAAAAGTATTTCTTGTTCTTCTAACCAAGAATCAAAATAATCTGTATGTCGATCAATATAAGGAGGGTCTAAATAAACTAAATCGTTAGAATTTATCTCTTTAAGTGTATCTTGAAAGTCCTGATTAATAAAAGTATAATCACCCGATTCTATTATTTGGGAAATATTCTGAACTTGGTTAACAATTTTAGTAATTAAAGCTGGAGCAAAACGATGGTTTTTTTTGCAAAACGGCACATTAAATCCCCCTTTTTTGTTAAATCTCATCATCCCATTAAAACAAGCACGACTTAAAAAAAGGAAGTCCAAAGAATCCCCATTTTTATTAAATCTATCCCTCACTTCATAGTAATATTTACCTTCACTTTCTAATAATTTTTCTCCTTCTTTTGTTAAATATTCTCTTACTTTTGCACTGGTTATTTTCTGTTCTTTGATTCCCTGATAAAACTTAATTAAATGAGGATTACTATCACATAAAAGAGCTTTTTTTGCCCGAATATTAAAGGCAACTACTCCAGTACCCATGAAAGGTTCAACCCACCTTTCATACTCAATTTCGGCCGTACTTTCCGCAATCCATTCAACCAGTTTGGTTTTTATTCCTTGGGATTTTATTGGTGGTATAAATATCATGTTATTTTTGCTTTCTTTTCTGTTTTGGTTGATTGATAAGATTGACATATTTCCCTGTAAACTCAAGAAATTCGCTCAATTTGGTTAGTTTTTTGTATTGTCCTTTTGAATTCGGGTTTGGTACTTGTAAAACACCCTGATTTATCCAATAGTCATCAAAAACTTGTTCACCTAAATTAATAAAAACTCCATTACCTTTTAAAATATCTTCAATACAATCTATACTACCAATATTTGCTGTGTTTCCACTACCTGATCGATCGCTAGAAATCTTCCATTTCTCCTCTGCAAAAAAGACTAAATCTTTAATTACCGATGTAATATTATCTAATTCAGATATTTCTAATATCTGTGTTTCATCAATATCTATTGATTTAGTTCTTGTGTATAAAATTCCTAAACAAATATGGGCTTTATATTCAGAATATGGAAATTGAATATTTTTTGAACTTGTCCTATTTCTAAAGTATTCACCATGTGAACCTAAAGTAAAACCATTACAAAAACCGGGATAATCTTCTAAACGATAGGTTGTTTTTATGTCCACTGCAAATTTAATATTCTGATCTGTTTTATTTACAAATGATAAATCAGGATACCAGTTTTGTTTCTCTGCTAAAATAATTTCATATCCATTATTTTCTGCAAATTCTTTAAATTTCGGGAATAACTGAATTTCCAAAATCTTAGAAATTATCTTGGAATCTGATGATATTGTATAAAGATTTTTCTCAATATCAATAAACGCTTTTATACTCCAATCACCCCCATTTATTGAGACGTAATCAGTTAATGTTTTTGCAAATTCTTTTAGTTTAATTAAAAAATCTTGCTTTATTTTGTTCATATTTTCTTGTTACAAATTATTAAACACTTATTTGAATCAGAAGATTATATCAATATTTTTTAAAGTATAGCACAAATAAAGCTTATTTGTCTAATTGATAACCTATAACCATCAATAAAAAAGCTGAGTTATACCCAGCTTTTATTAACAGTAATTAACTAAAAAATTAACGCTTCGCTAACTTTTTGTTGCCCATTTTCCGTAAACGAATCGATTTAGGTGTTACTTCCACCAATTCATCAGGACCGATGTATTCCAAAGCGCGCTCTAAACTCATATCTCGCGGCGCTTGCAGTTGTACCAATTCTTCACCGCCCGAAGCGCGATGGTTGGTTAATTGTTTTGTTTTGCAAACGTTCAAGTCAATATCTTGGGCGCGGTTGTGTTCACCAACAATCATCCCCCGATAAACTTTTGTCCCCGGTGTGATGAAGAATACACCCCGATCTTCACCACTTTTCATCGCATAAGCTGTAGCGACTCCCTCTTCAAAGGCGATCATTACACCGTTGAAACGAGTTTCTAATTCCCCAGAGAAAGGACGATAATCGAGGAAACTATGGTTCATGATACCGTCACCGCGAGTTGTACGGATAAATTCACCTCGGAAACCGATTAAACCACGGGCTGGGATCACAAATTCAAGTTGGGTTCTACCGCCAGCACCAGGCTGCATATCCTGCATTTCCCCTTTCCGTTGCCCTAAACGCTCAATAACAGGGCCGACAGCTTCTTCGGGAACGTCGATTACTAAATATTCATAAGGTTCGTAGGGTTGTCCGTTTACTTCCCGGTAAATTACCTGGGGTTGGGATACCTGAAATTCGTAACCTTGACGACGCATCGTTTCGATTAAAATTCCTAAGTGTAGTTCTCCCCTTCCTGAAACCAGGAATTGATCAGAACTATCTCCTTCTTCCACCCTCAAAGCAACGTTGGTCTCTAATTCTCGCATCAGGCGATCGCGTACTTGGCGAGATGTTACCAGTTTGCCTTCTTGACCAGCAAATGGTGAATCGTTCACACTGAAGGTCATTTGTAAGGTCGGTTCATCTACTTTGATTAAAGGTAGAGCTTGAGGATCATCTGGCGAAGTGATAGTTTCCCCAATGTTCGCATCGGCAAAACCCGACACAGCTACTAGATTACCAGCAGATGCTTCGGGAATGTCAATCCGGTTTAAACCTTCAAAACCCATTAGTTTGGTAATTTTGGCTTTCGTAATGCTACCATCTTCTTTGATCAAAGCTGCTTGTTGACCGGATTTTAGAACTCCGTTGTGAATACGACCAATGACAATCCGGCCTAAATATTCAGAATAATCTAGGGTTGTCACCTGTAATTGTAAAGGTTTGTTGGCATCCCCAGCCGGTGGTGGAACATGGCACAAAATCGCTTCAAATAATGGTTTCATGTCTTTACCTTCTTCATCCACCTTTTCCTTGGCAAAACCACTGATACCCGAAGCGTAAAGGGTGGTAAAGTCACACTGATCATCATCCGCACCTAATTCGACAAATAGATCAAAAACTTTGTCCACTGCTTGATCCGGATGCACATTTGGGCGATCTATTTTATTTACTACCAAAATCGGACGCAATCCCTTTTCTAAGGCCTTTTTTAACACAAAACGAGTTTGTGGCATTGGTCCTTCGTTGGCATCAACGATTAAGATACAACCGTCAACCATACCGAGCACCCGTTCCACTTCCCCGCCAAAGTCCGCGTGTCCAGGAGTATCAACAATGTTGATAAGCACGTCTTTGTAGCGTACGGCCGTATTTTTAGAAAGAATTGTGATACCCCTTTCCCTCTCCAAATCATTGGAATCCATTACGCAATCAGGTATATCTTCCCCTTCGCGGAAAATTCCTGATTGTTTGAGAAGGGCATCAACTAGAGTGGTTTTACCATGATCGACGTGGGCGATAATAGCAACGTTGCGAATGGGAAGAGACATAATGATTAAATTGTCAGTGAAATATGTTAAACTTTTGTAAACAATTGTAGCCTATTTGGCGATCGATCGTTTATTTTATTCCAAAATTTATTTTTTCTCGATCGCCTTTTGTCTTATTCAGCAAAAGCTAGGCCTTGTAACGTTTCCTTGAAATACCTTCCCTTGTCTGCTATCCCAGAAAAAAAAGCTCTGATTTTGCAGAGTCAAAACAATAAAGTAAGGAAATTATACCATGAATAATCTTAAATCCGAATTAGCTTTTGGCCGTCATCTTCTTATATCTGAGCAAAAATTAACCGCTGAACTTGATCAACAGTCTTGGAAGGTGAAGAATTGTAACGTTTTTTCTCTTTCACCTGATTTTGTGCTATCCTGTTGTTAAAGAAAAAAAAGCTCTGATTTTGCAGAGTTGAAATTAAAGTAAGGAAATTATACCATGAATAATCTTAAATCCGAATTAGCTTTTGGCCGTCATGTCACTTATTATCAAAAACCTGTTTATGACCCTTGTTTAGATAATCTTGATGATGATATTAGAAATGAATACCTGGATAATGATGACTCAATGCAGTTTTTGATTGATTATGACTCTCAATTGCGCTATTCCATGAGGAGTGACAGTGGAGTTGAAAGTAATTTTCAGTGTTTAATGACGGAATATTCTTCCTTAAAATATACCTACATTCGCCAAGGTTGGATTTTCTGGCATTTCTGGCAAGATTTTGCTTGGCAAGAATCGAAATGCCGAAAATTTACTGAATTCTGCGTTACCTATTTACAGTTACCTTTTTGGCGCGTTAGACAAACAATCAATGCGGCTGCTATTGCTACAGATTTAATGAAGTTGGGTTTTACCAATTTACCTTTAAATGAGTCTCAATGTGAGGTTTTATCTGTTTTAAGAAATGAGACTGATGATGGTATTTCATTTGAAGATAAATTAACTCAAGTTTGGCGACAAGTTATCAAATTAAATCCCGTTGATCTTACCTGTAAAAATATCAAACATATCATCAAATTAACTTATCCCTATTTAATTCCTACCCCCAAAACTACCCCCCTACAATTAGATACTCAATTAGTCAATGAGTATCAATTATTAGCTATGGATCAAGGTGTCACTATTCCATCTTATCTCCAATCCCTTGTCTATCAACATTCTCAACTTAAGGAGCAAGTCTCTTATTTACAACAAGAAGCTCAAAATAATGACAAATTAATGGACAAAATTAGAGATGAATTGCTGATTTTTCATGGTTTTAAAACCCTTTGTCAAAAATATGACTTTAATTATATTCTTGTTCTCAAAGAGTTAATTATTGACAAGAATTTTCTTCAATCTTTCTTGGAAACACTTAAATTAAAACCTCTTTTTCCTAATTTTAGTTATTCTTAATTTATCTTTATTAATTGTAAATATTTGTAACAAATACTTTACTTTTTTCCTTAAATACCTTATAATCTTAACAGATATGAAAAAATGAGGGGTAAAAAAAACCGCGCGAAATTCCCAGCGCCGAGGTTAGCCGCAACTTTTTTAGGTGAGATGCTCGCTAATCATCTAAGCACCGCCTAAATAGTTTTTGTATCAAATTATACCATTTGCCCTAAAATCGCAAAATAACCGTAATAGAGAGCAGATTTTAAAAATGACTTTTCACAAGTAAATTAACTTTTAAAGCACTTAAACCCTCTTTAAACCACCTTGGCTAACATATTTAGCAAAGGTAGGGTGCGTCACATTGTGAGAGTATGATTTATATTTTAGGTTATTTGTGTGACGCACCCTACATTTTAAAACAAGACAATATCTGCATTCGTAATTGCAGGAATATTATCCAACATGACTAAAGGTACAGGAGCTAAAGCCCCATTTGCGTCTTTGTCAAAGGATAAAATACCGGTACTGTTATCATAAATGAACACGTCATTATTGTCGATCGCCTTTTCCCCTGTGACGAATTGGTCTTGGGCGATCGCCCCTGTGGAATTAAAACCAAACGCTGAAGCTTTGATCTTGATGGTGTCATCGGTAGGGGAAAAATCAGTAATAATGTCTAAACCTTCATTGGGTGCTAGGAAAATAAAGTTATCTTTACCAGCACTACCCGTTAAAATATCTTGACCTGCTCCTCCTGTGAGGTTGTCATTCCCTAAACCACCACTGAGATAATCATTACCAATACCACCATTAAGGGTATCATTTCCTGCTCCACCAAAAATGGAGTCATTCCCCGCTCCCCCAATCAGGTTATCATTGCCACCATAACCAAAAAGGCGATTATGACCACTATTTCCAGTGATATTATTATTAAGTACGTTTCCTTTGCCTGTTAAGCCGTTTGTTCCTGTCAGGGTAAGGTTTTCCACGTTATCAGGGAGTTTATAATTAGCACTAGCTTTAACTATGTCTGTACCTTGTCCTGCTAATTCTTTGACAATATCCCCGGAATTGTCAACAATATAAGTGTCATTGCCGACTCCACCGACCAAGGAATCAATACCACCTCTTCCGTCAAGAGTATCGTTACCACCTAAACCACTTAAAGTATCATTAAAGTTCGTACCTTCAAGGGTGTCGTTTCCTGAAGTTCCTGTTAAATTGACAGGTTCAGTTACAGCAGTTCCCTCAAATTCTACAATATAGCTATAGATACCATTCCCATGATTATTGGAATTATTATCATTCCAAGTACCACCATCCACATAATGAAGATAATCTTCGTTGTTAGCATTATCAGGTTGTCCTACATCCCAATTAGAATAGTTCCAAGGTTCACCACTCACCCATTCCCACTTACCCTCGGTTACTTGATCTGTTGCTCCTAGCCAAGTCCAAGCACCGTTGGCCAATATATACACATTGTCAACAATAAACTTATTTTCGGACTCTGAAGTTACCGTCGCTAAATGACCATTCACTCCGTTATAAGTTATACTTTCTGAAGCTATTTTTGCATTTTTCCAGCTTATTGCTCTGTTGCTGGAAATAAAAGCGTAAGAGTTATCTTGAAAATCAAAGACTTCGACTTGAATTCCGTTAACTACAATGATATTTGAACTGTTTGCGATCGCCATAATTAACTCCTTTTATTCCTTAAAATTCGTTAATTTTTACTATACACTAAATTTAAACAATTTTTGGTTTTTTTTTCATTATAGCATAACACGGACTGGCCTAGTTTCTAGCGTTTTAATTGATTTATTTGGCTAGGACCGCAACGCTTGCGCCCCCCTTCATGTTTGCCACCGAAACCCAACCTACATTGGTTTTATCTCCCATATTGATCTAAAGTGCAATGCTTGCGACCCTACAGTTGGTTTTCTCTAGCTCATTGAAATATAGCGCAATGAAATTGGATTTCTGTCCACCTTTTGACATAAATTACAATCCAAAAAAACACGGGTAACTTCCCCCCTCGCGAGGGGGGGTACATCATTATATTCAGTTAAAATTCAAGTTAACCCCCCAAGAGCGATCGATTCTTCTCATCGACAAGCTGCAAATATACAAAACCCCTTTATTAATCAGACTTTGTGCACTTTTAGCTGATTTTTTACTGCTATCTAATTTCTTTGCCCTAAATTACAATCAAAAAAAACACGGGTAACTTCCCCCCTCGCGAGGGGGGGTACATCATTATATTCAGTTAAAATTCATCACAAATAGAGATAATTGCTAATTAATCTCTAGTAATTGATAATTAATTGATAACTGATCATTTATAGTTGATAACGAATATGGAATGGACTCCAGAAGCGGAAGCAAAACTTAAAGAAATACCTTTTTTTGTGCGCCCCGGAGCGCGTAAAAAAATTGAAAAATGGGCTCAGGAATTGGATGTCACTATTATAACTGAGGAAATATACCAACAAGCGAAAGCAAAATTTAACTCGAAATAAGATTCAGTCAAGCTTAAACCTAAACGGTATAATGATAGTTTGTGTTTTAATCAGTAATTTTTTTAATTTAAGGACCATTTTTCATGATTCACGATATTTTTATGCCCGCTCTTAGCTCTACTATGACTGAAGGTAAAATTGTCTCCTGGACTAAATCGTCAGGAGATAAAGTAGCAAAGGGCGAAACTGTGGTGGTGGTTGAGTCTGATAAGGCGGATATGGATGTAGAATCCTTTTATGAAGGTTATTTGGCGGTTATTTTAGTTGAAGCAGGCCAAGCTGCACCTGTTGGCCAAGCGATCGCCTTAATTGCTGAAACAGAAGCCGAAATTGAGGAAGCGAAAAAACAAGGTGCAGCAGCGGTTACTGCTAAGGTTGAAGCTCCCGCCGCTCCTGCGGTGGTGGAAGCTGCTCCAGAGCCCGTAGCAACCGCCACCACTAGCAGTAATGGCCGCACTGTGGTTTCTCCCCGCGCTCGTAAGTTGGCTAAGGAGTTAAAGGTTGACCTCAAAACCTTGAAAGGTAGTGGTCCCTACGGCCGTATTATCGCTGAAGATGTGGAAAAAGCCGTCGGTAAAGTCTCTCAACCGGTAGCAACAGTAGCTCCTAGCCCTGTATTTACTGCCGCTCCTACCCCCGTATTTACTGCTCCAGTTATTCCCGTAACTCCTGGTGAAACTGTACCCCTTTCGACTTTACAGCAAGCAGTCGTCAAAAATATGATGGTTAGTCTGCAAGTGCCTACTTTCCATGTCAGTTATACTATTACTACTGATGCTTTAGATGGCCTTTACAAAAAAATTAAGTCTAAGGGTGTGACGATGACTGCTTTGTTGGCTAAGGCCATCGCCAATACTTTACAAAAACATTCCATACTCAATGCTACTTATACTGACGCTGGTATTAAGTATAATCAATCTATTAATGTGGCCGTTGCTGTGGCCATGGCCGACGGAGGTTTGATTACTCCTGTTTTGAAAAATGCTGACCAATTGGATATTTATTCCCTTTCTCGTCAGTGGAAAGGTTTGGTGGACAAAGCCCGCGCTAAACAGTTACAACCCGATGAATATAACACCGGTACTTTTACGATCTCCAATTTGGGTATGTTTGGTGTTTCCTCTTTTGACGCTATTTTACCCCCAGGCCAAGGTTCAATTTTGGCGATTGGTGCTTCAAAACCTCAAGTGGTCGTCTCTGAACACGGTTTAATGGGTGTTAAACATCAAATGACGGTGAGTATTACCTGTGATCATCGCATTATCTATGGAGCTGAGGCCGCTTCCTTCTTGCAAGATTTGGCCAAGTTAATCGAAACTGACTCTCATTCTCTCACTCTTTAAGGAGTTGGGGAGTTAGGGAGTTGGGGAGTTGGGGATTTAAGAATATCGTTCTCCCCAATACCCCAATCCCCCAATACCCTAATCCCATAACTGATCCCAAAGAAATTGTTAAGTTTTATAACATTTTTTTCATTTTGTAAAATTCGCTACAGAATTGTGATATAAATAGAGATAAGGAAATAAAAAAAGCAATCACAAATCCTGTTTAAGCAATCGGAGATAAAATCATGGATACCAATAATCAAGCAAGAGCTTTAATGATGCGTCATCACCACGTTATCAAAAATCGTCAACAATCATTATTGAGTCGTGCATCCGCAGAAATCGGCGTTGAATTTGATGGCGAATATAGTGGTGGTATTCAAGGCAAACCCCATTCTAGTTTCTCTACTTCCTACGATCGCAGTGGCGCAACTTTAAGCTAAAATTCAATGATAATTAATGAAATTTTGACAACTTAGCTTAATTAATAATGCAAACATCACAAAAAACGGGTATTCTCAAGAGAATACCCAATTTTTATGGCTAAAAATTGGCTAAGGTGGGCAAAAATTACCTATAATTAATGTTAATCTAATTAACTTTTGTTTTGCTCACCTTCGGAGGTTTTATGATATGAAAAATTGTCGTCAATTCGCTTATTTAGCTTTATTAGAAATTTATCAAAAAGGTGCTTATACTGATATTTCTTTAAACAAAATCTTAACAGAAAATCAGATTAATTTAGTGGATAAAGGGTTAATTTGTGAGTTAGTTTATGGGATTGTTAGAAGACAGAGAACTTTAGACCATTTAATAACTCAGTTTAGTAAAAAAACGGCTCAAAAACAACCTTTATCTTTAAGGATTATTTTACAAATTGGTTTCTATCAGTTACGTTATTTAAACCAAGTTCCACCTTCGGCTGCTGTTAATACCAGTGTGGACTTAGCTAAGATTAACCAATTAGGTAAATTGTCGGGGGTTGTTAATGGTATTTTACGGGAATATATTAGAAAGTCAGAGTTAAATGATCCTTTAATTTTACCCAATAATGACGTAGCAAAATTAGGGATTTTAACCAGTTTTCCTGATTGGATTATCCAAAATTTTCTCACTCAAATTAGACCAGATGAAACCGAAAAATTATGCCACTGGTTTAATCAAACTCCGACTATTGATCTCCGAGTTAATATTCTTAAAACTACCTTAGACGACTTAGAAAAACAGTTTCTTGAACAAAACATTAAAGTAGAGCGAATTAATAATTTACCCCAAGCTTTAAGATTAAGTCAAGCTAGTGGCAATATTGAAAAATTCCCCGGTTTTACCGCAGGTTGGTTTACTGTCCAAGATGCCAGCGCCCAATTAGTCACCCATTTTCTTGATCCTCAACCCGAAGAAGTAATCATCGACGCTTGCGCTGCCCCGGGGGGAAAAACTACCCACATTGCCGAATTAATTGGTGATCACGGCGAAATTTATGCCTGTGATGTTTACCCCAAACGTTTACAAAAAGTACAGGAAAATTGCGATCGCCTTAGCTTAAAATCCGTTAAAATTCAATCAGGAGACAGTCGAAAACTGCCCCAATTTAATAGTTTAGGCGATCGAGTCCTGTTAGATGTGCCTTGTTCGGGTTTAGGCACATTGCATAAAAGGCCAGATATTCGGTGGCGACAAACACAGGAAAAAATCCAAGAAATAGCGCAATTACAACAGGAATTATTAGAAAATAGCGCAAATTGGGTGAAAAAAGGCGGAATTTTAGTTTATGCAACCTGTACAATTAATAAAGCCGAAAATGAGGCTATTATTGAGCAATTTTTAGCAAAAAATCCTGATTGGGAAATCGAACCACCCTCCTTTAAATTTCCTTATGTTAACTTAGTAGAGTCAGAGAAATGGCTTAAAATTTGGCCACATAAATATAATATGGATGGCTTTTTTATGGTTAAATTACACAAAAAAGGATAAATTATGGACACCAAAAAGTTACTTAAAATTCTCATCGGTGCAGCTTGGATTGATGGAATTATTCAGCCCGAAGAAAGAGTTTATTTACGGAAAATGGCCACCGAAAATGGTCTTGATGAAGACCAAGAAATTAAATTATTACTATCAGAAATTAAGCAAATTAAAGCGGAGCAATGTTATCAATGGTTAGAAGAATATTTAGGAGAAAAACCAAATGAAGAAGACTATCAACAATTAATGACGGCGATTAGTGCTTTAATTTATAGTGATGGTGAAGTGGATAGCGAAGAAGCCAAATTATTAACCAGATTACAACTGCTTGATCCCGCCAACGAACCTCCTCAAACTGTTTTTGATCGCCTCTTAAAAGGCATTCAAAAATTATATCGTCAAGCGATACAATAGTAATTAATAGTAGGTGGGCAATGCCCACCCTACCGATAATAAAAGTTATTTTAAACAGCAAAAATTATGACTACTTTAATAGAAATTCCGGCCGTAGAATTACCCCCCACTGAGCTAATTTATGATGATGGAGAACCCATGGAAAGTAATCGTCACCGTATTGCCATGAATACTTTAATTACCTCTGTTGAACAAGCATTTATTAATAAAAATGACTTTTTTGTCGGCGGTAATATGTTTATTTATTACAGCGTCAATCAAGTTAAAAACAGAGATTTTAAAGGACCAGATTTTTTTGTGGTTTTAGATGTCGAGAATACCGATATTTCTCGCAAAGCTTGGGTTGTCTGGAATGAAAATGGCCGTTATCCTGATCTAATTATCGAATTAATGTCACCTTCGACAGCGGAAATTGACAAAAATCAAAAGAAAGAAATTTATCAGAAAGTATTTAAAACTAGGGAATATTTTATCTTTGATCCTTTTGATCCTAATTCCTTACAAGGATGGCGTTTAAACGGCGATTTCATCTATCAAGAAATACCAGCTAACGAAAATAATTGGCGTTTCTGTGAAACCTTAGATTTATGGTTAGGAAATTGGGATGGTATTATCCTCAGAGAAAAAGCAACTTGGCTGCGATTTTATGATAAAAATAGTAACTTAATCTTATTACCAGAAGAAGTGGCCAAACAACAAATTTTAATTGCTCAAGAACAAAAGATCATTGCTCAAGAACAAGCTAGAAAAGCCGAAATTTTAGCTGCACGTTTACGGGAATTAGGCGAAAACCCCGATGAATTATTGCAGTAAAATAGTAATTAGTAGGGTGGGCCATTTTCACCCTACAGAAATTCAGCTTATCATGTTCACTAATTAACTAAAATTACCAATTTAATTATGTCTAAACTCTTAATTTCCCAATATCACAATGAAATAGCTAAAATCATTCAATATGGTGGTAGTCGTAATGAAACCTCGATCAGATTTGCGTTTCAAAATTTACTAAATAGTTATTGTCAAATAAAGGATTTTATTTTAATTCCGGAATTAGCTTATAAACAGGAAAAAATTCGACCTGATGGCACAATCAAAGATGCTTTAAGACTTGATTGGGGTTATTGGGAAAGTAAGGACCAAGATGATAATTTAGATGTCGAAATTCAGAAGAAATTGGCCAAAGGTTATCCCGATGATAATATTTTATTTGAAGATTCCCAGACGGCAATTTTAATCCAAAATCGTCAAGAAACCCTGCGAGTTTCCATGACAAATATAGACGATTTAGATAAGATTATTAATACTTTTATTAATTATACTCGACCAGAAGTTAAAGATTTTCGAGAAGCAATTGATTCTTTTAAAGCAGATTTACCGACAATTTTAACCACCTTACGGGAGTTAATTGATAATACTCTCACTCCCTCACCCCCCCAACCCCCCTCTCTCTCAGAGAGAGGGGGGAGACTCCCCTCACCCTCTGGGATTCGGGTAGGGGGAGAGGGCAACAAAGAATTTCAGCAACGATTTAAGGCGTTTTTAAAGTTATGTCAAGAGTCAATTAATTCTAATATAACTTCAGAAGATGTGCGGGAAATGATCATTCAACATATTTTAACTGAAGACATCTTTTTAAACATATTTAATGAGTCACAATTTCACCGTGAAAATAATATTGCCAGGGAGTTACAAAGATTAATTGAAACTTTTTTTACTGGTAATATTAAACGCCAAACTTTAAGCAGTATTGAAAGATATTATGGTGTAATTAGACGCACTGCTGCTAATATTGTGAATTATCATGAAAAACAAAAGTTTTTAAAGGTGATTTATGAGAATTTTTATAAAGCTTATAATCCTTTAACTGCTGATAGATTGGGTATTGTTTATACTCCTAATGAAATTGTTAAGTTTATGATTGAAAGTACGGATTATTTAACCCATAAACACTTTAATAAATTATTAGCTGATCCGAATGTTGAAATATTAGACCCTGCGACGGGTACGGGCACATTTGTCACGGAATTAATCGAATATTTGCCGAAGGATAAACTTAAATATAAATATCAAAATGAAATTCATTGTAATGAGGTGGCGATTTTACCTTATTACATTGCTAACCTAAATATTGAGTATTCCTATAAACAAAAAATGGGGGAATATGAGGAGTTTAATAATATTTGTTTTGTCGATACTTTAGATCATACTTCTTTTCATCAGAAACAGGGCGATTTATTTGCAATGTCTTTGGAAAATACCACTCGAATTAAACGACAAAATGACCGCAAAATATCAGTAATTATTGGCAATCCTCCCTATAATGCTAATCAACAAAACGAAAATGATAACAATAAAAATCGTGAATATCCCGCGATAGATAAGCGAATTAAAGATACTTATGTGAAGGAAAGTACCGCTCAAAAAACGAAGGTTTATGATATGTATTCCCGTTTTTTTAGATGGGCCACTGATAGATTAAATGATAATGGAATTGTGGCATTTATTACAAATTCATCTTTTATTGATGCGAAAACTTTTGATGGTTTTAGAAAGTTAGTCAATGAAGAATTTAGCGAAATTTATATTATTGATTTAGATGGAGATGTCAGAAAAAATCCTAAAATATCAGGTACAACTCACAATGTTTTTGGTATTCAAACAGGGGTTGCAATTAGTTTTATGATTAAGAAAATTAATAAAGAAAAAACACCTTGTAAAATATTTTATACTTGTCGTCCTGATTTAGAATTAGCAATAGATAAACTTAAGTTTTTATCTTCCCATAAACTAGATCAAATTAATTTTAAACATATACAACCAGATAAAAATAATAACTGGATTAATTTAGCAGAAGATAATGATTTTGAGAGTTTATTATCTTTAGCAAATAAAGAGACAAAATTAGCGAAAAAAATAAGTGATCAAAAAGCAGTTTTCAAGTTGTTTTCTAATGGTGTGGTAACTGCAAGAGATGAATGGGTAACAGATGATAATTGTGAAAATTTAACGGAAAAAATACTGTATTTTATTAACATTTATAACTCTCTTAAAGAGCAAAATAACAACAATGATTTAGATTATAGTATTAAATGGAGTGCTACTTTAAAAAATAACTTATCAAATTCTAGTAAGTTAAATTTTGATAAAAATTTGATCATTAAATTTTATTATCGGCCTTTTATTACTAAATTTTATTACTCAGAAAAAAGATTATCTGATAGATTGACTTCTAATCATTATGAGATATTTTCTAATAATTTAAGTCAAGATAATATAGTTATAATTGTTAATGTAGGAAATAAATCATTTAATGTTATTGTTACGAATAAATTACCTGATATTCATACCAATGGTGATAGTCAATGTTTACCCTTATATACTTATGATGAAGAAGGAAACAGACAGGAAAATATTACTGATTGGGGATTACAACAGTTTAGGGACTATTATCAACCCTCACCCCCCCAACCCCCCTCTCTCTCAGAGAGAGGGGGGAGAAGACTTTCAGACAATTCTAACTCCCCTCACCCCGTGGGAGAGTGGTTGGGGGTGAGGGCAATCACCAAAGAAGACATTTTCTATTACATTTATGGTGTGTTACATAATCCGAAATATCGCCAAAAATATGAGTTAAATTTAAAGCGAGAATTCCCAAGAATTCCCTTTTATGATGACTTTAATCAGTGGAAAAATTGGGGTAAAAAATTAATGCAACTGCACATTAATTATGAGACAATTACACCTTATCCTGTGAAAAGAATTGACCTAACCCCCCCTAACCCCCCCTTGACAGGAGAGGAACAAAAAGCCACCCTTTCCAAGGGGGGTTGGGGGGTTATAAAACCCAAATTAAAAGCAGATAAAACCAAAGGTCAAATATTAATAGATGATGTCACCACTTTAACAGAAATTCCTCCCGAAGTATGGGAATATAAATTAGGAAATCGCTCCGCAATTGAATGGATTTTGGACCAATATAAGGAGAAAAAAGCGAAGGATTCAACCATTGCTGAAAAGTTTAATAATTATTGTTTTTCTGATTATAAAGAAACCGTAATTGACTTAATAATGCGGATTACAACGGTAAGTTTAGAAACCATGAACATTATTGCCGAAATGAATCGAGAAGCTGTACAATAGGGTTAATTAATAATGATGTCCCCCCCTATCCCGAATCGCGAGGGAAAAGTAACCAAAATAGTCCTTATTTAAAACTACTACATTTAGGTAGTAATAACTGTTAACTGATAATTGATAACTGAAATGACAGAAACCGAACAATTTGCACAAATAAAAGAGTTACAAAATTCGATTAAACAAATCGAAAAACAATTAGAGGAATTAACTGAAATAGCAGCCTTAAAAGAGCGTATTTTGCAATTAGAAAATCAGTTAGAATCTTCTTTAATCTTATTAAGTGATGTTTATCGCTATGGTAAATTAAAGGATTTCTTAGCTGCAAAAAAATGGCGAGAAGCTGATCAAGAAACCACGAAAATAATGTTAATTTTAGCAGGAGAAAATTCCCAAGAAAATGTGACTCCAGAAGATTTAGAAAAAATCCCCTGTGATGCAATTAATGTAATTGATCAACTATGGTTAAAATATAGTGACAATAAATTTGGCTTTTTTATCCAATTAGAAATTTATCAAAGTCTTGGGGGTAGTATGGAAGCGATTATGACTCAAGATATGAGCATTTTACAAGCTGTGATGGACCAAACTGGTTGGCGCAAAAATGGTCAATTGGTTGATTATGGGGATTTTGATTTTCAGGGCGAAATGAAGAAAGGGGCATTACCCGGAGAATGGTGGTTTTCGCCTTATGGTGCAAAAATGGCCAACTTTTTTTTAGCCCGTTTAATTGCTTGTCAATTCAGTTAACAGTTATAGTGATTCCAATTAAGATTAAAACAGTTGAAAAATAGGTTCGTAGTTGCGCTTTAGCGCTTCTTAGGACTAAAGTCCAACAACAAACTAAAAACTT
>JAABRE010000055.1 GCA_011391125.1 Synechococcales cyanobacterium S06
TAAATTGTACGATTTAGACACAGATAAAACCACGGAATTTGAGTTAAAAGATTTTATTAACAATGTCCATTTATTTGACTTTATTGCGGGGTATGAAAAACGCATTTATCAAGATGGAGATCCTGTTAATATAAAAGCAGCGGAATTAATGGGAGAACTGCACGATCGCCTCAAAAAAGTAGGCTATACTGGCCATGAATTAGAAGTGTATTTAGTGCGTTTATTATTCTGTTTATTTGCTGACGATACAGGTATATTTAATAAGGGAATTTTTCAAGAATATATTGATTTACACACTAGATATGATGGCAGTGATTTAGCGATGCACTTGGGCTATATTTTCCATATTTTAAATCAGCCAGAAGACAAAAGATTAACCAATTTAGACGAAAATTTAGCGCAATTTCCTTACGTAAATGGCAAATTATTTGAGGAAGTTTTACCTCCAGCATCCTTTGATCGAGAAATGCGGGAAATGCTATTAAAAGCTTGTGGATTAGATTGGGGTAAAATTTCACCTGCCATATTTGGCTCAATGTTTCAAGCAGTCATGAATCCGAATCAACGACGTAATTTGGGAGCGCATTATACCTCGGAAAAAAACATTTTAAAATTAATTAAACCCCTGTTTTTAGATGATCTATATACAGAATTCAATAAGATTAAAAATAATCGTAATAAATTACAGGAATTTCATAACAAAATTGCCTCCTTAAAATTTCTAGATCCTGCTTGTGGATGTGGTAACTTTTTAATTATTACCTATCGAGAATTACGGGAATTAGAATTACAAATTTTACAGGAATTATATAAACAAGAAAAGTTTATTGACGTAAAATTGTTTATTAAAGTGGATGTCGATCAATTTTTCGGCATTGAATACGATGAATTTGCCGTCAGAGTCGCCGAAGTTGCTGTATGGTTAATTGATCACCAAATGAATTTGAAAGTAAGTAACGAATTTGGTCAATATTTTGTCAGATTACCTTTGAAAAAATCAGCGACAATTATCCATGGCAATGCTTTGCGACTTGATTGGGTAGATGCTCTCCTAACCCCCCCTAACCCCCCCTTGAAAGGGGGGGAACTAAGTGATGTCTATAAAAGTGTTAGTAATCTTAAAGATAAAAAAGAATTAAGACAAAAGTTGCGAAATAATCCTACACCAGCAGAACAGGTTTTATGGAAAGCTTTGCAAAATAAACAATTAGACGGTTTTAAATTCAGAAGACAACATTCCATTGACCGTTATATCTTAGACTTTTTTTGTCCCAGTGCTAACTTAGCCATTGAGTTAGATGGTCAACCTCATTATACTTCAGAAGGAATAGAATATGATCGCCTTAGAGATGATTTTCTCAGAAGTGTGGGAATTACCGTTATTCGTTATTCTAATGATGAAGTATTCGATAATTTAGAACGTGTTTTAGAAGACATCAGACAACATTTACAAACCGTCCAGACTCCCCCCTTTCCAAGGGGGGTTGGGGGGGTTCAATCTTCAAACCTTGACAGGGGGGTTGGGGGGGTTCAATCTTCAAACCTTGACAGGGGGGTTGGGGGGGTTCAATCTTCAAACCTTGACAGGGGGGATAAAGGAATCCATTTCATATTCGGAAATCCTCCTTTTGTGGGGAAAAAAGAGCAAAATAAAGAGCAAAAAATTGATCTGCAAAATATTTTAGGAAAAGTAAAAGGTGCAGGAGTTTTAGATTATGTAACTGCATGGTATATTAAAAGTGCACAATTTATTCAAAATACGAAAATTCGCTGTGCTTTTGTTAGTACAAATTCCATTTCTCAAGGTGAACAAGTGGGGATTTTATGGCAGGAATTATACACAAAATATCACGTTAAAATTCATTTTGCCCATCGTACTTTTAGCTGGTCAAATGAAGCGAAAGGTAACGCTGCTGTTCATTGCGTAATTATTGGTTTTGGGTTGCAAGATATAGAAAATAAGCGTCTTTTTGATTATATTAATATCAAAGGAGAATCCACAAAAAGGAAAGTAACTAACATTAATCCCTATTTAACAGAGGGGAATGATTTAGTAATTTTAAAACGAAGTAAACCAATTTCAAATATACCAGAAATAAATTACGGAAGTATGCCAATTGATAATGGAATCCTCATTTTTTCCGATGAAGAAAAACAGGAGTTGTTAAGAAAAGAACCTTTAGCCAATCAATATATGAAACAATATTCAGGAGGAAAAGAATTTATTAATAATCTTAAACGTTGGTGTTTATGGCTAGTTGATGTGGAACCTAGGGAATTGAAAAAAATGCCTTTAGTTTTAGATAAAATTCAGCAAGTTAAAACCTATCGACAAAGTAGCGGTAGAACAACAACGATTAAACTTGCTGAAACTCCCTATTTATTTGGGGAAATTAGACAACCAACCACAGATTATATTATTATCCCGAAAGTCTCATCTGAAAATAGGAAATATATCCCCATTGGTATTAATAATAAAGAAATTATTGCCAGTGGAAGTGCGTTAATTATTCCTAATGGTAATTTCTTCATGTTTGGAATAATGACCTCCCAAATGCACATAACTTGGGTAAAATATGTGTGTGGAAGAATGAAAAGTGATTATCAATATTCAAGTTCAATTGTTTATAATAATTATCCCTTTCCCGATAATATTACTGATAAACAAAAGCAAAAAGTCGAAACTTGCGCGCAAATTGTGCTTGATACAAGGGCAAAATATCCTAACAGTAGTTTAGCGGATTTATATGACCCTTTAACTATGCCACCCGACCTAATAAAAGCACATCAAAACCTTGACAAAGCCGTAGATTTATGCTATAGATCGCAACCATTTGTCAACGAATTAAACCGCATTGAGTTTTTGTTTAACCTGTATGAAAGTTTAAAAGAGAAAAAACAGGTTTGTTGTTGCGCTTTAGCGCATTAGATAGCGCTAAAGCGCAACAACGGACCTATTTTAGTATTTTAATAATTAAGTATTTTCAGCCCAATTTTTCGCCCAAAGTAGCACTTTTTGCACTTTTTCCACGGTAGCTGCTTCACAATATAACCGCAAAACTGGTTCAGTACCACTAAATCTAATAATTAACCAACTGCCATCTTCTAAACGGAATTTGTAACCGTCAATGCTGGTTAAGTTAACGACCGCTTTATGGGCAATATTTTGGGGTGCAGCCGTCTGTAAACGTTGTACCAGCTTGTCTCGTACGCTCATATTTGCCAATTCAAGGTCGATTCGGTCATAACTTGAGGTAAAACCGGTTTTTGCCTGTAATTCTGCGTAAATTTCGCTGAGGTCTTTGCCCGTGTCCACCATGGTTTCGAGCACATAAAGCGCGGACAGGAGTGCGTCTCGTTCGGGGATATGATGGCCATAGCCAATGCCGCCGGATTCTTCACCACCCAGTAAAACTTGGGTGGAAATCATGCGATCGGCGATGTATTTATAACCAATGGGCGTTTCAAATAGTTCTAATCCGTAAAGTTGAGCTAAACGGGGGATTAAGTCCGAACCGCTAATGGTTTTGACGATTTCCCCTTGATAACCGCGACGATGTGCCAAATGTTCAATCAAAATGGGGATTAAAACTTGGGAACTGAGATAGTTGCCTTGACTGTCTATGGCTGCAATGCGATCGCTGTCTCCGTCAAAGACTAAACCGACGAGTAGGTTTTTCTTGTCAGCTTGTTTGATGGTTTCAATTGTGTTGCCTAAATAACGGGCGATGGGTTCGGGAGCGCCATTGGCGAATAAAGGATCACGAGCGCCATTTAATTCGATAATTTCACAGTCGAGTAAACGTTGAAGACCAGAAGCGGCTGCACCGTGCATGACATCGGCATAAACTGTCAACTTACCGGCTTTGATTGCTGAGGCGATCGCCCCAATATTGACTTTGGAGCGAAGGCCTTTACAATAACCGGTCCAAGGGTCAAATAAGTCCAGTTTCCCTTTGCTGGTGGTAACAGGTTGCCAATTGGGCAATAAAGCTTCAATTTGTTTAGTAATTTCTGGGGAAACCGAACCACCAAAAGCACCTTTTACCTTTAAACCGAGATATTTGGCGGGATTGTGGCTGGCGGTCAACACCAAAGCGCCCAAGGCCTGATGTTCAACGGCGGCCCAACTAAAAGCAGGGGTAGGAGCGTAACCTTGGGCTAAGAGTACGTCAAAACCGGCTTCTTGGACACTTTCGGCCACAAGTTGGGCAAAATCTTCGGCCATGAAACGGCGATCATAACCAACAATAATTAAGCGAGAATTGGTAGATTGACCATAATTATCAGCTAAAACTTGAGCCGAAACGGGAGCTAATTGGGCCACTCGTTCAAAAGTAAAATCAGCAGCGATCACACCGCGCCAACCATCTGTACCAAATTTGATCGGATTTAAGGTAAAAGCCATGGAAAAATTTTATTTATTTTGGTGATTAGGTGATCGTACCATAAATTACTCGGCTTCAGACGCAGATTTGGCCTCCGTGACGGCTTCATCAGATAGATTAGCCAACAATTCATAAAGTTTCATTCTTTCAATATAAGGCCAACCTCCCTCTTCCTCGATTTCCTTGAGTAAAAAATATAATTTCTGACGATTATTGGGCAAGGAATTTTGAAATAACCCTTCGCGAATTTCTCGATGTAAAAATTCCAATTTACGCAGAATAAACAACAGCAATTGATCATCTCCTTCACATTGGTTGGCTAAGGCGATTATTTGTCGGTTATATTGATCTATTTGTTCAGTTAAGTGTGTCTGGTCAAAGGGTGGCTTGCAAGTCATAGATTTGTTGAAAAGTGATCTGAACTTATCATAGTATGAGGCCTGAAAGCTTTAACCATGACTAATTAACCAGAAACAAGATTAAGAATTGTCAAGGATTAATTGTTAAGAGCAAGACCGATTGCAGTAAAATGATCCCAATTAAAATACAATCATTTAGTAAGCTCGGTAGCTTTTGCGTAGCTAACCAGTTTGATACTAAAAAAAGCCCAGAGGGAGTGTCAATGGTAAAGTATATTGCAAGGGAATCAGTAAAAAATTTTACCAAAATACTTTTGATTGATTCTTGATTAAGATCTAAAATTCTGTAAAGATTGATTGTTTAAGAGGTTGTCCATGAGGTATCGCACATTAATAGTCGCTTTTTTAGCTTTATGTTTGGGTGTTTTGACAGCTTGTAGTCAAGGCCCGGCCAATGCTACCAGCAAAGAACAGTTAACCTATGATCAAATTGTAAATACAGGTTTAGCTAATAGTTGTCCTGAAATTTCCGAAACCCGACGTGGTTCTCTTCCCATTGAACCAGGCCAAAGCTATGCTCTCTCTAGTCTCTGTGTTGAACCAAGAGAATATTTTGTTAAAGAAGAACCTATTAACAAACGTCAAGCAGCTGAATTTATTCAAGGCAGATTGTTGACCAGATACACATCTAGCTTGGAACAGATTACTGGTACAATTTCCGCTGCTGAAGATGGTACTTTAACTTTGGTGGAAGAAGATGGTATTGACTTCCAACCCGTAACTGTCCAACTCCCCGGTGGAGAACAAGTACCCTTCATGTTTACCATTAAGAATTTAGTTGCTACCTCTGAACCTGGTCAGACAAGCATTAATACTTCTACTGATTTTGAAGGTTCTTTTAAAGTTCCTTCCTATCGTGGTGCAGTATTCCTTGATCCTAAATCCCGTGGTGTAGCTAGTGGTTATGATAACGCTGTTGCTTTACCTTCCCAAGCTGATGAAAAAGGACTCACCAGAGCGAATCTGAAACAACTTGTCGGTGGTAAAGGAACTATGTCTTTACAAATTACCAAAATTGATGCTTCTACTGGCGAAATTGGCGGTACTTTTGAAAGTGAACAACCTTCTGCTACTGATTTAGGTGCTGAAGATCCCGAAGATGTGAAAATTCGTGGCACTTTCTACGGCCGTTTAACTCCAAAAGCTTAATTCTTGAGCGAACGATTAATTTCCCTTGGGAGTCTCTTTTTTCTTTCTTTATGTTTGGGAAAATTTCTCTGGTTAAATTAGGTTACAATCTGTAGTTAGATGAATTTCTAATTTCGGGACTAACTTAGTTAGAAAAAACTTGAGTTGATTTTTTTGAATGGCTATTCAGCGGAGGAAAAAATATCAGAGTATCTCCTTTTTTTTGTGACCAAAAAAAGCGGTCTAAGGGCTCATCTTTTCCGAGGAAAAAATAAGGAGAATAAGTCGTTTTTTCAGTTGTCCTCCGAGCCTACTGACGAAGAGGATAACTGATAACTGATAACTGAAATGCTCCCCTTAAATATTAAGCTTCCCAGAGTAGAAAACTCGTTCTTCTCTTGTTTTCAGTCGAGATCAGCGATACTAATTACTTACTGATATTTTAAGTATTATTAACTCAGTAAATTTATCTAGTTTTTTTTAATCAGTAACTTAGACAAAAATACCGTAAAAATACGGTTGTCTTCCATGCAACTTGGTAATAACCTATAGTAAAGAATCATTTTTAATTAAAAAATATTTAACAGCAGAACAGTTGATTAATTTAAGTCAATTTTCTGAACCAATTGTATCTCAAAACACCCTCTTATTTTTAAATTTTTCTAAACCTATAGCGAGCAATAAAACCATGTCTGTAACTATCACTGAAGATGTAAAAATAATAAGCCAACGGTTGTTTCAAACCTACCAAAAAAACCCCACGATTGACATCCGCAATCAGCTTTTAGAATTGAATTTTGGGTTAATTAGAAAAGAAGCTCATTACTGGACTAATCAATGTCCTGAATCTTTTGATGATTTATTGCAGGTTGGTAGTATCGGCCTATTAAGGGCGATCGAAAGATTTGAAGTAAATAAGGGCCCTGCTTTTAGCTCTTTTGCCATTCCCTACATTCGTGGCGAAATACAGCATTATTTACGGGATAAAGTTAATACTGTCCGCATTCCTCGACGTTGGTTACAAATTAGACAACAAGCACTGACCATTATCGAAGAATTCCAAAAAGAATATAAACGTCAACCCACTGATCAGGAATTAGTGCTTAAATTAGGTATTTGCGAAACACAATGGCAAGAAATTAAACTAGCTTATCAAAATCGTGAACCGATCAGTTTAGATATGTCTGTCAATGATGAAAATGACGGAAAAACAAGCTTAGGTGACTTAGTTCCTGATACTAATTATCGCAGTTTTGAGCTGGTTCAAGAAGATCAATTTCGCTTAAATCAAGCTTTAAATCAGTTAGAAGATCAAACTAGAAAAGTATTAGAATTTGTCTTTTTGCAAGATTTAACTCAAAAACAAACGGCAGAAGTTTTAGGAATTAGTGTGGTGACAGTGGCTCGTCGAGTGAAAAAAGGAGTTACAACTTTAAAGGAATTAATGTTAACAGAAATCTAATTAACAGTTAATAATTAACAATTTCCTCCTCTTGACCAGAAAAAAAGTTTCAGGTTTCCTCCCCTTGAAAGGGAATTAATAGACTTCTTGCACCAAGTCGCGGTAATAGGTAATAGGTAATAGGTAATAGGTTTTTAGGTAATAGGTTTTTAGGTAATAGGTAATAGGTAATAGGTAATAGGTAATAGGTTTTTAGGTAATTAAGAATAACTAGGGTTTGCTGAATAAATGGCTGGTGAGGGCGAGTTGATAGTTGATAGTTGATAGTTTGACCGGGTCTTTTGACGAGCAAAAATCTTGATTAATCCCCGTAAATGTAAGGTTTTTTACTATTATTTGTTGAAATCCTTGCACTTAATTCAAGTCCCACCAACTTGAAATTCTTGATCGACATGGCTTTGTGCTTTTTTCAGTAAACCCTAACTATTAACTCACCCGCTTAAAATTTGTTAACTGATAACTGATAACTGATAACTGTTAACTGATAACTGATAACAGTTAACTGGTAACTGTTAACTGATAACTATTTAGTTGTGCTTTTTTTAGCCGTAGTTTTCTTGGTGGTGGTTTTCTTGGTGGTAGTTTTGGCAGTCGTCGCTTTAGCCGACAAGGCCGTTAAAGCCATGGCCAAGGTGACACTTTCCAGGGTTTCTCCTTCGGGAATTTTGGCGTTAACCTTACCATGTTTGATGTAATTTCCATAAGGACCAGCATAAATATTAACTGGTTCATTGTCATCGGGATGAAGGCCTAATTCCCGTAAAGGAGTTTTACTACTACCTCGACTTCCCCGAGTAGCTTTTGGTTGAGCAAGCAAATATAAAGCCCGTTCTAAGTCAATGGTCAAGACATCATCTTCTTTTTTCAGGGAGCGATAATCTTTGCCCTCCTTCCCTTGATCATGTACCACATAAGGACCAAAACGACCTAAAGCGGCTTTGATTTTTGCGCCTGTGTCCGGATGATTCCCCAACAGACGGGGTAAAGACAACAACCCGACAGCAACGTCGAGGGTAACATCTTCGGGTTTCACACCCTTGGGTAAAGATGAACGTTTAGGCTTTTTATTTTCCTCAGTGACTTCCCCTAATTGAACGTAAGGGCCATAATTCCCCGTGAGAATGTAAATATCCTCCTCCGTTTCCGGGTGTTTACCGATGGTTTCGGGACCTTCTAATTTTTGTTTCAGTAAAACCTGTATCTGTTCATTATTCAAGTCAGCCGGAGTTAAATCAGGGGGGAGAGAAGCATTGGCGCTTTCGGTTTCAATATATGGGCCGAATTTCCCAATTTTAACATTAGCGTCTAAACCGTCAAGAATGATTTTTTTGGCTTCCATGGCATCGATGGAAGTTTCACCCAATTTTACCTGATTAGCTAGTCCCTGTTCTCCTTGGTAAAATTTCTTTAAATAGGGCAACCATTGCACTTCTCCCGTGGCAATTTCGTCTAAACTCTGTTCCATTTTGGAAGTAAAAGAAGTATCGACTAATTCGCTGAAATGGTTTTCGAGTAGATTGGTAACTGCAAATGCGGTAAAAGTGGGAATCAGGGTTTTGTTGCGCATTTGGCCATAACCCCGATCAATAATTGTCCCAATAATACTCGCATAGGTGCTAGGCCGTCCAATTCCCTCACTTTCGAGCATCTTGACTAAAGATGCTTCGCTATAACGGGCGGGAGGTTGGGTTTCGTGACTAACAGCGTCAACCTGCTTACATTTGGGGGTGTCTCCTGGTTTCAAGGCCGGTAAAATCACTTCTTGGTTTTCTAAAGCCGCTTCTGGGTCGTCTGAACCTTCTACATAGGCGCGAAAGAAGCCCGGAAAGTCAATGCGTTTGCCACTGGAGCGAAAGAGGGCTTTTTCTACTTGAATACTGACTGCAATTTGGGTTAATCTAGCATCAGCCATTTGACTCGCTACCGTACGCTTCCAAATTAGGTCATAGAGTGCCAATTCTAAGCCAGATAAAGGGGTTTCTCGGGGAATACGGAAGGTACTTCCCGCTGGACGAATGGCTTCGTGTGCTTCCTGTGCGCCCTTGCTTTTTGTAGCATACTGCCGGGGTTGGGGGCTTAAATATTCTGCACCATACATTTGCTCAACACAACTACGGGCAGCGGCGATCGCCTCGGCGGATAAATGGACCGAATCTGTCCGCATATAGGTAATATAGCCGTTTTCATAGAGACTTTGGGCGATTTTCATCGTTTCCCTCGCTGACAGCCCTAATTTCCGGTTTGCTTCCTGTTGTAAGGTGGAAGTGGTGAAAGGAGGAGCGGGTTTGCGGATCGTGGCTTTTTCCTCCAAGTCCGTGACCGTCCAAGTTTTCTTGGCTATTTGTTCCTTGAGGGCGATCGCCTCAGCTTCGTTGAGAATAACAACTTTTTTGCCCTTAGCCAATTTGCCGGTAGTGGGATCAAAATCTGCCCCCGTGGCAATTTTCTGATTATCTAAGGCAATTAATTTGGCTTCAAAGGGACTTTTTTCCTGTATTAAAAGTGCTTTTAAATCCCAATATTTTGCGCTTTTGTGTTGGCGACGTTCCTTTTCTCTGATTACTAATAACCTGACTGCAACGGATTGAACTCGACCAGCGGAAAGTCCTCGGGAGATTTTTTTCCAAAGTAAAGGAGAGACAGTATAACCGACTAATCTATCTAAAATTCTCCTAGTTTCTTGGGCATGGACTAGATTTTCATCAATAGCCCGACAATTTTTCAAGGCTTTTTGGATCGCCTCTTTGGTAATCTCATGAAATACCATCCTTTTGACGGGAACTTTGGGTTTTAATAATTGTAATAAATGCCAGCTGATGCTCTCCCCTTCTCGATCTTCGTCAGTCGCTAATATTAATTCATCAGCATTTTTTAAGGCAGTTTTTAAATCTTGAACTAGCTTTTTTTTGCCCTTGGGAATAACATAAATAGGCTCAAAATTTGCCTCTACATTTACGCCTAAATTCGCCCATTTTTGCTCCTTAAATTCTGCAGGAATTTCCTCAGCACTGGATGGTAAATCCCGGACATGACCCATGGAAGCTTCAACTCGATAGTTGCTACTTAAATAATTACGAATAGTTTTTGCTTTAGTTGGTGATTCTACAATTACTAGAGTTGTCATATAAATTATCAATTATTATTTATCAATTGTATTTTTTCGGTAAATTAATCAGTTTAATATAGTATTCCTAAATTTTACTAAAATTATAGTTGTTGATCTATAATTAGTATTGAGATCGTCAGTTTTAACTTTACTAATTTTTTAATTATAAAGGAGTATTCTTGACTTGGTAAGCTTTCTAGTGAGCTTATTTCAAAAATCAACAAACTAGAAAGCAGAACCAGAAATGCTATTATTCTAAATCTTTGCGGCCAGGATTCCGGGAAGGATCGCTGGAGAGAAAGCCAAAGGTGAATAAACCGATAAAGAAAAACACGGTTATATAAACTACAATTTTCAGGGTTAACATTTTTATCTCCTAGATTAATTAATCGCTGTTTATCATAAGTGAAAACATTTTCAGAGGATTTCACCGTAATTGACATTACTTTAACCTAAAAAGGGTCATCTTCAGTGAGTGATTTTTCCAAAACTAACAAATTGCGATACAATCAGCACGGTTCTAATCTAAATTTAGTTGAGTCAATTTTACAATGGTCGGATACATAGTTTTTTTGACAATTTCTGCTGGTCTTTACGCCATTTTCGGTTTAGGACTAAATCTGCAATGGGGATTCACGGGATTGATCAATTTTGGTCATGTTGCTTTTATGACCGTGGGTGCTTATACTACGGTTTTACTAACCAATCAAGGAGTGCCAGTTATTTTGGCAGTTTTGATTGGTGCAATTTTAGCTTCTTTATTAGGTTTATTAATTGGCACTTCAACTTTAAGATTGCGGGAAGATTATTTAGCAATTGTTACCATTGGAGTTTCAGAATTATTACGTTTAATTGCTTTAAATGAGGAATGGTTAACAAAAGGAGCGTTTGGTGTTCAAGGTTTTCCTTTACCTTTGGGAAAATTTGATCCCAATTTTTTCGGCAAATTTATTATGATTGCCATTCTAACAATAATTGCTATTTTTACCGCTTATAAATTATGGATTGGGTTAAGTAAAATTTGGCGTAAAGGTAACAGAATTGGTCCATTGATTTGGGCTGTTATTTCAGGAATTATACTGTTATTAGTTTATATTTGTGGAGTAATTGCTCTGAATGATTACAATTATAAAGCTGGTTTAATGTTATTGGTTTTAGTAACTTTGGCTTTAGTTTATTCTGGTTTAGAAATATTAGTTAATTCTCCTTGGGGGCGCATTTTAAAAGCGATTCGAGAAGACGAAGAAATTCCCAGAGCTTTAGGAAAAAATGTTTTTTGGTATAAGTTACAATCCTTTATGTTAGGAGGAGGAATTGCGGGAGTTGCTGGTTCATTTTATGCTTGGCAATTAACGACAGTTTATCCCAGTAATTTTGAACCTTTATTAACTTTTAATGCTTGGACAATTGTAGTTTTAGGAGGAGCAGGTAGCAATCAGGGAACTATTTTAGGGGCAATTATTTTCTGGGGTTATGATTCCTTAACTCGGTTTGTTTTACCCCAATTAGGAATCTTAGATAATGCTCGTTTAGGTGCTTTTAGAGTGATGATTATTGGCTTAATTTTGATAGTTTTAATGATTTGGAGACCCCAAGGAATTTTAGGCAATAAAGATGAATTAACCCTCGGAAAATAGTTATAATATTAACAATCTTTACTTTTTGGGAGTGTCTAAATATGACTACAACTATCGACATTGGAATTCTTGCACCAAGTCAGGTAATAGGTAATAGGTAATAGGTAATAGGTAATAGGTAATAGGTAAAGAAATTGACGCTTATGAGAGGAAAATTGATTTTATTCTTAGTTTCGCAAGAGGTCTAATCTGGTATTAGCGTAGAAGAACTTGCTCAAGAAAGAAGTCATCTCAATTTAGCTCAAATTTACGCTGCTTTAGCCTATTATTATGCTAATCAAGCGGTCATTTCAGTTACCAGTTATCAGTTATCAGTTAACAGTAGGGGTTAACGGCCGTTAACCCCTACACTAACTAAAGGCGGTAGCTTAAAATAAGGAATATTTTTATTTTCATCCCCTTTTCAAGATTGATGCCGATATTCAATCTGCTCAAGAAGAATATGAATTGTTAAAATCTCAAGGGATGAAAAATCAAGATAAAATAGGTAAATAAAGGGTGAAATTATGCCAACATTAATTAACACTAATTTAAGAGATTTATATGAAATTGACGAACATCTCTGGCTAGAAGAAACGATTAATTTACTAAAAACAAATCGTTTAAATGAGTTAGATATTGATAATTTAATTGAGGAATTAGAAAGTGTGAGTCGTCGAGATAAAGCTAGAGTTGAAAGTTTAGTTGAACAGATTATTATTCATCTTTTATTACTGCAATATTGGTCAGCAGAATCTGACAGAAATAAAAAACATTGGCAACTAGAAATAGATACTTTTCGACATCAATTAGAAAAATTATTAACCACTAATTTGACTAATCATTTAGAAATAAAATTAGAAACAATGTATCAGTATGCTGTAAAAATGGTTAGTAAAAAGACTGAGCTTAATCTGAATACCTTTCCTAAAAATTGTCCCTATACTTTAAGAGAATTGTTGGACAATGATTAATTATTTTCCCCTCACTCCCTACTCCTACGGAGAGGGGAGATAAGAGGAGAAAAATACATTTTCAGAAAGAAAAAAGTATATTAACAATAATAAATTAAAAATGCAAGAGCAACAAATAATTTCAACAGAAAATATCCTACTTTCTGCTCAAGGATTACATAAAAGTTTCGGTGGTTTAAAAGCAGTAAATAACGCCAAAATTGAGGTGAAAAAAGGTAGCATTACTGGTTTAATTGGTCCGAATGGTGCAGGAAAAACGACTTTATTTAATTTACTTTCTAATTTTATTAAATCTGACAAGGGAGAAATTATTTTTGATGGTCAACCAATTAATAATTTACCCTCCCATAAAATCGCTAATTTAGGTTTTGTAAGAACATTTCAAGTGGCGCGGGTTTTATCCCGTTTATCGGTGTTGGAAAATATGCTTTTAGCTTCCCAACAACAAACAGGAGAAAACTTTTTAAATGTCTGGTTTCAACGCAAACAAATCAGAAAAGAGGAGTTAGAAAATCGCGATAAAGCCATGGCAATTTTAGAATCGGTGGGGTTAATTAAAAAGGTTAATGATTACGCAGGAGGGTTATCAGGAGGGCAAAGAAAACTGTTAGAAATGGGGCGTGCTTTAATGACCAATCCCCAATTAATCTTATTAGATGAACCAGCAGCCGGTGTTAATCCCACTTTGATTGGTGAAATATGCGAACATATTTTAAATTGGAATAAACAGGGGATAACTTTCTTAATTATTGAGCATAATATGGATGTAATTATGTCACTTTCTCACCATGTTTGGGTATTAGCTGAAGGGACAAATTTAGCGGATGGAACACCTGAACAAATCCAATCAAATTCCCAAGTTTTAGAAGCATATTTAGGGGAATAAGGTTCGTTGTTGGGGGTGTAGGGGTCAACGGCCGTTGACCCCTACAGAATTAATAGCGCTAAAGCGCAACAACGAACCTATAAAGTAAAGTAAAATGTCGCACCTTGATCGACTTGAGCTTCACACCAAATTTGACCACCATGAAGTTCAATTATTCGTTGCACAATGGATAAACCAATGCCTGTACCTTCAAATTCATTTTGATCATGAAAACGCTGAAAAGGAGTAAAGATTTTATCTGCTTTTTCCAGCTCAAAACCGACTCCATTATCTTTAATAAAGAAAATATTTTGCTTATCTTTGGTTGGTAAAAGTCCAAATTCTATTCTAGTTTCTGTCTCTTTACTGGTATATTTCCAAGCATTATTAAGTAAATTTTCCAAAACAATTGTTAATAAATTTTTATCTCCTTTAACAATTAAATTAGGTGCAAAAATAAACTTCGCTTTTCGGTTTAAATTTTGTTTTTGTAATTGTTCAGAAATAAATTCGATAATTGCACTTAAATTAACCTCTATAATATCTAATTTACGTTTTTTTACCTGAGCTAATACCAATAAATCATCTATTAATTGATCCATCCTCAAACTAGCTTGATAAATATGGTTAATAAAATCTTTTGCTTTGTCATCTAACTTATCCGTGTCATCAAAAATTAATATTTGGCTAAAACCATTAATCTGAGTAATATAATTGCGTAAATCATGGGAAACAGTATAACTAAAAGCCTCTAAATCTTGATTGGTTTTTTGTAAATTTAACTCCATTTCTTTCCGTAAAGTTATATCGCGAATACTAAGAGCAAAACCATCACCTAATTTAACAGCAATTAAATGAGACCAACTATTTTTCTTGCCTGATTTATAACAAATATCTTGTTCTAAAGGTTGTCCAGTTTCCACTACTTTAATTAAATTATCAAACAAATTAGAATCAATTTTTTGTAATAATTTTTTCAAGAATAATTTACCCCTTAAATCTTCAGTTTCTCGACCTAAAAATTGAGCTAAAATTGGATTAACTACTGTACAACGAAAATCCCCGATTTCACCTGTTTGAGGTTTTCTAACCGCTTCCATCGCTGCAATACCATCTAAAGAACAATTTAAAATACTGGATAAAAGTGCCCGAGATTGATATAAAATTTGTTCCGTTTCTTTGCGTTTTGTAATCTCATTTTTTAGCTGTATTTTTTGCCTTTGAATTGTTAATTGACTTTCAATCCTGGCAATAACTTCTTCCACCTGAAATGGCTTTGTAATATAATCTATTCCCCCCACTTCAAAAGCTTTAACTTTATCAAAAACATCATTTAAAGCACTAATAAAAATAACAGGAATTTCAGAAGTTTTACGATTAGCTTTTAATTTTTCACAGACTTGATAACCATTCATTTCTGGCATTTTTATATCCAATAAAATTAAATCTGGAGGTGTAGATTGACAAGCCATTAAAGCCATTGGGCCATTAATTGCTTTTCTGACTTTATATCCTTTACCTGTTAACATTTGTGCTAAAACTTTTAAGTTTTCTGGTAGATCATCAACGATTAAAATATTATTTGTTATTTCTGTCATTCTAGTTGCCTTTTGTTAATAAATTTTCTACTATTTTAAAAAAATATTGTTACTTTTGTTCCCTCCAACTCCCCTTACCAAGGGGGAAAAGTTATTACCAAAATAAAGGAAATTGGTATTAATTATAAAAGTGGTTCAATTAAATTTCTAATTTTATCAAGGCGAAATTCATCTACTAAATCAGTTAAACTATTAATTAAACCGGTTTCAGTATTAGGAATTTCTGTAATTAATTCTAAAATTAACTGGTCATCTAAGTCAATTGATGCCTGATACATTTTTTCTAACCATTCTGTTGACATAATTTGTAAACAGTTAGTTGTTAAGTTAAAAATTGCGGTTTTTTCAGTTATTTTTTCCTCATTTTCATAAAGATAACGCACACCTAAATGTTTCGTCATTGTTTCAAAAATCGTACTTTCTTTAAAGGGTTTTCTGACAAAATCATCGCAACCTGCTGATAAAGTAATTGCTTTTTCTTCTTCTAAAACACTGGCAGTTAAAGCGATAATTGCGGTGGCATTTCCTTTAATTGTACCCTTAATATATTGGGTAGCTTCGTAACCATCCATAATGGGCATTCTCATATCCATCCAAATTAAATTAGGCTGCCATTTTTCCCAAATTTCTATTGCTTCTTCGCCATTAAAAGCGGTTTTCAATTCAAAACCCAAAGGCTGCAATAATTTAACCAATAACTGACAGTTAACCTCCTTATCATCGACGACTAAAATTTTATACTGAGGTTGATTGGCTTCTAAGCCGATAATACGATGTTGGTTTTTTTCTGTTTGCAACTCAGTGGATTTTATCTCGGTAATATTAATATTAAAAGTGAAAGTAGTGCCTTGATTTAAGGTACTTTTAACTGTTATTTCTCCTCCCATTAATTGGACAAATTTTTGGCTAATTGCTAATCCCAACCCTGTGCCTTCTTGGGAATATTTGCCACTTTCTGTCTGCGCAAAAGCTTGAAATAAATTATTAATTTCATCCGGAGCAATTCCTACTCCCGTATCAGTAATTGTAAAGGTGATTTGATCCCCCCCACCCCCATTATCAAGGGGGAAATTAAGGGGAAATTCGCCCCCCTTAGCAAGGGGGGTAGGGGGGGTGATCAGGGGATTAAAAGAGGAAATATTAACCGAAATTCCGCCGGAATTAGTAAATTTAATCGCATTATTGATCAGATTAATTAAGACTTGGCGCAATTTTACCGAATCGGTGCAGACGTATCTAGGAAGGTTCTCAGACCGCTCAAAAATTAACTGTAGGGACTTTGATTCAGCTTTTAGGCAAAAAATATCCTCAACCTCGTCTAAAAGCTGATACAGGTCAAAATTTTGAGGGTTTAAAATGGTTTTACCAGCTTCAATTTTTGCGAGGTCAAGAACATTATTAATTAATGTTAGCAAATATTCGCCACTACGATTAATAATACTCACATTTTCTTGGTCTTCTTTTTGTAATTTTTGCGAGCGTAACATTAATTGAGAAAATCCTAAAATCGCATTTAAAGGCGATCTTAATTCGTGACTCATGTTTGCTAAAAAGGTACTTTTAGCCTTATTAGCAACCTCTGCTTTTTCCTTCGCTTCCAATAATTCTGCTGTTCTTTCTTTTACTTGTAATGCCAAATTTTCGTTATAATTTTTCATTAATTTTTCTGCTTCTTTTCGATCAGTAATATCTTGAAAAACGGCGAGGGCATAAATAATATTACCATGTTCATCATAAATAGGAGTAGCCCAAACTTCTCCCGCTAATTTATCATTATTTTGCCTAAATTCTATGTCATCTAAATAAACAGTTTTACCCTGTAAAGCTTGGACAACGGGTAAAGATTCTGTCGGATATAATTGGTTAGTTTCTGCTTGATAAAGTTGATAAGTTTCACTTAAACCTGAACTTTTTGCCTCAAGAATTGAGTCAATTTTTAATAGTTTTTTACCATTTTTATTAACATAATGCATTTGACCACTGGTTTCATGAACCGCTACACCAAGGGGAATTGCTTCTAAAAATTGTCTTAAACGGTTTTCATTTTGCTGTAATTGAGCAAAGGATTTTTGTAATTCCTCAGCCATTTTCTGAAAAGCTAGAGATAATTGGCCAATTTCATCTTGACGATTATATTTAATATTTTGTTGCCAATTTCCAGCCGCTAAATCCTGGGCAGATTGATTTAATTTCAAAATGGGTTTTGTGATCCCATTAGCAGTTAAAATACCAATAATAATGGCAATAATTAAAGCGAAAATTGATAAGAAAATGGTTACTTTAGTATTCTCATTAATCTGAGCCATAAAATCAGATTTAGGAATTACAATAACCGTTAACCAATGTAAATCTTTTTCCTGTTGTGTGGGAGTAACTCTCAAAAAATATTGCTGATTTTTAATCGGAAAGTGTAAATTTTGCGACTGATTAATTTTGCTAAAATCACCGAAATTAGTTAGTAAAAATTCAGTGGTTTTTTGGGTTAAAAAATCCTCACTATTAAGAGCTTTTTTGCGTCTTTTATTGGGATTAAGATTTTGAGCAGTAGTAAGTTCAACTTGTTTGGTAAATGGTGTTTCTCCCGTGGAAGTAGCAATTAATAAACCTTTGGTATCAATAATAAAAGCTTTACCAGTTTTACCGATATGTAACGTTTCTAAAAATTTACCCATTTGGGACAGATGAAAAGCGGAAGAAACCACACCTTTAAATTCACCTTTTTGATTATAAAAAGGCATAAAATTAGCAAGAATTAGAATGGGGTAGTTTTTCCCTTTTGGAGTAGAAACTGTATGTATCCAGAGCGATTTTTGTTCTTTTTTTACTCTTTGATACCAAGGATTTCCGGGAGGATCATTATGGGGATCATAAGGATATTGGGCCAACAATCTACTAGGCTTTCTTTGACTATCAAGTAGATAACTAAATTGTTTTCCCTGAGTTTCTTTATTATGAGTTCTAAAAATCAGGTCATTTTCGAATCTTTCAATTATTAAAAAATCCTTTTTATCATTAGCAATTAAAACAGCACTGGCCTTATCAAATATTTGCATTTGTTGTAAAAAGTGTGCTTTAATTTGTGACAAATTATAGGGATTAAGCAGACCTAATTTTAAAGCTGCTGCATTACTGTAATCAAGATTTTCAGGAATACTTAAATAATGTGACAAATTTTCCTCGATTCTTTCTCCGGTTTCATCTATTAATTGAAAAGCCAAATTTTCGACAGATTCTTGACCATTTTTAAAGGAAAGATAACCAACTAAACCAACAGTAACACAAATTTGTAAGACAAAAGGAACGATAAAAATAAATTTGAGAGAAAGTTTATTAAAGAACATATTATTACCATTTTGTTAAGCGCAACCCGCGCAACTACTAACCTAATTAAGAGCGCTAAAGCGCAATAACTAACCTTAACTTAATCGGTTTGATTCCATGTTTTTAATTGGAGAGCGACTAATAATAAGGTAATAATTAATAATACCGTACTCGCCGCAGCAGCATAACCAAAATCGAAGCGAGCAAAAGCTTCTTGATAAATATAATAAACGAGAATATTCGTAGTATTAAGTGGACCTCCTCCCGTAATAATATAAACTTGTTCAAAACTGCGCAAAGTAAAGATAACAGTAGTAACAGTAGCAAAGATTAAAGTAGGTTGTAAACCGGGCAAAGTAATATAGAAAAATTTGGCCCAACTATTCGCACCATCTAACTCCGCTGCTTCATATCTTGACAGGGGAATAGTTTGTAATCCGGCTAAAAAAACCACCATATTAAAACCTAATTGTTTCCAACTAGAAAGTAATATTAAAACGGGCATTGCCCAAACTGTACTACTAAGCCAATTAACAGGCTCAAAACCCAAATTAAGTAATAAAGAATTGACCGGACCTTGATTTTGAAAAAGCCAGCGAAACCCCAAACCAACAGCAACCAAAGAAGTAATGGAAGGGATAAAAAAAGCAGCTCTTAATAGTCCCCGAAAAGGGATATTTTCATTTAACAAAACGGCTAAAATCAAAGGAATAATCAAACTAGGAATAACTGTGGCAAATGTAAAATAAATAGTATTATTAATTACCTGCCAAAAATCAGAATTGGTAAAAATATGAACATAATTACTAAATCCCACAAATTGTAAACCACTAAAAGTAAAACTACCATTAGTAAAACTTAAAAAAGCCAAATAACCAATGGGAAAAATAACAAAAATGCCCAATAAAAATAGAGCAGGAGCTAAAAAAAACCAAGGAGAAAAAATAGATTTCATAAAATTCTTTGCGTCTCTTCTTTGCGTATAAAAAACCCAAGACTAGGATACCAATAGATAACCCCCTTTGCGCTTTGGCGACGAGTGCGTGATCAAAAAACCCAAAATTAGAATAATAAGCAAAAAACCATTGACTTAGAGTTAATTATTGTTATAAAGTAAGAGGTTGTATATTAACTAATAATTATGTCATTTATTTCACCCTTATTAACTCCCGAACAATTAAAACTAGAAAAAACCGTAAAATTAGGTGTTATGGCCTCCGGTAGTGGTAGCAATTTTGAGGTAATTTGTGAAGCGATCGCCAATCAGCAATTAAATGGGGAAGTCCCGATTTTAATTTACAACAATCCAGACGCAAAAGTAAAAGAGAGAGGGGAGCGTTGGGGAGTAAAAACAATATTATTAAATCACCGCAACTACAAAAAAAGAGAGGATTTAGATCAAGCAATTGTCGAGGTATTTCAGGCGCACAATATTGATTTGATTATCATGGCAGGTTGGATGAGGATAGTCACCAAGGTGTTACTGGAGGCTTTTCCCAACAAAGTAATCAACATACACCCGAGTTTATTGCCGAGTTTTCGGGGAATTCATGCGGTGGAGCAGGCATTGGCAGCTAAAGTCAAGGTAACTGGTTGTACTGTTCATTTAGCTGAATTAGAGGTCGATCACGGGCCGATTTTGATGCAGGCCGCGGTCCCGATTTTCGAGGATGACACCTCAGAGACGCTCCACGCAAGGATTCAGGAGCAAGAACATTTAATCTTTCCCCAGGCGATCGCCCTCAGAGCGCAACAAATCTTCACAGAAAAGTAAAGATTTTCTGCAAATTAGACAAGGAAGCAAAAATTTAGCTTACCTTAAAAATAGAGGTTTATCAGAAATTAACAAGGAACTCGGATCATGGCCAACTCAAATTATTTTGCTAATCATACCAGCGCTCATTTAGAAAGCATCGCAATTGATCGTTATCGCCGTTTAATAGACTGTATCCCGTCCAAATGTCGAGTATTTCGGGAAATTTGGGGCAATTCCACCATTTTGTGTCTGGATTTTGTGGATTGTCAAGAAGATTTAGAATCAACTTTACAACAATCTTGGTTATTATTAGCGGGTTTACAGTCTTTAGGTTTAGGTAGTAGCATCATTGTCCGCATTAAACAAAAAATGATTAAAATAATCAATAACTAAACTGTGATTTTGTATCAAAATATACAGATTTTTCTGGATAAATCTGCTAGTTGCCTGTTTGGATGATGGGAGAATCCGTGGCTAGGGGTTGTAGAAGTTGTTGCCAAGTTGCCATTTGATTGCGGGCTGAGGAATAGGCCGAAGTTCCCGATGGTACTTGTTTGGCAATGGCGATCGCATCGGACAGGGAATAACTGGACTGAAGTTCAGCAATTCTCAAAATTTGGTCACTCCAATTATTAATGGCGGAAATACTTTCTTTTCTCACCGATGTGCCGGAGGGTACTTGGCGAGCTAATCGAATTGCTTTCACCAGAGCGTCGGGAGTGCCCATGTTAGCGATGTTAGCGGCTTCTTTGAGAGTATTGCGGCCTCGGTTTTCTTGTTGCAAATTTTCCCAAGTCCTAATTTTTTGTCTAGCTTCGTCATAAGCGGCACTACTGGGGGGAATCTGATTAGCAATGGAGATGGCTTTACTGACACTGGTATTAGACTGATTGTTGGCCCATGTTAACACCTCATAACTCCAATTATTGATGGCGGAGATCGCCTCATTTTTAGCCATAGTCTGATCAGGTATTCTTGAAGCGAGGCGGATTCCCTCTAATAAAGCATCAAGTCCACCTTGGTTGGCCGTGTTTTGAGCCGATTGTAAGATTTGGCGGCCTTTTATTTCCTGTTGCCAACTATTAATCTTATTTTGTGCTTCCTGATAAAGAGCTCTTCCGGATTGAATTTGTTGAGCGGTTTGGATGGCGGCATTTAAATTGTCAATATTCGCCAAACTATCGGCTTCCGCTAAAATGGGCTGGTCCTGTTGTGTTTGAATAGTTTTGCGCCATTGGCCAATATATTTTTGGGCTTCGGGATACAATGCCCGACCTTGGGGAATTAAACTAGCTTGGGCGATGGCCTGTTGCAAAACTTGAGCATCATTACTAATTCCCAACTGTTTAGCTCTATCCAACAAAGGCTGATCTTCCTTGACTTGAATTTCTTTTGTCCAGGAGCGGATTGATCTTTGAGCTTGTTGATAGCGGGGGTTATAATTGGGTATTAATTCCGCTTCGGCGATGGCCGAAGCTAAACTAGCCACAGTGCCAACGGCGGCCAATTCTTCAGCTTTGCTAATATGGGTAAGATCATCTTTTTCCTGTTGCCAAATAGCAACTAAAGATTTAGCCTTCTCGTAAAGAGGGCTAGTTTCAGGAATATCTTGAGCTTGAATTAAAGCCGTTTGTAAGCCATCCATCGTACCGGAAGCGGCGGCAATTGAAGCTTTTGCCAATTGACTCCAAAGATTAACTTCTCCTTGAATGTTCAAATTGAGCGGAATTTGATTCGCTAAATCTAACAAATTTTGCCAACGTTCTCGTTCAATTAAACCTTCCGCTACTTCTGTCAATTCATCTTCGACTTTGGTAATTAATTTTTGTGCTTCGCTGTAAGCATAACTTGTCTGAGGAATTTGTTGTGCGCTCTCGGCTGCTTTGAGCAAATTCTCTAAACCGCCTCGACGTACTAAAAGATAAGCCTGATCTAACTTGCCGCTTTCTTCTCTGGCTATGGCAATTTTCTCAACTGCTTCTTGATATTTCGTGGTAGCCCAATATTGATTATCTAAATAGGTTAACTTAACTGCTTCTCGAAACGCTTGATTCCAGTTACTTTTTCTTAATTCTTGTTCCATCAACTCAAAATTAGCTTCTGCTCCCGACCAAATTGTTTCCCAATCCTCAATTTTGGCTGCCACTAATTGATAAGCTTGTAAATGATTCGGGATTTTTTTGGCAACGGCGATCGCTTGTTTTAACTCACCAGCTTGAAACTTTTCATCAGCTAAGTTTAAAATTTCGGCGGCCCATTCTTCCACCGAATCATCAATTTGAGCCCGTAAAGGATGGTCACTGGGTAAATCTGAGACGAGGGCGATGGCGGCCAAAAGACTATCTGCGGTTCTTTGATCGGCTTTTAATTCAGCACAATATAAACGGCCTGAAGCGGAGGTAAAGGGTAAAAATACCTTCTGGCAATTTGCCATTTTTGGCAATCCCAATAACATGGACGTAGCGGTAAAACCAATACCACTAGACAATAGCACCAAGACTAAGCCCCAAACAGGCCAAGGTAGGAGCGGGAGCTTATTTTGGTTAGTTTTTTCGACAGGCATTTTTACGAGGGATTCTTCAGTGTGCATAGAATTTTCAAAAAAATTTAGTTAATTATGAAAGGAAAATAAAAGGGTGAATTAAATATGGTCAAGCTTAATTTGATTAAATTTTATTATTAACATCTATCTATCTATCTATATATTATTCTAAATTTAACCTTGTCGATCGCCTTGCCTTTTTTCTGAATTTTAAATTCAGAAAAAAGGCAACGGGGGTGGCCTCCTCTTAATAATTTGATTAACTCGATTGGGCTTGTAACTCAATAATCAATTGTCGCAGATGATCACTATCGGCCTGATAAATTTCACCACAGAAATGACAAATAGCTTCCGCTCCCTCGTCAGAGTCAATCATGTCCAGAAGTTCAGTTTCTCCTAGCATTTTCAGCGCGCCCAAAACTCGGTTAAAGGAACAACCGCAATCGAAACGCACCAATTGAACCTCGGGGAAAATTTCCAGACCTAAGTCGCCTAATACGCCTCGTAGCATATCTGGTAAACTTCGTCCGGCTCGTAACATCGTGGTAAAACTCTGCAAAGAAGAGACTCGCTCCTCTAAAAGTTGGACTAGGCTTTCATCACGAGCCGCTTTCGGTAAAACTTGCAATAACAAGCCACCGGAAGCAATTACACCGGTTTGATCGACAAAAACTCCCACCAATAAGGCCGAGGGAGTTTGTTCTGAAGTAACCAAGTAATGGGCCACATCTTCACCCACTTCCCCCGAGATTAACTCAACGGTACTAGAATAAGGGTAGCCATAACCCACATCTCGCAGCACATAGAGGTAACCTTCACCGATCGCCCCGCCAACATCTAATTTGCCCTTACTATTGGGTGGTAACTCAACGGCGGGATGATCCACATAGCCTCTGACTGTACCATCTAAGCCCGCATCGACGAATAAACCTCCTAGGGGACCTTGACCCTTGATTCGTAGGTTAACTCGTGACCCTTCCTTCTTCATACTGGAAACCAGTAATAAACCAGAAGACATGGCGCGACCTAAAGCGGCTGTGGCCACGTAAGATAGTTGATGGCGTTGTCTGGCGATTTCCGTTAAACGAGTAGTAATTACGCCAACTGCTCTAATTCCTCCGTTGGCTGCGGTGGCCCTAATCAATTGGTCAGCCATGACTCTCCTTTTGACTCTGTTTCTATAGGTTAAATTATATTAATTTTTGCTAGCTTTGACTTAATCAGGGCAAATTATGAGCAAATAATAGTGAGGGGTGGTATCTTTTGAGTTTTCTCAACATCCTGTATTCTATGGTAGGGGGGAAATTTGTTTAGGCTTAAAACTAAACTTAGTTTAAGATTTATTTAAACAAGAAATCTTTCCCAACTAAGGTAATCACAAAGCAAAGGTTGATTTATATATGAATAATTTTGATAAATTAATAAAAAATAAAGGACTGATCAATAGTGAAAATATCTTTTATTTCGGTTTAGGTTGGTCAGTTTTATCTTTATTATTTTTCCTCTTATATAGTATTACCGAACCTGGAAAAGAAACGTCTTTTTCCTATTTAATTGGTACATATATTTGGGAAATGATCGCATTTTTAGCTGCTGGTTTACTCTGTTTCAGAAATTGGTTAGCACCCAATATTGCCAGTGGGAAACAAGTTTGGCAACTGATGGGAATCGGAATGAGCTTATTTTTTATTGGTGACATATTTTTTGGTATTTGGGAATTATTTTTAAAACTTGAACCTGATGTTTCACCGGCGGATTTTTTCTATTTAGGATTTTATATTTTTGTGACTTTGGGTATTCTTCTGGCCGTGTTACCCCGTCGTTTAAATCTCTCTTTAATTCAGTGGGGAATTATCGCTGGTATTGGGATTTTTGGTATTATTTTGGCGGTTTGGATTGCCATATTGTTACCCCAAAGTTTACCGGAAGTAGCTGAAAAAGCAAATGGTGCAGCATCGCAAATACCACAATGGCTCAAGGGTTTAGATAAGTTTTTGAGTAATTTTAGTGGTATTGTTAACTTTTTATACGTTATTTTTGATATTATTTTACTCATTTTGGCTTCCACTTTGTTGTTAGCTTTTTGGGGCGGAAAATTGTCCCAACCTTGGCGTATGATTGCTGGAGCTAGTTTCTTTTTGTATATTGCCGATATGTCCGTTCAATATACCTCGGCGACAGCTAAAATTTATGAAAGTGGTAATTTACTAGAAGTATGTTTTGTGTTTAGTGGGGTTTTATTTGCTCTTGGTGCAGCAAGGGAATACGATTTATCTTTAAGTAGTCGTTCAAGTCGAAGTAGAAGAAGGAGATGATCACAATTAATAATTGGATTTTCCGGTTGCAAATGGCTAGTTGATAGTTGATAGTTGATAGTTGATAGTTGATAGTTGACAGTTGATAGTTGACAAATTGCAACAAAATCAATTCTATTTCCCAATTATTAATTGTTTTTTAATTATCAATTATTAATTATTAATTATTAATTATCACTTATCAATTATCACTTATCACTTATCACTTACCTAAATATGAATTCTAATGTTAAACATACTGAATTAAGACAAATTATTCGTAGTCAATTACAAATATTGCTCGAACAAGAAAATTTGCCCGGAGCTAAAGCTTTATTAGTTCCTGTTCTACCTGTGGATATTGCTGAAGCGATCGAGGGGTTGCCTGAATCGATGCAGGTTATTGCTTTTCGTCTTTTATCTAAGGGAGAGGCGATCGAGGTTTATGAGCATTTAGATTCAACTGTCCAACAAGCTTTAATTGAGGAGTTTAAACGCCAAGAAGTAATTGATATTGTCGATAAAATGTCCCCCGATGACCGAGTTAGGTTATTTGATGAGTTACCCGCTAAAGTGGTTCGTCGTTTATTGGCCGAGTTAAGTGCTGAAGAACGCACCAAAACCAATTTACTTTTAGGTTACGAGGAAGATACGGCCGGTCGGATTATGACTCCGGAATATATCGCTCTCAAGGAAAATTTGACGGTAACAGAAACCTTGGAGCGAATTCGTAATTTAGCGAAAGTTTCAGAAATTATCTATTATTTGTATGTGATTGATGCTTCTCGTTGTTTAAAAGGTATTGTTTCTTTACGAGATTTGGTGGTTTCTTCTCCTGAGAAAACTTTAGGGGAAATTATGACTAAAGATGTGGTTTCCGTTCATACGGATACGGATCAAGAACAAGTTGCTCGCATGATTCAACGATATGATTTATTGGCCCTTCCCGTGGTGGATCGAGAAGAACGTTTAGTCGGGGTGGTGACGGTGGATGATGTGATTGATATTTTGGAACAAGAAGCAACGGAAGATATTTATGCTTTAGGAGGGCTACAATCCGTCGGTGATAATTATTTTCAAACTAATTTATTAACCGTAGCTCGTCGTCGAGTAACTTGGTTATTTGTATTATTAATTACGAATACTATGACTGCTAAAATTATCGATTCTCAGCATGAATTGTTGGAAGAAGTGGTAGTTTTGGCGGCTTTTATTCCGATGTTAACTGGTACAGGAGGTAATGTGGGAGCGCAATCTTCTACTGTGGTTATTCGTGGTTTAAATACTGACGAAATGCGGGATTTAGGCCCTGGACAAGTGGTTTTTCGCGAGGCTTTAGCTGGTCTTTTATTAGGTACTATTTTAGGTACAGTGGCTACTATTTGGGCTTTTTGGTTACAAGGTAATTTTTCGGTAGCTTTATCGGTGGGTTGTAGTTTAGTGGCGATCGCCCTCTTGGCTTCGGTTGCTGGTTCTGGACTTCCTTTTATTTTTAAATCTTTTGGTTTAGATCCGGCCTTAATGTCAGCACCTTTTATTACTACAGCAGTGGACGTTTTAGGTGTTTTAATATACTTTTATATTGCCAGAACTGTTTTAGGATTATAAACAATTGACAATTATCAATTATCCATGATGAATAACCAATTTTATTGGCTTAATATTGCCGAATATCTATTAATAATAATTACCTTAATTACCCTAGTAATTTCCACTGCTTCTGGCAATTTAGCTACTCCTCTTTTATGTTTAACTTTAACGGTTTTACTAAATTTAATTAATCGTTTAGTAACGGAAAAACGTCAGCGTAATAAAATAAATTTAGGTTTGAAAAAAATTACCCAACGAGTGGAACAAATAGAGGAAATTATCCCAAACAAAGAAATTATTATGCCCCATTTTCCCGTGGAGCAATCTAATTCAGTAGAATTCATTACTTCCTATCAAGAATATTTAGAAAGTTTGGAAAAATCTTTAACAAATGTCGTTCAATATCTTAACAATTCGGCCTTTCTTTCAAGAATAGAATACTTAGAAAGAATAACCACGGATTTAAGAACAGAAATTAACCATTTAACCCCGAATAAATCCGCTAATTTTGATTCAAAAATAACCGAAAAAGTCCCCGTTCAAGAAATACCAAATAAACCCCTGCCTTCCCGTCAAAATTGGCATTGTTTTAATACTATTTTCGCTCATAGTGAATCAGTTACCAGTTTAGCTTTAACCTTAGATGGTAAATTTTTAGCTAGTGGAAGTGCTGATAACAGCTTAAAAATTTGGTCCTTAAAAGATGGTAAATTAATTGATAGTATTATCGCTCATGAACAAGCTTTATTAAGTTTAGCTTTCACCAATTCTGAGAAGGAAAATTATTATTTAGCAACCGGTAGTTATGATCAAACTATTAATTTATGGACTTTAAATAAAGACAAAAATCAAGCTATTTTTCTCAAAAATAGTCACACTTTAACCAATCATACCGGTTCTATTCATGCTTTGGCGATCGCCCCTCAAAAAAATATTCTGATTAGTGCTAGTTATGACCAAAGTATCAAGCAATGGGATTTAACCACGGGTAAACTTTTGTGTAGTTCCTTTGATCCTTTAGGCGCAATTTATGCCCTAGCTTTACATCAACAAAGGGAAATAATTGCCAGTGCGGGAGCAGATGGAAGTATTAGTCTATGGCAATTGGGAAGGGGAGAAATGCTAGGTTTCTTATCTGGTAACGTTTCCTCAGTGCAATCCTTGGCCATGAGTAGGGATGGTCAAATTTTGGCAGCGGGTTGTGTGGATGGAAATATCAGAATTTGGCAATTGACAGCAGATATTTTTCAGTCTAAAATCGAACCTTTACCCAATCATGTCATTAAAGCACATTCTGGTCAAGTTACTGGTTTAGTTTTTAGTAATGATAGCCAAAATTTATTTAGTAGTGGTGCTGATGGTAGGGTAAAAATTTGGCATTTACCTACTTTTTATAACGTGGGAATTCTAACAATTAATGAGCACGATGATGAGCATCATAACAGAGTTTTTGCCATCGCTCTTAGTGCTGATGGAGAATTATTAAGTGTGGGAAGTATTGACGGTAAAATTACGATTTGGTTACGGGATAATTAATAGTTGATAGTTGATAGTTGATAGTTGATAGTTGATAGTTGATATAGCAATCATAAATTAGTTGTAAAAATTATTTTCACCAAACCCTTACTGTAGAGACGTTGCATGCAACGTCTCTACACAACGAACATAGGACTGCTATAGTTTTTAGTTATTATCTTTGACATATTGACGGAATTTTTTTAAAGTTGAGGTTTCGCCGATTTCTAAACTTTCCTTAATTAACTGTGGTATTAAGTCTAAATTTAACCAAGGAAAAGTAGGACTTTGGTTAACTTTTTCATAATTTTCATCCTCATCTTTTAAGATAAATACTGTTAATTTATTGCCATTATAACGCCAGATTTCTGGTATTTTCATAGCTGCATAAATGGGGAATTTATTTAATGAACCACTGGTTATATCTATTTCTAAAACTAAGTCGGGAGCAGGATCAATTTCTAAGTCAATATTGCGTTTATTTCTTACCAAAGGTTCATTTTTGAGATAATAACAGGAATCAGGTTCTACTCCTTTTTGTTTTTTGTCTAATTTCAAAGTTAGTGAACCAAGTCTTTTAACATTTATATTTAATTCATCAACTATGACAAAAATCAAACTTTCAATAAACCGATTATTGCTTTCATGTTCCCATAATGGACTCATAATCTCTAATTCTCCTGCTAAATAAGTTAAACGACTCCCTCTTTTATTACCTAAATCTTCGAGTAACCTATTGAAAGTTTCCCAAGAAATATTATTTAATAATACTCGATTTTCCGCTGCTTCTTTTGTTAATGTTGCTGTCATATTGATCTCCTTATTTAGTAATATTATTTTTAATTATATAGCATTTTCATTTGACATTTTACCTCTCTTTCCCCCTCTCCCTTTGGGATGAGGGGGTAGGGGGTGAGGGGTATATAACATTTAATCGGAAAATGCTATATCAAAGTAATCTATATCTAAAAATCAGATTTCTGACAGAAATCTGATTCTTGAAACAGGGCAATTAAACTAGGATAATGTCGCTTGCTTTTAGGTTAAGATCATTACTTATAATGGCGATCTCCCTTTGTTGAAAACCACTTCCTGTACCGTCTTGATCGAAAAAGAGGGTATTAGTTGCGGAATTGAAAATAAAGCGATCGCCCTCATCTTTAGCCGCAGTTCCTAACACAAAACGATCAATTTGTAAAGCACCTGCGGTTAAATTGGTTAACTTAAAACCAGTGCGATTAATGTTAATTTTATCACCTTGGGCGCGGTTAAAATCGGTAATTGTATCCTTACCTTCAGTGGGTGATAGATAAACAAATGTATCTTGACCTTTACCTCCAGTAAGAGTATCAGTTCCTAATCCACCAGTTAAAACATCATTGCCTAAACCACCGGTTAAAACATCACTACCATTACTACCCGATAACTCATTATTGCCTGCATTGCCTGTTAGTTTATTAGCCAAATTATTGCCCATTGCGGTTAAATTATCTGTACCTAATAGGCTCAGATTTTCCACATTTACAGGTAAAGTATAGCTAACAGAAGATTTAATCAGGTCAGTACCTTGAGCCGCTTTTTCTGTTACTTTGTCACCGATATTATCGACAATGTAAATGTCATTTCCTAAACCACCAATAAGGGAATCAATACCTAAACCACCCTTGAGGATATTATTACCACTGTTACCGGTGATCAGATTATTATTGGCGTTACCAGTACCGTTAATGTTAGCTGTACCTGTGAGGGTAAGGTTTTCAACACCAATTGTTAAGGCTTTTGTAATAGCGGAAACCACCGTATCACTAATAGTAACAACTCCCTGACCATCGCCGATAGCAACATTAACTGGATTGCTGAGATTAACCTTAAAGGTTTCATCAGGTTCTGAGATGTCATTGTTAACAATAGGGATAGTGATAGTTTTGCTGGTTTCCCCTGGTTTAAAAGTTAAAGTACCAGTTTTGCTGGTGTAGTCACTTCCTGCCAGTGCCGTGCCGTCTTCTGTGTTATAGTTGACTTTGATGGTTTGGGAACTACTTGAATTGATAGAAACGGTCAAAATAGCACTGGTGTTTTGCCCTTCAATTAATTGGACATCATTGATAGTTAAAACGCCTCTTTCAAAGGCCCCCAAGTCAATGGTAGTATTTTGAATCCTAGGATTACCCGCTAAATCAAAGGGGATTGGTTCAGTGGTATTCCCATCCTTATCTAAATCCGCCATATCTTGAGGTAACGCACTGTTCTTACCGACATCAATAGCCGGCGAACCGTATTTTAACCGTAAATCCCCATTAGCAGCATTGACAAATAAGGGATTGCTGTCGAGGTTATGTCCACCATTAGTACCTAATGAACTATCCCAACTACCTCCACTGAATGCGTTTTGAATGAGACTATAAGTGATATATGGATTGCAGGGATTGTAGAAGTCATTATTATGATTGCTAATTTGTCCCCAATACCTTGTCGTATTACCCCAAATTATTGTATTGCTTATTGTTGGCGATGAGCCGTAGCTGTTGAACATCCCACCGCCCTCGGAAGCCGAATTACCAGAGAAGGTGACATTGCTTATTGTTGGCGATGACTCGGTGCTGTTGTTCATCCCCCCACCGAAAATGTTAGCGGAATTACCAGAGAAGGTGACATTGCTTATTGTTGGCGATGAGCCGTAGCTGTTGTACATCCCACCGCCATAGTTAGCCGAATTACCAGAAAAGGTGACATTGCTTATTGTTGGCGATGAATCGGAGTTGATCATCCCACCGCCATAGCTAGCCGAATTACCAGAGAAGGTGACATTGCTTATTGTTGGCGATGATGATAAGTTGACCATCCCACCACCATAGTAAGTTGCGGAATTACCAGAGAAGGTAACATTGCTTATTGTTGGCGATGATGATAAGTTGACCATCCCACCGCCACCATCGCTTATTGATGGCGATGAATCAGTCAAAGATAATTTTTTACCTGCCGTGATCACCACCCCATCTAAAACTGCTGTACCATCAATGTTACTGTTTTTAACAATACTTTTCGCATTACTTCCCTGAATGTCTGAAACCTGTTCAGCAATGTTATTACCATCCGTGTTGGTATCATTCTTGTCAATATCGCCACTGAGGATAGTTGGGTTAGTTGACCAGTTTCTTTGAGTTAAACTGGTTTCTGTACCGGCAAAACCACCATAAATAGCTACACCGTGTTTCATGATGAAGAATTGACTGGTACTATTATCAGTTCTGCCAGTCCCTTCATCAGGGTAATAGACACCTTTTGCCACCCAAATCTGCTCTCCACGAACAGAAGAAGCGATCGCATCAGTTAAGTATGGATAGGCTGTTGCCCAACTGCTACCATCTGGATTTATGGCGATACTATTAGCGTTAACATAGACGATCCCTGCCGACATTTTGATCGCCACTTCTTGACCTGCAATAGTAATAGTAGCGGAGTCATCTTCGGGGACCCTCACCCCCCCAACCCCCCTCTCCCGCAGGGTGAGGGGGGTTGGGGGGGTGAGGGTCAAATCAGCAAATACGGCACCTTCATCCCATATAGGATCAACGGTGTTAATTTGTGCGTCAATATAATGGCCGATTTCCTCTAAGATTACGCCCTCAATGGTGTAGGGTTGGGCATTATTTACGAATTCATCCGCTAAATAAATGGTGTTAGTTTGTTGAGAATAGCCACCATTAGCGTTACCTAAAATATCACTACTGATTACTTCAATCTCTGGTAAATTGCTGAAGTCGCCGTTATCCCAATGGGTTAGGATTGAGTCGAGGAGGGGGCGATCGTAGTTGTCCCCGAAGGCGATCGTTAGGATTTGATCCCCCCCTACCCCCCTTAGTAAGCAGGGTGTTTTCATTCTCGGGGGTAAAAAAAAATATAATAGTGATCTTTTCTTGATAAAATCAAAAAGATAACACTATTTTTTTGATTTTCAAAAAATATGTTAAACAGTTTAATTGAAAAGTTTAAATTAGTCAAGGACTTTCGTCGAAATCAGGGTAAAAGACATCAACTATGGGTAGTTTTAACTATC
>JAABRE010000056.1 GCA_011391125.1 Synechococcales cyanobacterium S06
TTATTTAGTTTTACAATTAGTAGAAATTCCACCAGAAATAGGAACTAAAGCATTAGATAAATTGAGATATTTACAAGCATTTATGAATGAAAAAATAAGTTATATCCATTGGTTTAGACGAATCAATCTGTCATGGTGATTTGAGTTGATTATGGGTTTTTATTACTGTAATTGTAAAGTTTTGTAACGACTTTCACCATTTCTGCATCCTGATAAACAAATAGCAATATAATGGTTATTCCAATATTGACCAAATTCTAATTTAAAAGAATCTTCTTGATCACGAAAACCGGCATGAAAAGGGGCAATCTTTTCGTCTAAAGCATATTCTATTTCACCTTTACTACTAATAATATAATTGTAACCTCCATGAGTCCATCCCAAAGTATTTACCTGATAACTAAAAAAACTTTTTGCTTCTCCTGTTGGTTTTCCTATCCAAGAATGAGCTGTCGCTGAATGATGAATCGCTATTCCTTCAATTTTTCCCTGACGTTGCCAATTTTTATATTGTTGATAATTCGGCATTTTTTCTCTTACGTCAATGATGAGAGGTTTTTCGATATCCCTCTTTTGTTTCTTGAGAGTGTTAAGCCATTTTTGAACTTGATTTAATTTATTGCTCATCTTACATTCCTCCCTTGTTGTTTGGGTGGGCAATGCCCACCAGACCATTAATCTTCGAGATCTTCGTCTCTTAAATCACTACCTCCGCGTACTGTACCTAAGTCAATCTGTTGTCGATAATAGTCAACACTCTTAATTTCCACTTCTACGGTATCACCTAAACGGTAAGCGATGCGGTTTTTGCGACCTACTAAGCAACTATGACGGGCGCGATATTCATACCAGTCATCTTTGAGGGAGCTAACATGAACTAAGCCTTCAACAAGCCAGTCTTCAATTTCGACAAAAAAGCCATAGGATTGAACTCCCGTAATTAATCCGTTGAGAATATGACCAGTTCTTGCTTTCATTTTTTCGGCTTTTTTCAATCCTTGCAGGTCTTTTTCCGCATCGAGGCCGACTTTTTCTCGGTCATTAAGTTGCAAAAGGGCGATCGCAATTTCCTGTTCTAAGTCTTCTTGAATTTCTGGTGGTAAAACGTTCCATTTAATCTCACCGTGACAGGTATTACTGCCCAAATTTACCCCGATTTTCGTGTTTTTATGACGGCGATCGCGACCATGAATAAATACTGCATTTAACACTCTTTGAATTAATAAATCGGCGTAACGTTGCCCTGGAGAAATAAAATGGACATAGCCATCTGTGTATGCTAAACCGAAGTGATTTGCGATATGTGTGCTGTATTTAATTGGTTTTAGGGTGCTGTACAAAAGGTAGTTCAAAACTTTAGCAAAGGGCGATTTTGTAAAGCTACGGCTTAAATTTTGATAGTCAATGGGGGTTATTTCTTCTTCTGATTGTAACTGAAATTCTAAGGCTAAGTTATTGGTTAATTTTATGACATCTTCGAGTTCTTCAAAGTCTGGTTCTGTCTGTGTGCAGTAAATGCTTGGTAATTCTAAGGCCTTTAAATGATCGGCAATTAATTTACCGGTAAAAACGATTAATTCTGTTAATAATGACCGAATGGGAAGGAAAGAAGAAATGCAAATTGCTCCTAATCTTCCTTCATCTTTAAAGTTAACTTGAGCTTCGGATAAATTAATATCAAAACCCCCTCTTTTTATTCTTTGTGCCTTTAATAAAGGGCTAACTTCAAAAAATAATTTATTTAATTTGCTCGCAATAACTGCCATTTCGGGATTCGATTGCTTTTCACTTCCTAGTAAGGTTTGAACTTCAGGATAGGTTAATTGACAGTTCAGATTAATCACGCTGGGTGTCAGCTGATATTCTAACATCTGTCCCTGCTCATTAAAGTTAATTAAAATTGACAAAGCGAAACGATCTTCTCCCTCTTTGAAGGAAATGCGATCGAGGAGATTTTCTGGTAATAAAGGTAATAATAAATCACCTAAATAAACTGCGGTTCCCCTTTTTCTTGCTTCTCTTTCTAGGTGGGATTCTGGTTTAATATAATGGGCGACATCCATAATATGAATCCCAAATTGACTGCCGTTTTCGATCGGTTCTAAAGTGAAGGCATTTTCTATTACCGAGGGACTACTTTTTTCTGGTTCGATGGCAATAGTTAATAATCCCCTTAAATCCTGTCTATTTTGAATTTCTCGCTCTGATAAATTTGTATCTAAATTGTTAGCTTCCTTGATAACTTTTTCGGAAAATCCTTGGGGTAAATCATGTTTACAGGAAACTATATCCGTATCGGTGGCAGCTTCTGCATCACTACCTAATACTTTGGTAACCTTACCAATGGGGGGATTTTGGGCAATGGGATAACGCAATACTGAGACATGAACCAAATGGTCGATCGCCTCTTCTAAATTACCGCCATTTTGCTTGAGGCACATTTCAAAAAGCAGGCGATCATCTAAAGGAATGGCCCGATAGCTGTCTTGTTCTTTTTTTACGGTGGCTAAAAGTGACGGATTAGCTCTTTCTAAAATGACGCTTACTTCACCCTCCGGCGATCGCCTTCTCGTGCCTTCTTTAATGATTTTTACTAACACGCGATCGCCATTCCAAGCATTACTTAAATGACTTTCGCGAATATAAATATCATCGGCTTCTTCCGCATCTTGAATGGCAAAACAAAAACCCTTACTGGAGCAGCGTAACTTGGCTTCTACTACATCGGTTTCCTGAAGACGACGATATTTGCCACGTTCTTTGACCAATACCCCTACTCGCTCTAAAGCATCAAGAGCAATTTCTAATTTGGCCTGAGTTTCGTCATCTTCGCAACCGAGTTTTTTTTCTAAAACCTTAGCAGCTACGAGTTTATCACCACTAAAATGAGAAAGCAGTGTAGCGATTGAAAAGTCCATTGATTATAATCCTTTTAACTTGTGGTTTTTAATTTGGTGTTTAACCATTGTGTTGTTAATTTTCCTAGGATTAAACCTTATTTTTGCCTAGCAATGTTTAGCAAATATGGTTTAATTTCGGAATCATTGATCTGTAAATTCGAGCCTTGAGGAATCTAAAAATTGTTTTCGAGAATAATTTTAGGATCTATTACCTAGGGGAATTTAGCGGTCAGATGGTCAGTTTAAGGGTGTTTTTTTTCCCTGCTATGACTAGATACCACTTTTACTGGTAATTTCGGGTCTTAACTGTCATTCAACGCCAAGATTAAAGGACAGCTAATTACCAATATCCAGTAGGCCCTTATGTATTGGTAGTTGTTATAAAAATAATGGTACCAAAGCAAAGTTTCGGTACTATTATTTTTAATCTCCGTTCTCACGGGTAATGTTTGCCTCGTCAATGTTAGAAAAGCTTGTCATTCCAAACACACGGCCGTCTAGTCGGGCTTATTTAATGTTTAAACAGAGAGCCTAGAACTGGCGGTCATTCTCGGGTCTGATGACTTATCTAACGTAGTCCTCGAAAGACTTAGACTGCAACTGCTCTTATTTTACAGTTATTACCGGAAAATACTAGATTTACGAGCAGTGTTCTCCAGCTAATTTGCGCTTGGTAGAGATTAGGTCAACAAGGAATGTTCCTTATTACTGAGTTATCATTTTAAACTAATTTGGTTCAAAATAGATTGTTTTTTGCCGTTAAGTAATCTATTATTTCTTTCCAACCCAGAATTTATCACTATATAGCCATCAGTGATCAGCGATTAGCTTTACTAAAAGTAACATCCCTTCTTTTGTTGAGATTAGATCTTGGTTTGCTATTTCTGCCGATAATTTTTATTCCTTTTCTAATTTGTGCCAAAATCAAATATATTTGTTTGCTAAATACTAATAAAAAATAATTGTTGTTGCTTATGTTAAATCAATTTCGTTCTCTTTATCCCCAAGGTAGTTTAATTAGTGAATTACTGACCATTGATCATGGTAAATATATTGTTAGGGTTTTGGTGATGATTAATGGTATTACTTTGGCGACGGGGTTGGCCGCTGCTGAAACGGTGGAGAAAGCCGAAGATCAAGCCAGAAATCGTGCTTTAACCCTTCTTAATCTTAATCCTGAATCTGTTAATAATTCTCAGAATCAGACTACTAAAAGTGTTAGCAAAACTACTACTAATTCTGGCCGAAATAAAAAACAAGAACCTACCAATTTGGCGACTACTAATCTTATTACTCCCATTTCTAGTTCCCTTCCTGCTTTGGAAAATACTTTTTCCGATACCTCTAATTTAACTTCACCAATGATGGAATTAGAGTCAACCGTTGAGGCTAATTCCCCTCAAGTTCCCGAAACTACCAATCCCATTCCCCTTTTCTCTGGTGATCTTTCCGAGGCGATCGCCAAAACTCAAGTGGAACTGAAACGACTGGGTTGGACTAATGAACAAGGTCGCGACTACTTACTACAAACCTATGGTAAGCGATCGCGTCAGTTACTTTCAGATCAAGAGTTATTGGAGTTTCTCCAGCATCTCGAAAATCAACCCTAACAATTAGACGAATTGCACCAAGTCGCAGTAATAGGTAATAGGTTTTTAGGTAATAGGTAATAGGTAATAGGTAATAGGTTTTTAAATAATTAAGATAACTATTAACTCACCTGCTTAAAATTTGTTAACTGATAACTGATAACTGATAACTGAAATGACGCTTGGGGTAGGACAATTGATTTTATTCTTAGTTTCCCAAGATATCTATTGATAATTGTCAACTATCAATAATTGTAAGGGCGAACGGCCGTTCGCCCCTACTGTCAACTATTCTGGGGGTTTGGTTGCCGAAGGACTACGGTTAATTACTTGGTCAATTAAACCATATTCCTTGGCATCTTCAGCAGACATAAAGAAATCCCGATCTGTGTCTTCGGTGATTTTATCTAAAGGTTGTCCCGTATGATTAGCTAAATGCTGATTTAACAAGTCTTTGAGATATAAAATTTCTTTGGCCTGAATTTCAATATCCGTAGCTTGCCCCTGTGCTCCACCTAATGGCTGGTGAATCATAATCCGCGAATTCGGCAAACTCATCCGTTTTCCTTTCACACCTGCACTGAGTAAAAATGCTCCCATACTGGCGGCTAAACCAACACAAATGGTCGAAACATCCGGCCTAATTTGATTCATGGTATCAAATATACCCAAACCTGCGGAGACTGAACCTCCGGGGGAATTGATATATAGATAAATGTCTTTTTCCGCGTCCTCAGCTTCTAAAAATAACAATTGCGCCACAATTAAATTAGCTAATTCGTCGGTGACAGGCTGCCCCAAAAAAACAATTCTTTCGCGCAAGAGTCGGGAGTAAATATCAAAAGCGCGTTCACCACGTCCAGATGATTCAATAACTGTAGGTATCATGTAATCTCAATTTTATTTTGTTCTAATCTGATTGTAGCTAGGGATTAACCTTTATTGAAAATGATTGCTTCAATGGAGGCTAAACTCTGCTCTAAGTCATCATTAACCAGCTCGTATTCAAACTCTTTACTGAGGATAAGTTCATCGATCGCCCGTTCTAAGCGTTTTTTGATGTCCTCCTCATCTTCCGAGCCTCGATTTCTTAAACGTTGTTCTAAGGTCTTTAAATCCGGGGGCAAAATAAAGATTCTCAACGCTTCGGGAAAAATTTGCTTAACTAAACCAGCCCCAATGACTTCTATTTCTAAAAGTATTGACTTCCCCTGCTGCAATTGTTCTTGAACCTTTTGCTTGGGAGTACCATAATAATTACCGGCATATTCGGCATATTCTAATAATTCATCATGGGCGATCATCCTTTCAAATTCAAGGCGATCGAGGAAATAGTAGGATTTCCCCTCAATTTCCCCTGGTCGAGGTTTTCTGGTCGTAGCCGAAATAGACAAATAAAGTTCGGGATACTTTTTCGTTAATAATCGGACCAAAGTCCCTTTTCCGACACCACTTGGTCCGGTAATAACAATTAATGTTCCTGTATTCATTTAGTTACTGTGTGAGTCTTTGTTGACAACAAATCTGTTGGCCACCGTTTCCGGTTGGATAGCAGATAGGATAACATGACTAGAATCGGTGATAATCACTCCCCTAGTCCGTCTTCCGTAGGTAGCGTCAATTAAATGCCCTTTTTCTTTGGCTTCTGAAATAATACGCTTAATGGGGGCGGATTCTGGGCTAACTATGGCAATGACCCGATTAGCTGAGACAATGTTACCAAAACCGATATTAATAAGTTGTATATCCATAGATCTGGTTTATTTAGTGAGTGTAATTCTGTATTATCTAATGTTATAGATTATAATTGCCCATTTCAAGGCTATTTTCTCATATTTTCGAGATTTTTCCCTTTTTTGCTCTTTTTTTTGATAAATCTATCTCAGGATAGATGACAAATAACCTTGCCTTTATTATTTTTTTAGTGCAATTTTGCTTGTTGTTTTTGCAAAAAAAGAAATTCAGGCTGATTATTTATTAGTTAATATTTACCCTAAATTTTAGGTACTTTGATAACAATTATTAATCATAAGTTAGCTCATGGGCAATCTAATTTGTAATTAAATCAAGTTAGGTAAAAACATTTTTTTACGGGCAAATTTTGCCTAAGATTTAGATTTGTTTTGCTCAAGAAGCTCTTTTAAATTAGCTATTAGATAAAATAAAGATTAAACCAGACTTTAACTGTTATAATTATCAATAAATGTTTAAATAAATACCATGCAACCTGTTGATTATACTACGATTTCTGCTATTGCTGCTGAGTTAAGGGAATTTTGGCTTCCCGCTAAAATTGAGCAAGTCTTCCAACGCGATCGCTTTACCATTTCCCTTGGTTTAAGAACTTTGAAAAAACGAGCTTGGTTAACAGTTTGCTGGCATCCTCAAGCGGCAAGAATTTGTCTGGATTCTCCTCCTCCTCGTATTCCTGATACTTTCACTTTTAGCGATCAATTACGTCACCAATTAAATGGTTTTGCTTTAATTAATATCAAGGAAATTGCACCCTGGGAAAGGGTGTTAGATTTACAATTTGCGACTAGGCCGAATGAGTCTCCTGTCTATCATTTATACATAGAAATTATGGGGAAATATAGCAATGTAATTTTAACAGATAGTAACCAACAAATTATTACGGTTGGTCATCAGGTAACGTCTTCTCAATCTAGTTTTAGAACTGTACAAACGGGACAAATTTATCAGTTACCTCCGAATTTAACAGGTAGTATTCCTAAGTTAACTGAGTCTCAAGAAAGTTGGCAGGAAAGAGTTAGTTTAATCCCCGGAAAATTAAGGCTGCAATTATTAAAATGTTACCGTGGTTTAAGTCCATATCTGGTTAATTATCTGCTGGAAGCTGCTGGTTTAGATAAGGAGATAAATAACGATAATTTAACGGCTGAAAATTGGCATAATTTGTTTACAAAATGGCAGGAATGGTTAACTATTTTAGAGACTAATAATTTTAAAGCAGCTTGGACTAATGTTGGATATACTGTTATTAATTGGGGTGATATTAAACCAGAAAAAAATGTAAATACTCTGATTAATTTATATTATACTACTCAGTTTAATCAGGAAATATTTAAGCAGTTAAAACATCAATTATCGCAAAAGCTTGCTAATTTACTAAAGAAATTAAACCTGAAAAAAGACACCTATCAAAACCGTTTAAATGAGTCCAAGGAAGCGGATGAATATAAGTCTTTAGCTGATTTATTAATGGCTAATTTACATTTATATGAAGTAGGAATAAAGGAGATTATTTTGGCTGATTTTGAGACAGATAAACCAATTAAAATAAAGTTAAATCCAGAAAAAAATGCGGTACAAAATGCGCAATTTTTGTATAAACAACATCAGAAATTAAAACGAGCTAAAAAGGCGATCGATCCTTTATTGGCCGAAGTTGACACAGAAATTCGCTATTTACAACAGATAGAAACTAATTTAAAACAGTTAGAAATTTACCAAAATCAGGAGGATTTACAAACATTAGAAGAAATAAGAGAGGAGTTAATTTTACAAAAATATATTCAGGAAGAAAAACGCAGTCAAAACGCAAATAATGAGTCAAAACCTCATAATTTTACGACACCTTCTGGTTTTGAATTGTTAGTTGGCAGAAATAATAAACAAAATGATTTCCTTACTTTTAAGACTGCAAATGACTACGATTTATGGTTTCATACCCAAGAAATTGCGGGGAGTCACGTGTTATTAAGATTACCTCCAGGAGAAGTTGCACAGGAAAGCGATTTACAATTTGCTGCTAATATTTCTGCTTATTATAGTCAGGCCAGAGAAAGCGATCAAGTACCTGTTATTTATACTAAACCAAAGTATGTTTATAAACCAAAAGGTGCTAAACCCGGAATGACAATTTATAAGCAGGAAACTGTTATTTGGGGTCGTCCACAACAAGCTTTAATCTGATTATATTTTGGTAATGAACTTGTAATTAAATAATTATCAAGAGGGAGTTTAAATTATGAATAATAATCCTAGCAAAGAACAAAATTATGCGATGTTAAAATGGCTCAATAATAATCGTCAAAAAGTAATAGAATTGTATAAAAATCAATATATTGCTTATAACGAAAAAGGAGTTATTTCTCATGGCGAAAATTTGACCGATGTTTTACAATTAACAGAAACATCTGGAGAGACTTTTTCAATCTATTTAGTACCTGCTAAAAGTTACTATGTGCAAATTTTACCAATCAGATTTCGAGCGATGGTTCGTCACGAATGGCAACCTAATTATTTGCTGAAATTAAAGCATAATCAAAAGGAAATAAATGCGACTATGTTAGTAGATTCGGGGGCTGAAATTAGTCTCATTTCTAATAAGTTAGGCCGTGATTTAGATTATAATTTGGCAGATGGAGAATCGATTTTATTCGCAGAAACAATTGGCGGAAAAGTTGAGTATGTTTTAAGAAATGTTACCATGACTATTGATGATCATAAGTTAATAGTTCCTGTTGCTTGGCTACAAAATTCAATCGAGACGGAACAGTTATTGTTAGGTAGAGAAGTAGTTTTCGACAAGTTTAATATTGAGTTTCGACAAGCAGAAGAAAAAATCGTTTTTACTTGGCTCGAACTTGATTTTTAACCACGAATAAAAAAATTATTTTTCTTTACAAAAAAGTGGTGTCTTCTGTTACAATTCTGATTAAGGAATTTTTCAAACTGTCAAGTGAAATTTTTGCAGTTTGGATTTCTCCAGGATTAAACAACAACAACAATTTCAGTACCAGTGAGCACATCGCTGGTATTTTTTTAATAGGAAATAGCTAAAGATGGCTTCTAAATTATTATTTGTGTGTTTGGGCAATATTTGTCGTTCTCCTTCGGCTGAAAATATTATGAATCATTTGATTAAAGAAGCAGGCAAAGAAAATGAGATTATTTGTGACTCGGCGGGAACTTCAAGTTATCACATTGGTTCTCCTCCAGACCGTAGAATGACGGCAGCAGCAGCTAAAAGAGGTATTCAACTTACGGGGAGAGCAAGACAATTTGAAGTAGCTGATTTTGAAAATTTTGACCTTATTTTAGCTATGGATAAGGACAATTTTCGCGATATTTTGTATCAGGATAAACAGGGAAAATATCAGGATAAAGTGCGTTTAATGTGTGATTTTGCGAGGGAACATTCTGATAGTGAAGTCCCGGATCCTTATTATGGTGGAAGTGATGGTTTTAATTATGTAATTGATTTACTTTTAGATGCTTGTTCCGGTTTGTTAGAAAGTTTAGAAAATAATTAATATTTAAAAATCAGATTTTTGGCAAAAAATAGGATTTTTGGTGTTAAAAAGAGCGCAATAAAAACCTTTCATTTAATTCTTGAATTGGTCGATTATTGCCCCCTAAAACTTTACTTAAGGTGGCAATTTGTTGAGAGTCTGCTTGAATTGCTTGCTCAAAAACAATCCACCTTACTCTTTCTGAACAAGGAGGGGTTGTTAATGAACCAAAATAGCGATAAAATCCGTTTACAGGTGGTAATAAATTTTTAACATTAATGACAGTTTTAGCAAAGGCTTTTTCCGGACCCGAATTGTTAGGAATTGCTGTTAAAATTGGATCTAAATTATTATTATGCTTTCCTGATTCAATAAATATTCCTAATACGGCTAATTTCCCGTATTGATTGCGATGTACTAAATGAATTTCCAGAGGGAAACTATTACCTTCGAGACGATGTTCACTAGGATTATGAAAATGAAATTGTAATAAATCATAAGTTTCATTATCCACATTAATTGTACTACCAGAACTGTAATTGATCTGAATGGTATGACCATTATTGATTATGTTTAAAGGACTGTTTTGATAGTTAATGGCGATCGGTTTTAAGTCGGATTTTAGACTTTCTTTAAGATTAATTGGTGACTGATTTAACCCAGTTTTACAGGTTTCAAATTCGGGAGAAAGTTCGCCCCAGTTTTCAGGTCCGGTGTATCCTGTATATGTCCAATGGGGGTGAGTTTCTGTTTCATTTTTGGGACCGAAGAAAAAAAAGAAAATATTAAGTAAGATACTGATTGATAATAAACCACCGATAAAAAGTGAAGCTAAAATATCATTTTTTTTACTCATATTTTCTCGTTAATTAAATTATTTTTAAAGGCGAAACTTACTAATTCTGAGCGCTTATTTGTCTCAGTTTTTCTTAGTAAACTCGTAACATATTTTTCTACCGTCCGCGGACTTAGATAGAGATTTTCTCCGATTTCAATGTTAGAAAGTCCTTGGGTTAATAAGTGTAATACTTGTTTTTCTCGAAGGGTAAAATCGAAGGATAAAAACTTAATATTTTGATTGATATTAGCCGGTTTTAAAGCAATTTTTTGCTGAGATAATAATAACTCCGATTGAATTAGATGCGATCGCTCTAAAAGATTACGAATCACCGCCAATAATTCCACTATTTCAAAAGGTTTAGGGAGATAAACATCACAACCAGCTTCATAACCCATAATTCTTTCTTCTGTGTTATTTTTATGGGTTAAAAATATCACAGGTAAGAGACGAAATTCAGGTTTTTGACGAACATTTTTAATTAAATCATAACCATCTTTACCCGGCATTTTGACATCAGAAATAAATAAATGGGGATGATAATTTTCCAGTAAATTTAAAGCTTGTTGTGCATTTTCAGCGGTAATAACATCATAGCCGGAAATTTCCAAATAATCAGCAACTGCTAAACGTACACCTGGATCATCATCAGCAATTAAAATTAATAAAGACATTTTATATCAATTAACGGGTTGTTGACCATAAAAGGGTAAAGCTGAATACCAAGGAGGATTTTTTCCCTGTTTCCATTGCAGAAAAGCTAATTCTAGCATAGCATTAACACTACCTCCTAATTCTCCAGTTGCTTCAATTATCTGATAATTTTTTTGCCTATTTGCTAACATTTTTTCCCAATTTTCTGGTGTTATTATTGTATCAGAAAGTTCAATTTTTAACTCATTTTCTACTTTTTGATAAATTCCTACAAAAAATTGTCCCCGTCGGGCTGGCATTTTTACGGCAACTTCGCCCTCAAGTTGCTGTGACCAAGCAATGGTCGCTAATGTTGACATCGCAAACAGGGGAATATTCAACTGTTGAGCTATAGTTCTAGCCGTCACCATACCGATTCTAGTACCAGTAAAACCTCCCGGACCGGCGGACACAGCTAAAAAAGCCAAGTCTGACCAAGTTTGTGGTAAGATGAATTTACTTAAATATTCATGCAGACAATTAGATAAATCATAGCCTAATTCCCACACTTGAAAACGGCTATCTTTGTCGAAATTACTAATAGCTAATCCCAATTCTCTTGTGGTAGTATGAAGACCTAAACCATACTTTTTTTCGCTCATAAAACTCCTGTTTTTAGCGCTAAAGCGCTACTACGAACCCAATTAACTAAAGATTAATTTCTTTTAATTCTAAACCCTGTTTAAAAATATCACTGATTGGTAACATTTTTCCTTCGGTGGTCATAAATTTATGGTCGGCCGTTGCTTTAATTTGTTTGCCATTTTCTAACTCATATAAAAATACTTCTTGTTCTCCTCTATTATGCCATTGAGCGATGGATTGAGTGTAAATAAATCCATTTTTATCCACACTATAAACCTGACATTCCATCGCTTCTTCTACGATTTTTCCTATCGGTAAAGAACCATATTCTACGGTTAAAATTTCGGTATCAAAAGTTAAACAATATTCCGCAAAATTAACCATTTGCTCAAACAAATTTTCAGCAATGTGTTGACTTACGCCATTTTTAACTGAACCGTCAATGAATTTTTCTTTATGTTTTTCCATTTCTGAAACTTTCTTTTTGCCCATTGCTCTACGCAACAAATCTGCTTCTCCCAATGTATATCCAGCTAAATCTTGAGCCATTTTCATAATCTGCTCTTGATAAACCAACACTCCATAAGTTTCATTTAAAATTGGCTCTAATAATGGAGTATCATATTTAATAGCTTCCCTACCATGTTTTCTATTAATAAAAATCGGAATTAAACCTGCATCCAAAGGACCTGGCCGATATAAAGCTAAAATCGAAGAAATATCTTCTATTCCTGAAGGTTTTAAATCTTTAACTATCTGTTTCATTCCCTCAGATTCTAACTGAAATATACCTTCTAAATCCCCTTCTTCTAATAAATGATGGGTATTTTGTACATCATCAGGAAGTTTTTTCATTGTACCTTTGGCTAATATTTGTAAAGCTCTTTTTTCTCCTAAAGGAAGTTCATCGATATCTATAGTTATGTTTTTATTTTCTTTAATTAAGTCAGCAGTTTTTTGAAGAGTGGTCAGATTTCTTAATCCTAAAAAGTCCATTTTTAGCAGTCCCAAAGATTCTAAATCTTCCATAAAATATTGGGTAATAACGGCACCTTCTTTACTCAATTCTAAGGGTACAATTTCATCTAATGGTTGGGAAGAAATGACCACTCCTGCTGCATGAATTCCCGAAGTTTTATTAGTACCTTCGATACGAATTGCCATATCAATCCAACGACGTACAGACATACTTCCGACTTCTTCTTTTTTGTCATTATAAACACTAACGACATCATTATCATAAGCTTGTTTAAATTCAATATCTGGCGTTTCCTCAGAAATCATGACTTTTAATTTAGCAGGTTTTCCCCTAGAAACAGGAATTAATTTAGCCATTTTATCCGTATCTTTATAGGAAATTCCTAACACTCTCCCGACATCTTTTAAGACTGCTTTTGAGGTCATTCTATTAAAAGTAATAATTTGAGCAACGTTACTTTCACCGTATTTTTGCCTCACATATTCAATCATATCATCCCGTCGATCAATACAGAAATCTGTATCAATATCGGGCATAGATTTTCGTTCAGGATTCAAAAATCGCTCAAATAATAAGCCATGATGGACAGGATCAATATTCGTAATTTTTAAAGCATAAGCTACTAATGAACCCGCAGCCGAACCTCTTCCTGGACCCACAGGAATATCATGATCTCTCGCATATTTAATAAAATCCCAAACTACTAAGAAATAGGTAGCAAATCCCATTTGCTGCATCATTTTTATTTCATAATCTAACCTTTCTTTATAAACATTTTCTACCTCATCTCGACTACGCACCTTTAACCTTTCTAGTAATCCTTTCCAAGTGACTTCTTCTAAATAACTATCAGGATTATGTCCCATTGGTACTTGATAATCTGGTAACCTAGGTTCTCCTAAAATGTCATAAGGATGGATTTTATCTGCTATTTCTAAGGTATTCTTAATCGCTTCCTCGATAATTTCATCTTCTAAATGATCTCTAAATAATTCTTTCATTTCTGCGGCACTTTTTACATATTCTGTGCCACTATATCTGAGCCTTTTATCTTCTTTAATTAACTTACCTGTTTGAATACATAATAAGGCATCGTGGGCATCGACATCATTACAAGAAATAAAATGAGAATCATTTGTTGCAATAATTTTTATCTCTAAACTTTTAGCAATTTTAACTAATTGAACGTTAACTATTCGATCTTCTTTTGAACCATGATCTTGTATTTCTAAATAATAGTCATCACCAAAAACTTTTTTATACCATTTAGCAAGTTCTTTCGCTTTTTTTGTTTCCCCAGCTAAAATTAATTGGGGAACTTCTCCTCCTAAACAACCACTGGTAACAATTAACCCTTCTTTATACTCTTTTAATAGTTCTTTATTAATACAAGGCCGGGCAAAAATTCCACTTCCTTGTACACCTTTTAAACTAGAAATTGTGGTTAATTTAACTAAGTTTTTATAACCTTTAGTATTTTTTGCTAATACTACTTGATGATATTTTTTAATCTTTTTTTGTCTCTCTTTTATGTCACCATTAATAACATACATTTCGTTACCAATTATCGGTTTTATATTGCGAGTTCGACATACTTTGATTAACTCGATCGCCCCATACATCACTCCATGGTCTGTTAAAGCAACAGCAGGCATTCCTAATTCCACAACGCGATCGACTAAATCAGGAATTTGTGAAGCTCCATCCAATAAACTATAATCACTATGAATATGAAGACCGACAAAAGACATAAAAAACTCCTTTTTTACATAAAATTTATATCGTAGGGTGGGCAATTTTTGGCTCGATGAACAAATATAATTTCAAATATTGTAAAAATTGCCCACCTAATTTTTTTTATAGTTTATCATTTCATGGTAAAATTGTATATGGTTAATAGTTATTAATAAAAACATAAGATATTAAAAATTAATTTAATCACCAAATGTTAGAGTAAAGAAATAAATTCATCTACCGTTAATTCAGCGTCTCTGATAATTTTTCTTAATAAACCTTTGCCTAAATTTTTACTAGAATGAACGGGAATTGTGACTATTCGGCCGTCTTCATGTTTCATTCTAATGTGACTACCTTTTTGTCTTACCAGTTGAAAATCTATTTTTTGTAACGCATTAATAACCATTTTCCCATTAATAATTGGTAATCGAGACATTATTAAATTACCACCTTTTGAATACCAACAAATTTAGATGTCTGGATTTCTTCCTCTTCTTCCAAACACATTTCGATCACTTCTTTAATATTAGTTATTAATTCATCAATAGTTTCCCCCTGACTATAACAAGCCGTAAGTTGAGGTACTTCTCCTATAAACAAACCATCTTCATCTTGTTCAATAAATACATAAAATTCTCGATTATTTATCCTCATAATTTAACTCACTTTTCTTAATAATAAATATTTGAAAAATCACCAATTCTATTCTTTTTCTAAGATTAAAGTAACCGGACCATCATTAATAATATTAACCTCCATCATTGCGCCAAATTTACCAGTTTCCACCTTTAAACCGCTATTTTTTAACTTATCTATAAACTGATTATAAAGTTTTTCGGCCACATTTGGACTAGCGGAATTACTAAACGAAGGGCGACGACCTTTACGGCAATCTCCATACAGGGTAAACTGACTAACAACCAATAATTCGCCCTTGATTTCCTGTACCGACTTTTCCCATTTATCCCCGTTTTTTTCACAGGGAAATAAACGCAAATCAAGGATTTTTCTGACCATCCAATCAAGTTCCGTTTCGGTATCAGTAGGAGCAATTCCTACCAATAAATTTAAACCTTGTCCAATTTGGGCGACAATTTCGCCATTAATAATAACAGAAGAAGATGTCACCCTCTGAATAATAACTCGCATAATTTTGCTAGGTAAAATATGATAATTAGTATTAGCAATTGAGAGAAAAAAGAGAGAAAAACTAACTAGAAATAGTTAAAATTCTGCCATCTTTAAGCTAAAATTTAAGTTTATTTTTGAGTTTATTAATAACTCTTTGAAACTGATTTGTTTGGGGAGTAATAACATCAGGAGGAAGATTATCTTCATTAAGATAACGATAATATTCCCAAATATTCCCATAAGCACCTTTTGGTTCAATTCTGACTCCAGCCCAATGAATAAATTTTAGTGGTAAATTAGTGTTCGGGTCAATTAAGCGATGATTTTCTTCCTGAAAATGTTTACTTCCGGCCCAGTTTCCAGGCAATTTTGTAGATTGACGACTTAGATTTAAGCGTTTTTTAGTCTTGTTCAAAATCAAATAATTAATAATAGTTTGATCTGAATTTAATAAATAAAAATAATCCGGATTCGCACTACAAAAGCTAAATAAATCAGATAAATCCTGTTGAGAAATCAGATTTTTTTTTGACCCCCAAAATCCGGTATTAAAAACATCTTTCAAGTCTTCTTCACTATAAATTTCTCTAATTTTTTCTTGAAAAACCTGAGTAATTCCACTGCGATACTGATAATCATAACAGAGAAAATCATAATCGGAAAGATGGGTAAGATTAGCGATAATTTTTTCAAAAACCACAATATCTGTATCAATATATAAAAACTCATCAAAAGGACCAAACCAACAGGCCAATTTACGCAGTAAATTCGGTCGATCAAAAAAATTATTGCCACAACTTTTCACGAGATTATCAAGATAGTCTAAAAAGGGTAAATCTTCATAAACTGTAACTCCAAATTTACTACTAATAAGTTCGGCAATTTTTTGATATTCATTATTGTAAGGAATCATCACAATAGGAGTTTCAGAATCATAATAGCGAATACTATTCAACAGGGCGATCGAATTTTCTGTTACCTTATCATTAGCTAAAATGTAAATTCCTTGCATAACTTTCTTACCTTTTTAAACCTAATTTTTTCATCACTTTTTGCATTACAGTAGGAGGGGGATTATAGGGTTTTGGTTTACCACTAAATTGGGGCATTTTTTCTGGTTCATGTAAATAGCGATAATGCAAGAAAATATCCCGATAAGGTAACTCTAAATTTTCTCCATTACAAAGTCGAGTAAAAGCACTGGATGACACACCAATATAATGTAAATAAGTTAATCTTACTCCCTTATCATATAACACATGATCTTTATATTCAAAATGAGGAGATGTGACAGAATTTCCTGTTTTTTGATCCGGTGGTAAATTGAGAGCAAAATTATAAACAGGAAGCTTAAGTCTCATTTTCAGATAATTTAAAAGAGACTGATTAGGAGCAGGAGGAAACAAAATTTCTCCTTCTCCTGAATTTAATTTTTCCACTATATAATCCCTTTCTTCAGGAGAAAATAAACCTCGTTTACCTCCATAAAATCCGGCACAAAATATTTCAGATTCGATTCTTTCTTTACTAAAAATTTCTAATAATTTAGGGGATTTTAAATTAAAAATATGAGAGGGATCTTTATACTGAAAATCATACACAATAAAATCATCAATATCTAACTGTTTAAAAAGATAATCAAGGGAATTGAGGACCAAAATATCCGCATCAAAATAGACAAATTTCTCAAAAGGACTCTGAGGATCAAAAGCACAATAGCGACGATTCATACCAATACGATTTACGCCCTTGATCCCCTGTTCTTGCCAGCGAGATAAAGCATTAGGATGACCTTGCCAACACCGATAGGAAAAATCTTCCCAAGGGCTAAAAATACTAGGATCATCAAGGAAATGGACATTTTTACGTCCAGAAATTTCCGCTTTAACCTTGTCAATTCGCTGATCATAAGCCATAACACAAACAGGGATTTCTGACCCCACATTGACCTCAATACTATTGAGAAAAGCCACCAGTTGATCGAAAACAACATCATTGGCGACTGTATAAATTCCGTTCATAATTTAAGCTTATAATTGAAAAATATTTTCGATTCTATCAGTTAAAAATTAAATTTGCTATGCACGCACTTTCAATTCCCACTTGGATTATACACATTTCTAGCGTCATCGAATGGATGGCTGCTATTTGGTTAGTTTGGACATACGGTGAAGTCAGCAAAAATTCCGCTTGGTATGGTTTATCTTTCGCTATGTTACCAGCTTTGGTGAGCGCCATGTGTGCTTGTACATGGCATTTTTTCGACAATTCTAACGCTTTAGAATGGTTGGTGACGGTGCAAGCATCAATGACCGTGGTTGGCAATTGCACCATGATGATGGCAGGTTGGTGGATTTGGCGACAAGCAAAATCAGAAGTTTAAGCAAAGATAAATTATGAACATTGAAGATGCTCTCAAAGAATTAGAAAATGAAAAAAATGTGAAATTTTCTCGTCTATTGAAAATAGCAGAAAACTTTTTTGGTAGTCCAAGAAATAAAGGTACAAGTCATTATCCTTTTAAAACTCCTTGACCGGGTGAGCCAAGAATTAATCTACAAAAAGGAGAAGGAGGAAAAGCAAAACCATATCAAGTTAAACAAGTAAAAGCTGCTTTAATTAAACTTCAAGATATTAATAAAGGTGATCAAAATGATTAAATCAAAAGAAGAATATATCAAATATTACTCATATTTAGTGGAGTATTCCTGGGAAGATGAAGCTTATATTGGGAAATGTCGAGAGTTAGGAATTATGGCCCATGGAGACAGTCAAGAAGAAGCTTTAATAGAAATTAAGGAAGCAACGAGGGTACATTTATTAATGTTAGAAGAAGATGGTGATGAAATACCAGAACCTTTTAGTTTAAGAAATTTAGTTAATAGTAAAATTTAATCTAAAAATATGTCAAAAGAGACTTTATTTGCGTTGTCATTATTTCCTTATCTGGGTTTTTTATGGTTTATGACTAAAACTAAAGAAACCCCCCGTTTAGCATTAATTGGTTATTACTTATTATTAGTATTTGTAGCGGTGACAATTCCGGCGGGAATTTATGCGAAAATTCACTATAATGAGACTTTAGCTAATATTGATTGGTTACACGGTGGAGCAGAATTATTTTTAACTATTTCTAATGTTTTTGTCGTATTAGGTTTTCGAGAGGCCATTTTACAACAGAAAAAGAATAACCAATAATTTTGATAAGGAAAACTAAAAAGGTGCAGTTTGAATATGATTTGGTCAAAAATGAAACCAACAAAATTAAACATGGAATTGATTTTAAGGAGGCTCAAAAATTATGGAATGATCCTTTTAGATTAGAAATAGAGACTAAATCAGATTCTGAATCGAGGTTTATAATTATAGGTAAGATTGAAGATAAATATTGGTCTGCTATTATTACTTACCGTAATAATGGTATTAGAATTATCTCAGTGAGAAGAGCAAAAAATAAGGAAATAAAATATTATGAAAGCTGAAGAGTTAGATAAAAAGTTTGATGAAGGTGAGGATATTCTTGATTATTGTGATTTATCTACTGCAAAACGTCCGGGTTTAGAAACTAATAATATTACCATTAATTTACCTCAATGGTTATTAAGAACTATGGAAAAGGAAGCGCAAAAAATAGGAGTTAATACTGAAACTATCATTAAATTTCGGTTAGCTGAATATTACAATCATCAAACAATTAAGGATTAAAAAAATGTAAGGTGGACTGTCGTGAAAGTAGGGGCACTCCGGCCGTTCGGGGGGCGCACGCAATGCGCCCCTACGCGCAACTACAAACCTTAATTACAGTTGGGGTACAAACTGCTCTTTTTCGGGAACAATCGTATATTCAGCGACAATCTGGCGTAATTCTTCGCCGCCAATGGTCTCTTTTTCAATTAAGAGGTCAACCAAACGGTCAATTACCTCGCGGTTATCACGAATGATTTTACGAGCAAGTTGGTGCGCTTGTTCGGCGATCACCTTTACTTGGTCATCAATACGAGCGGCGACTTTCTCGGAATATTCGGATCGACTCATTAAGCCACCACCGAGGAAAACTTCACCACTTTGGCTTTCCAAAGAAAGCGGACCCAAATCACTCATTCCAAAACGAGTCACCATTTGACGAGCCATTCCCGAAACCATTTGCAAGTCTCCGCCAGCACCGGTGGTAACTTCATCGTAGCCGAAGACTTCTTCTTCGGCGGCACGGCCACCTAAAGCTCCAGAAATGCGCGCCATTAATTGGGATTTACTGGTTAAACCCTGCTCCTCATTAGGTGTAAACCAAGTCAACCCTTGCGCTTGACCACGGGGAATCAAGGTGACTTTCTGCACAGGATCATGGTCTTTTAATAAAGTACCTACGATCGCATGGCCAACTTCGTGGTAGGCAATCAAACGCTTGCTCTTGCTATCAACTAAAGGAGTGCCTTCCATACCAGCAATGACGCGATCGACAGCATCATCAACTTCTAACATAGTAATCGCTTCTTTGCGACGACGAGCGGTTAAAATGGCCGCTTCGTTGAGTAAATTCGCTAAATCAGCACCACTAAAACCGGGGGTACGACGAGCGATGGCTTCTAAGGAAATTTCAGGAGCTAATTTTTTGTTACGCGCGTGAACTTCCAAAACGCCGATTCTTCCTTTAATATCAGGGGTATCCACCGTTACTTGACGGTCAAAACGACCTGGACGCATTAACGCAGAATCAAGGACATCAGGCCGGTTAGTGGCTGCGATAATAATAATACCGGTATTACCTTCAAAACCGTCCATTTCCGTGAGTAACTGGTTTAAAGTTTGCTCCCGTTCATCATTTCCGCCACCAATACCAGCGCCACGTTGACGGCCTACCGCATCAATTTCATCAATAAAGATGAGACAGGGAGCGTTTTCCTTAGCTTTTTTGAATAAATCGCGGACACGGGAAGCACCCACACCGACGAACATTTCCACAAATTCCGAACCAGAAATGCTAAAAAAAGGTACACCAGCTTCACCAGCGATCGCCTTTGCCAATAAAGTCTTACCAGTTCCCGGAGGACCGACTAAAAGAACACCTTTAGGAATTTTCGCACCAACTGCGGTGAATTTTTCAGGCAGTTTCAAGAAAGTGACAACTTCCTGTAACTCCTCCTTCGCTTCCTCAATACCGGCCACATCATCAAACATAACGCCAGTTTTGGCTTCCATCATAAAACGCGCTTTGGATTTACCAAAATTCATCGCTTGGCCAGGACCCCCGGGCATATTATTAGAACGACGGAATAGGAAAAATAACGCGCCAATTAATAAAACTGGGAAAAGCAAATTGCCCAACAAACCCCAAATTAAGCCATTACTTTGCATGGGGTGGGAATCTAAGGCAATATTCGCTTCTCTGAGTTTCGTGATTAATTCTGGGGAATTACCGGGTAAATCAACGCGTAATTTTTGTAAACGGTTGTCCAAATCAGGGTCGATCGCCTGTACAATGGCTGTGCGTCCATTTTCGTAGAGGTCAACACTAGCAACTCTACCTCCTTCGATGTATTCGAGAAAGCGGCCGTAACTCATACGAGTGCTGGCGGTATTATTGCCCATATTTGCTTCGGTTGTTGAAAAAGTGCCTTGGAATAGGAAAAATCCAATCACCAAAGCTGGCAAAGTCCACAGTAGTAAAGTTCTCCAGGAAAATTTCATAGTTGTTCTTTATGGTTATTTTATGTCAGAAGTTGGTTAGCGTTTTTGCTTACCATATTATTGTATGTTTGTCAAGGGTTTAGACGAAATTAAATTAACTTCTTAATAAATTGTAATATATTTTCTCAGAAATGTGGCAAGCATTAATGAACTACCCCGACTTGCCGAATAATTGCTAAGGCCATTGCAGACCATTTAAACAAATATTACTGGAAACCCGTGTTTTGGACAAAAGCTTATTGCGCAATATCGGCTGGTGGAGCGCCATTAGAAGTTATTAACTCGTATATAGAAGAGCAGAAAAAAGTCGAGGATGCTTATAGTGATTCCAATTAAGATTAAAACAGTTGAAAAATAGGTTCGTAGTTGCGCTTTAGCGCTTTTTAGGACTAAAGTCCAACAACAAACTAAAAACTTTTGTTTAATTTTTATTTGGAATTACTATAAATACTGGTTCGACCTAAACAGGCCCCTAAAGAGGAGCGGGGAATGCGGTCCTACATTTTTGTTCAAATTCACTAAAACGAATATTTTTAGGGTTATTTTTGGCTTTCTCAAGCATTTTATTTTTTCTACTCATCTTGTAACTAGGGTTTACGGAAAAAAGCTGAAAGCTATGTAGATCAACACTTTTAAGTTGGTTGGACTTGAATTAAGTGCAAGGAGTTCAACAAATAATAGTACAAAACCTTACATTTACGGGGATTAATCAAGATTTTTGCTCGTCAAAAGACGCAGTCAAACTATCAACTATCAACTCGCCCTCACCAGCCATTTATTCAACAAACCCTAACTAGATACAGTTACAAATAAAAAAACCGATTTCCTGTTCTGAAATCGGTTTTTTTTTAAGACATTTAAACTTAGCTAAAAAATTGTTAATTGATTAGTAAACTTCAACGTGCCAACGTTCTTCTTTTTTCATTTGTTTGCGCATTTCATCCCATTTTAAACCGCGTTTTTCGGCTTCTTGGGTGAAGGTTTCAGAAATAGGAGGCTCCATCCCTTTTAAACCACACATATAAACGTGGGTACTTGGTTTTTGGATCATTTCAAATAATTCATCAGCATATTCGCTAACTCGACTTTGAACGTACATTTTGCCACCGGTGGCCGCTTCTTGTTCGCGACTGATAGCATAGGTTAAGCGGAAGTTTTCGGGGAATTCCTGGGCAATTTTCTCTAATTCTTCTTTGTAAAGGATATTCGCAGTAAAGGGAATACCGAAAACTAACCAAGCTAATCCTTTAAACTGGTAATCAGGGTTTTGCTCTCTTTCTTTGAACATACGCCACAAGAAAGCGCGGAAAGGAGCAATACCTGTACCCGTTGCTAACATGATGATGGTTGCGTCTTCATCCGCAGGTAGCAGCATTTCTTTGCCCACGGGACCGGTGATGGCTACGTCAGCGCCGACTTCTAGGTTACAAAGGTGGGTTGAACAAACTCCGTAAACGGTTTCTCCTTGTTCGTTTTTATATTCTAGTTGACGAACACAAAGGGAAACAGTTTTGTCGTCAAGACAGTCACCGTGACGAGTGGAGGCGATCGAGTATAATCTCAGTTTATGGGGTTTGCCGTCTTTGTCTTGACCAGGGGGGATAATACCAATACTTTGACCTTCTAAGTAGTGTAAATTACCTTCAGAAAGATCGAAAGTTAAATGACGTACGGTTCCAGAACCACCTTCAGCAACTAATTCATAGTTATCTAAACACTTACCAATGTAAGGGTTTTTCGGTTTGTAAAGGTTAACGGGAACTTTTACTTCGTGTTTTTCGGCCTTGGGTTGACTGGCTTTTACTTCTTGGGGTGCAGGTTGACTAACTGCCGCAGCGGGTACGGGAGCAGTAAACTCATTTAAAGGTGTAATATTAACGATTTTGCCACCTAAGCGGGAAATTCTACGCATTTCATCATTCATGCGATCGTAGGCTACAGTAATGAAAATACTACCACTACGACGAATGGGAAAGCCTAATCTGTCAGTTTCCAGATTTTGACTTAATCCTTTGACTTCATAAACAAAAGCACGGTTGCCATATCCGGTGTTATTGGTAAGACTTACCGCTGGGTTTAAACCTGTCATTATTTCAATATCTCCCAACTTAAATTTAAAGCATTTAACTCAAAAATCTTTAGTTAAAATTTGAGTCTTTATACTATTAAGTGTTTAAACTTATCAGTCATTCACCCTGAGTATTTGACTCTGTATCTAAAGATTGCTTTTATTTAGCCTACCATTGAGAGGTTACTCTCTAATAGTTGACAGTCGATTGATTAAAAAATTAATACAGCCCCCTCGTAGGGGTCAACGGCCGTTGACCCCTACAAAAATAGATCAAGAATTTTACCTAGCTACTTAAAAACCTTGTGAAGGGATTTCGCAGGTGGTAAGATGCTGTTAACTTAATTAGACTCGATATTTCTTTGAGTTTAATTTATTTAACCTTGGCCGGCTCTTGATTTTGTTTCTTTTTTGGTAATCGGCCAAAAAGGTAATTAAATAAAACATTAGCTTGCTTAGATAATATGATATTTGTTAAGAAACGATTTTTTAAATAAGAGGGAAGCTATGAGCAATCAGCTAGACCGTGTGGTTATTATTGGTGTGGCCGGTGATTCCGGTTGTGGTAAATCTACTTTTTTACGTCGTCTCATCGATCTATTCGGCGAAGAATTCATGACGGTTATCTGTCTTGATGACTATCATAGTCTTGACCGTAAAGGTAGAAAGGAAGCAGGTGTTACTGCACTTGATCCTAGAGCTAACAATTTTGACCTCATGTATGAGCAAATTAAAGCCCTTAAAAATGGTCAAGCTATTGATAAACCGATCTACAATCACGAAACCGGTATGCTAGATCCAGCCGAAAGGATCGAACCCAATAAGGTGATTGTGGTTGAAGGCTTACATCCTCTTTTTGATGAAAGAGTTCGTTCTTTGCTCGATTTCAGCGTTTATCTCGATATTTCCGATGAAGTTAAAATTAATTGGAAAATTCAGCGTGATATGGCCGAAAGAGGTCATACCTATGAGGATGTTCTCGCTTCTATTAATGCTAGAAAACCAGATTTTAGCGCCTACATCGAACCCCAAAGAGAGTTTGCTGATGTGGTAATTCAGGTTTTACCCACTCAATTAGTCGAAGATAAGCAAAGTCCTCTTTTACGAGTTCGCTTAATTCAAAAAGAAGGTATCGACGGTTTCCAACCTGTTTATTTATTCGATGAAGGTTCTACCATTGACTGGAGACCCTGTGGCCGTAAGTTGACCTGTACTTACCCCGGTATCAAAATGTACTATGGTCCTGACAACTACTATGGCCATGAAGTCTCCATTTTAGAAATCGACGGTCAATTTGATAACCTCGAAGAAATGATCTATGTTGAAAGTCACCTCAGTAAAACCGGAACTAAGTTCTATGGTGAAATGACTGAGTTATTACTCAAACATAAGGATTACCCCGGTACAAACAATGGTACTGGTTTATTCCAAGTTTTGGTCGGCCTCAAAATGCGCGAAAGCTATGAATATATTACTGCTGCAAGCGCTAAAGTAGCTGCTACTGTCTAATTTTTTTCCCCGTAGAGTAGGCATTTTGCCTGCTCTTTTTCAAGTAAGTAGGTAGTCATAAATAAAAGATCAATGAATAAAGGTTCGTAGTTGCGCTTTAGCGCTCTTAGACTTAATTCCGAAGTCAAAAGATACTTTTGCATTTTTACGTTTAATTGTAACCACCTACTTAATAACTAATAACTATCAACTAAATATGAGATTTTGGTTATTAACTGTATTTTTATTGTTTGCTTTGGTTCAGTTTTTTCAATGGTTAAAGGGTTTTGCTTTGCCTTTTCCTCTTTCTATTTTAGGAGGAGCTTTATTGGCGATCGCCTCTAATTACGACAAGGGAATAACTGCTTTTTTAACTGTTAAATCCACCACCGAAAAACCCCTTCATCAAACCGCTATTTTACTTGAGGAAATTCAACTTTTAGAAGGCGAAAAATCAAATCTTAACTGATAACTCTCAACTCTCAATTATCAACAAACTTTAACCAAATAACCGTCTTGCCTTAGACAATAACTGCTAAAATCCTATTTGATAGTTACCATTAAATTGTATTTTTCATGAATATTGATCAACTTTCCCCCGCTCTTTTAATCCTCGAAGATGGAACTTCCTATCAAGGTTGGTCATTTGGTGCGATCGGTACTACCATTGGTGAGGTAGTCTTTAACACGGGAATGAGTGGTTATCAAGAAGTTTTAACGGACCCTAGTTATTCTGGTCAAATTGTTATTTTCACCTATCCCGAATTAGGTAATGTGGGTGTTAATCCTGATGATGATGAATCCGCCTTTCCCCACGTTAAAGGTGTCATTGCGCGCAATATTCCTAAAAGACCAAGTAATTGGCGTTCTACCCAATCATTACCTGACTATTTGACACAACACAAAATTCCGGGGATTTATGGAATTGATACCAGAGATTTAACCCGCAAAATTCGGGTTTCTGGTGCGATGAATGGGGCAATTTCCACGGAAATTCTTGAACCAGAACAGTTACTGATGAAGGTGCAAGCTGCTCCCAAAATGGCCGGTTTAAACTTGGTTAAGGAAGTCACCACGAAAAATGTTTATGAATGGTCCGAAACCACCGATGAACATTGGGAATTTAGCCCCAAAACTGAGCAACTTCAAGGGGAAAATTTAACCGTCGTGGCGATCGATTTTGGAGTCAAACGCAACATTTTGAAACGTTTGGCCAGTTATGGCTGTAAAGTCATTGTTGTCCCTGCTTCCACTCCCGCCGAGGAAATTTTAAAGTATAATCCTGATGGTATTTTCCTGTCTAATGGTCCTGGAGATCCAGCAGCGGTGACAGAAGGTATTACCACCACTGAAGCTATTTTAAAGGCAAAATTACCCACTTTTGGCATTTGTATGGGACACCAAATTTTAGGTTTGTCTTTAGGTGCGGAAACATTCAAACTAAAATTTGGACATCGGGGACTCAATCAACCCACTGGTTTAAGCCAACAACAAGTGGAAATTACCAGTCAAAATCACGGTTTTGCCATCACAGAGGAGTCTTTGGGAGCGGATGTGGAGATAACCCATCTTAACCTAAATGATCGCACTGTCGCAGGTTTAAAACACAAAACTTTACCATTCTTTTCTGTACAATACCACCCCGAAGCCAGTCCGGGTCCCCACGATGCAGATTATTTATTTGCCAAATTTGTCGAGTCGATGAAGGAACATAAGGAAAAAACAGCGAAATAAATTTAGGAATTATGGATTATGAAAATTAACTTTTATAATTCATAATTTTTAATAGCAAATCAAACAATGATTGATTAAGTAGCAGCAATTAACTGATTTAATCTTTAATTAAACCTAGTTAAAAAATCATTCACAGTAATAATCTCGATATTTTTAAAAGGATTTAATACTAATAAATCTTTGTCTCCAGTAATAATAAAATCAGCTTTACCATTAAAAGCTACTTCAATAAATTTATCATCTTTAGCATCCCGGCACACTTTGACATTTTCAATAATATTAATTAACTTACATTCTAGCTTTATTTTAGTAATAAATTCAGTACGAGTTATTAGTGATACATATTTATCAAATTTAGGACGATAAAGAATTTCTTGTAATTCTTGAAAAGTGGTTTCTGATAATAAAATATCACCTAAACTTCTTGCTTTTTTTAAAGCATAATCTGGTGGAGATGAAGCTATTAGAATACTACTTAGGGTTTACTGAAAAAAGCACAAAGCCATGTATATCAATACTTTCAAGTTGGTGGGACTTGATTTAAGTGCAAGGAATTCAACAAATAATAGTAAAAAACCTTACATTTACTGGGATTAATCAAGATTTTTGCTCGTCAAAAGACCCGGTCAAACTATCAACTATCAACTATCAACTATCAACTCGCCCTCACCAGCCATTTATTCAGCAAACCCTACTTACTAATATATTCGTATCAATTACAAATCTTAATTTAACCATTTTTGATAATATTATCTAATATTTCTTGAGTTAATCCGTTTGCTAAAGCTTCATGTTGCAGATCTGAAATTATTTCATCAAGGGAACGTTCTTGAATAATTGTTCTCAACCAATTATTAAATAAATTTTCAATTTGTTGACGTTTTATTGGGGTTACTTTTTGATAAAATTGGGCGACTTCGGGATCAACTTTTATGGTGATAGTTTCCATATTTAACTCCTTTTTTAGGCAGATTTATATTATAGCGTTTTCTAAAACTTCCCCCCCATCGCGATTCGGATACATCATTATTAATTGATAAACCCTCCCAAAATCTTAGGTACTTTTTATAGATTAATTAAGAATTTTATCAAAACTTACACAAATAATTATTGATTATAATAAAAAGGTAATAAAATTGCCTCAATAAAAATTATGACGGCCATTCTTGATTATCAAATAACTTGGGTAAAATTACCCGACGATTTTATCTTACCTGATGACCCTGTAGATAATATTAATCAACCCCTGTTGGCAGCAGCTTTAAGTGATGGATTAGACGTACCTAACAATTCGCTAATAACCACGAATTACGGGCTTTGTGCCATGATAAAGGACAAATTTGCGGTAAAAGCTCCCGATTGGGCTTATATAGCGAAAATAACCGTGCCTAGAGAGCAAATAATTCGTAGCTACACCCCTAATTTACAAGGTGAAAAACCCTTAATTGTCATGGAATTTCTCTCGGAAACAGAAGGGGGTGAATATTCCATTAAACAAACTTATCCCCCCGGAAAATGGTTTTTTTATGAGCAAATTTTGCAAGTTCAAAACTATGTTATATTTGACCCTAATCAAAATATAATCGAAGTTTATCAACTCGATCAAACGGGTAATTATCAATTACAAAAACCCGATGAAAATGTCCGTTATTTAATACCTGAACTTAACCTTTATTTAGGAATTTGGGAAGGTACAAGACAACAAAGAAACGGTCCTTGGTTAAGATGGTGGAATCGTGATCATCAATTGTTATTATGGTTTGCCGAATTAGCCAGTCAAGAAAAGCAACGCGCTGATAAATTAGAAGCACAATTGCGAGCTTTAGGCTATATTCCAGAATAAGATTAATTCGGTAGGGTGGGCAATTTTTTCCGATTTAATTTAAACTGAAAAAAGTTAAAATGAATTGCCTATCTAATAAAATCACTAAATCTTTTTTCCGATTTAATTTAAACTGAAAAAAGTTAACCTAAATTGCCCACCTCTAATGTAAAAGGTTAATAATAAATCTTACCACCACCCCATCTAGCACCCTGAATTTTAGGCTGTAGAAGAATATGTCCAGCGATCGCCTGCAAATCATCCTCCGTCAGGTTTCTCATTTGCGTGAAAATATCTGCACTCTTAATGCTGGGGTGTATTTCAGATATGTCCGTTTCACCATCATAGGTAGTAGGATTTTTCATATAGTCCACTAATCCTTCAATACTATCTCGGGGAGGAGTGGCCCCTGCTAACACTTCTGGTTCAAGTCCAACGTTTTGGTTAGTTTTAGTCACTCCACCAGCATGACATTGAGCACAAGCGTAATTAAATAAGCGCTTACCTTGTTGCACTTGTTGTAAGCTAAGGACTATAGTATCACCTTGGCTATTTAATTTTACTGTTCGGATAGCTTCATCCAACTCCAGTGCTTTTGTGCTACCAATAAAAACTTGAACTATCAGCAAAATAGTACCGAAAATAACGCCAATTAATGTTTTAGACATATTTTTTTTAACATTTTAATGTTCACTCGCAATTATACAAAAAAACATCGGATTGTCATAATATTAAGAAATATTGAGCCGAGTCAAAAAATTTAACCCTTTTATCTGACTACAAAATAATTATTGATTATAATAAAATCGTCTCAATCAAAACACGGTAATTCTTGATTATCAACTTAAAACTCAGCAATTATGGACAACTTTAACACCTATTTTCACGAAGCAAAAGCACATTTTATCGCTTCTCATCAACACCCCATTAACGTCATGTTGCACCATTTAACCGTAGTTATTGGCATTACTGGCCTATTTTTGTTATTCTATGATTGGCGTTTAAGTGCGATTTGTCTCTTTTTAACCCTAACTGTTCCCGTCAGTGGTCATTTAATCTGGGAAAAAAATGAACCAGCTTTCAAAAAATATCCCAGTGGGATTATGATTTTAGCTTCATTGTCCTGGTCTTTTGAAAATTGGCTCGGTTTCCGTCAATTATGGCAAGCTAAGTAGGGTGGGCAATTTTCTCACATTTAATTTAAACTGAGAAAAGTTAACCTAAATTGCCCACCTTATAAAATCACGACATCTTTTTTCAGATTTAATTTAAACTGAGAAAAGTTAAAATGAATTGCCCACCTTATAAAATCACTAAATCATTTAATCGTTAACAAGTAATTTTGCCAAAAATTTGCTACACTTTCTATCAAAATAAACAGGAGTAATAATGTATCAAGGTTTAAAAGTTATTGATGCTGATGCCCATAAATTGGAAAATCCCCTTATTTTACGGGATTATCTTGAACCCGAATATCGCGATCGCCTTGGTTTAGTGATCGACAGTTTAGGAGATCAACGTGCAAAAGTAATTGATTTTAACCCCGCTACCGGTAAAAATGACTTTTTGCGGATGTTTCCCCAACCCCAAGGTTTAGGTAAAGGTGGTTTCCGTAACCTTCATCCTGATACAACTCTGGGTGCAATGTTCAACAAAGTGCGTATTGAACACATGGATCAAGAAGGTGTTGACGTTCACACTATTTACGGTACTTTAAATTTAATCTTCTCTAGTATTTTAGACAAAGACTTCGCAGTTGCGCTCTGTAAAGCTTATAACAATTACATGGCCGACGATTGCAAAGGTTATGATAACCGTTTAAAACCCATTGGTGTTATTCCTTTACAGGATGTGGAAGAAGCTGTCAAAGAAATGTATCGCTGTGTGAACGAATTAGGTATGATTAGTGTGGCAGTTGCTCCTAATTTACCAGTTCCTCACCCTGCAGCACCTGACGCATTCCCCGAAATCCGCACCTGTAAAGCGATTTCTCACCCTGATTTTCGCCCCATTTTAAAAGCTGCTGTTGACCTCAATATTGGTTTAGGTATTCATGGTGGTCCTGGTTCAGGTATGGTGGGTGGAATTTCCGATCACATGGAAACCTTTGTTTTAACCCACATTTTCGTTCAACGTAATCAACAACAGTTGGCGATGGCCCGCATGGTTTTTGATGGCGCATTCGAGGAATTCCCCACTTTAAGAGTCGGTTTCCTCGAAGGTGGTTGCGGTTGGGTTCCTGATTTAGCTCACGCTTTCCATGAACATTGGGAAAAACGCGTTCGTGACTTTGATCCGAAAAACCCCTACCGTCCTTCTTTGATGGAATTCACTAAATTGATGATTCAAGAAAGAGGCGGTCAGGATAATCTCAACATCATCGGTAAAGCGAAAAATATGTTTGACTTGCTTTGGAATGCCAAACATGATCCCGCCAAAATTGATGATGCAACCCTGTATGAACATTATAACCTCCGTCACCGCGATCCCTTAGAATACTTTGAACGTGGTCAAATTTTCGTTTCCTTTGAATCCGATGATCCAGGTCCTGGTTATATGCACACGGCCATGGGCGAAGTCGGCAAACGTTTGGCTTGTTTCTCCGGTGACTATGGCCACTGGGATGGTGTTTTAAAAGGTTGCGTCAAAGATGCAGCTACCGTCATTGATTATGATCGCGAACATTTAGACTTGTTATTAAGTGGAAATGCTTTGGCGTTGTATGGCGATCGCCTCCGCAACTCCTTACCTGATTATCTCAAACAACAAACCGCTACTCCTGTTTAATTAATAGTTGGTAGGGTGGGCAATGTCCACCTTACTGTTAGATACCCTCACCCCCCAACCCCCCTCTTCCCAAAGGGAGAGGGGGAAAAAAGAGGCAAAATATCAACTAAAAAGGCTATCATAACTAATGAAACTAGCAGAAGCTTTAATTTTACGAGCAGATTGTCAGAAAAAAATCGAGCAATTAAGATTAAGATTAATTAGAAATGCCCAGGTCCAAGAAGGAGAAACTCCCGACGAAAAACCGGAGCAACTTTTAGGAGAATTAGAGACAACAATTAATGAACTTACTAATTTAATTAAACAAATTAATAAGACAAATTCCCTAACCAATTTAGACGAAAATATGACCATTGCTGATGCTTTGGCTTTAAAAGATGGTCTTTTACTCAGAAAAAGTGTCTATAATTCTTTAATCGAAAATGCCTCCCTTCGAAGCGATCGATATAGTCGTACAGAAATTAAATCTTTTAGCACAGTTAATATTAGTGAATTACAAAGTCAAATAGATAGAATGGCCAGAGATTACCGCTTATTAGACACCAAAATCCAACAATCAAATTGGAACATTGATTTAATATGACAATCATATATAGTTGTGTAGAGACGTTGCATGCAACGTCTCTACAGTAAGGGTTTCGTGAAAACAATTTTTTACAACTAATTTAGGATCGCTATAAATGATAATTAATTATCGCATTTTCATTAGACCTCTTGCGAAACTGTGAGAGAAAAAATGATATAATGTCAAAAAACGTAATTATTTATCGAAAATAATGAAATATCAAGAACTAAAGAATAAA
>JAABRE010000057.1 GCA_011391125.1 Synechococcales cyanobacterium S06
AGCTTCAAATTCTGACCAAGGTACTAATTTGGCCATTTTTACCCAATCATTGTCAGCTGAAAGGTTGGCTTCAATTTTGAAACCTAATTCCTCTCCTTCCACTACACGTTGTTTATTTTTTCTATAAACCTTTTTGATTTGAATGTAAGGTTTTTTCTATTTTAAGGCCAAATCGTGGCCTTTTCCAAAAAATTTTTTGAACCGTAACTCTTTGATTAGTAATGCTTTTTATGTGTTTTCAGCAAGCCCTAATTACTCTTCTAATTGTGGCATAAGAAGGTAATCTTTTCTCGACTATATTCAATTCTGTTATCAAAATTTGACTATTTTGTCTGACAAATTTTCTCAGTTATTTATAGTTGAAACAACCTAGCATTAAACCTAAAATTACCAGAGTTATTGTAATTCCAAATAAAAATTAAACAAAAGTTTTTAGTTTGTTGTTAAACTTTAGTCCTAAGAAGCGCTAAAGCGCAACAACGAACCTATTTTTTAACTATTCTAATCTTAATTGGAATTACTATAAAACCAGATAAAGCGGATGTCTTCTACCTTGGCTTCTGCGAAAATCTTTGACTTTTTTCAGTTTTTCTCTGAGAATTAATAACATATTTTTCAAAAAATAAAGGCGATTTTTTTCTATTTTACTAGAAGAAAATCGCCTTTTATTTTAAAATAATACCTGAGAATGAAAACACCCTGCGATATAACGGAGAAGATATAAGAAAAATAAGGTATCACCAACAGTGTTGCCAATGGCGATCGCCAAGGGAGGCGGATTGTCGTCAATCTACAGACTCAGGGATCGAGTTTAGTTTCTTCAACCCAACTTCCTCTATATGACTTCAAAATCAGTAAGAGTCAGAATCGGTTTATTGCTGAGGGTAGCAAAATGACCACCATTGATTAAGCCCGCCGTTGAACCATCGGGGTTATAAAAGAGATTGCCCGTAGTGCTATTGTAAACAATAAAAGCGCTACTATTACCAGCGACACCGAGTTCAGTATCACTTGAAGCAGTAATCGTAGCAAGTTCACTGGCAATTAAACTATCACCCACGGAAGTAAACAGCGTTTTAGATAAAACCAATTTATCCACCGAGGTGGCAAAATTAGTTAAGGTATCGACACCGAGAGAACTAAAGTTGGTAACGTCACTAAAATAGAATTTATCTAACCCTGTTCCTCCCGTCAAAGTATCATTGCCTTCACCACCAAAAAGAAGATCATCACCACTACCACCATTGAGGGTATCAGCACCTAAACCACCCTTTAAGACATTATTGGCGGTGTTACCAATAATGGTGTTATTGAGTTCATTTCCTGTACCGTTAATAGCAGTTGTACCAGTGAGGGTAAGGTTTTCAAGATTAGGAGCCAAGGTATAATTAACTGAACTTTCAACCGTATCAGTACCTCCGTTGTCATTTTCGATAATCGTACTTGTATTGCTGAAATCTCCCGTACTAACTAAATCCCAAGCTGTACGAACTGTAGCCACACTAACCTCAGCAAGCCTCGTGGTATTGTCCATGTACCAATATCTTACTTCCCCTGTGGTCCGATTGCGTCCGGACAAATCGTCTTTACCGTCTTGATTAAAATCCCCTGTACCAATCACCTCCCAAGCTGTACCAACGTTAGCCACACTAACCTCACCAAGCTTCGTGGTATTGTTCATGTACCAATATCTTACTTCCCCTGTGGTCTGATGATGCCAGAGCAAATCGTCTTTACCGTCTTGATTAAAATCTCCCGTACCAATTAAATTCCAAGGTGTACTAACTGTAGCCACACTAACATCAGCAAGCCTCGTGGTATTGTCCATATACCAATATCTTACTTGTCCGGTGGTCTGATGACGCCAGAGCAAATCGTCTTTACCGTCTTGATTAAAATCTCCTGTACCAATTAAATTCCAAGGTGTACTAACTGTAGCCACACTAACATCAGCAAGCAGCGTGGTATTGTCCATGTACCAATATCTTACTTGTCCGGTGGTCTGATGACGCCAGAGCAAATCGTCTTTACCGTCTTGATTAAAATCTCCTGTACCAACTAAATTCCAAGGTGTACTAACTGTAGCCACACTAACATCAGCAAGCCTCGTGGTAGTGTCCATGTACCAATATCTTACTTGTCCGGTGGTCTGATTGCGCCAGAGCAAATCGTCTTTATTCTTCGGATTCAAAATATAAACATCATTACCATCACCACCGATCAGGGTATCGTTACCTTTACCACCGTTAAGGATATTATTACCACTATTGCCGGTGATCACGTTGGATAAGTCGTTACCTGTACCATTAATATTAGTTGTACCAGTTAAAACTAGGTTTTCGAGGTTACTACCCAAGGTATAAGTAACTGAACTTTCAACCGTATCAGTTCCTTCATTGAGGTTTTCGGTAATGGTATCAGTAGTAGTATCAACTCTATAAACATCATTACCCAATCCACCAATTAAGGTATCAATATCATCACCACCATTGAGGGTGTCGTTTCCGGCTAAACCTTGGAGAGTATCATCCCCACTTGTCCCAAGAAGATCATTATCCTGCTCATCTCCTGTAATTAGACTTCCTGGATTGGCTATAAATTCCAGTGACCACCCCTGGGCAATATTACCAGAATCATTGCCCGTATCATCCATCACATAGAGACTCCAAATACCATTGGGGTTAGTACCCTTGAAAAGAGTTAAATCGGTGCTGTAAGGACCTGTGGGTGCCGGAGTCGAAAAGGTATCACCTGTGCCAATATTAGTGGGTGAGTAAGTGCCTGTACTAATTAAACCGCTATCTGGTAAAAATTGGGATGCTGTCGCAGAGAAAGTAAGTTCAAGGTTCTGGATCGGGTTATTATAGTCTCCACCAACGTCCGACATGAGGATTGTCTTAACTCCGGTCGGCCCCACCAGCAAAATATCTATATCATCTGGATGTGTGTGACTGAGGCCATGAAGAGTAATCTTGAGGGAGTTAATGTTTTGAGTTAAACCCGAAATCTCAATACTTGAGGGATATGGTGTAGCATACCAATTATCAAGAATTGTGATCAGATTAGTATTACTAAAAGTTAGCATAAAATTTCACCCTATTTGGGGTCATAAATAAATTAATTGATAGCTTAATTTTAGTATTTAAACTCCTTGACAACCATCAGTATTTTTGCGGAAATTTGTCACAATTTTCTTAGTTTAAATAGGAAAATACTTAAGTACAAGGAGAGTATTAATCACAATTGAAAGGTATTATAAGGGTTTTAGGTCATTTTAGGTGGTCGGCCGTTCCCCCTATTATTTATAATCAAGTTGGTAACTACTTCTTTTTTTTGTTCCCGACTGGAACAATCGTGTTAATTTTGGCCTCAATGTAAAGTCTGATTTCTTCTCCGATTACCAAAGAAATTGGGTTAAGAGGCCCTCTTTTGTCAATGGAAAAAAATCATTTCTTGTTCAATGCCTGCCAGAATTGCTCAAATCGGAAGAACAAGAATAGACCTCTTGCGAAACTCTTAGAGAAAATACATAGTAATTCCAATTTAAAAGAGAACAGAGTCTGGTAAAATTAGAGAAGAAAAAAATTATTCATTATTCTACTTATTTATGTCTTATAGTCTTGATTTAAGAAAATTGGTAGTAAATTATGTCAACGCTGGCGGAAGTGTCATTTCAGTTATCAGTTATCAGTTAACAGTTAACAGTTACTACAGCCCTTTAGGTCTGTAGCTTGACATAAGGAATATTTTTATTTTCATTCCCTTGAAAGGCAGGGTGTTTTCATTCTCGGGGGGTAAAAAAGAAAATAAAAGGCGATCTTCTTCTAGTAAAATAGAAAAAAATAGCCTTTATTTTTTGAAAAATATGTTATTAATTCTCAGAGAAAAACTGAAAAAAGTCAAAGATTTTCGCAGAAGCCAAGGTAGAAGACATCCGCTTTATCTGGTTTTAACTCTGGTAATTTTAGGCTTAATGCTAGGTTGTCTCAACTATAAACAACTGAGAACTTTTATCAGACAAAATAGTCAAAGTCTAATAACAGAATTGAATATAGTCGAGAAAAGATTACCTTCTTATGCCACAATTAGAAGAGTAATTATGGGAGTAAATTGGCAAGATTTAGCCGCTATATGTCAAGAATGGACATCAGAAATAAATCCTTTAGACAAAAAGTTAGATACTTTAGCTATTGATGGTAAAACTCTTAAAAGTACCCTCACTAATTATTGAGAATCATCACCAAACTTTGTTACCATTGTCTTTTTTTTATATATCAAAAAAAGTTGATATATAAGTTTTTTTTTGATATAATATTTTATAAATAGGAAAAGAAGCCTCAAATAATGAGCAATAAATCGATTTTTCCAAAGCGAAATCAGGCAATTTATCACTTTAGTTTAAACAAATAATTGAGTCTCTCTCCTAATCAATTAAACTTTTGAGGAATTAAATATGAATACGATTAAAGTTGAAATTTTTGGAACGGGCTGTAAAAAATGTCAGCAGTTAGAAGCAAATGCCAAAGAGGCGATCGCCTCCCTTAATCTTGATGCCGAAGTTTTACACATCACTGATCCGGTGGAAATTGCGCAACGCGGTATCTTATCCACACCTGCACTTGCTGTAAACAACAAAATACTTAGCAAAGGACAAGTAATTACCTCAGATCGAATCAAATCTCTTTTACAGGGATAAAAACACAATTTAGGGAGAAAACATCATGTTTGATCCGTTTTATCCATTTAATTGGTTAGCCATTCAAATTGTAACTCGCGTCTTGAGACTACCGATAGACTCTCATTTGGGAGCGAGTTTACACTTTTTTTTCTACGATGTACCGAAAATTTTGACCTTAGTTCTGGTCATCAGTTTCATTGTGGGTACACTTCAAGACTTTATGCAGCCGGAGAAAGTTCGGTATTGGTTACAAGGTAAACGAACCTTAGTAGGAAATATTTTAGCAGCGATGGTGGGAATCATTACGCCTTTCTGTTCTTGTTCTGCTGTTCCTTTATTTATCGGATTTTTGGAAGCAGGAATTCCTTTAGGGGTGACATTTTCTTATTTAATTTCTGCACCCATGGTGAATGAAGTGGCCATGATCTTATTATTGGGATTATTTGGCTTCAAAGTGATGTTAATTTATATCAGTTTTGGTGTTATTTTAGCCATATTATCCGGTTATATTATCGGGCTACTTAAACTTGAAAAATGGGTTGAACCTTTTGTGTGGCAATTCCAAAAATCTCATCAAGAACATTCAGAAGAAGATGAATTGGAAGTAATTTCTGTCCCTTGGAAAGAAAGATTTGAACAAGGATGGTTTCAGTCTAGCGAGATTGTCAAATCAGTTTGGCTATATGTGGTGATTGGTATTGCCATTGGAGCGGGAGTTCATGGCTATGTTCCCACAACCTTAGTCACTCAGTGGGCAGGTGTAAACAATCCTTTAGCTGTACCAATTGCGGTTATAATTGGAGTTCCGCTTTATGCCAATATTGCTGGAGTTATGCCAATTACAGAAGCCTTAGTCAACAAAGGAATGCCCATGGGGACAGTTTTAGCATTTACGATGGCGGTTACAGCTTTATCACTTCCTGAAATGGTGATTCTCAGAAAGGTACTTTCCCCTAAACTCCTCGCTATTTTCATTGCTATAGTTACCCTAGGAATTGTTGGCATTGGCTATCTATTTAATGTGCTTCTTGTTTGATTCATTGACAACTTATTATAAAGTAGGGTGGGTAATGCTTAGGATTATTAAGAGATAAGAGTTTCACATTTTTATAGCATTTTTAATTGACATTTTACCTCTCTTTCCCCCTCTCCCTTTGGGATGAGGGGGTTAGGGGGTGAGGGTATATAAAAATTAAATAGAGTTTACCCAATGGGAGGTCTATTTTCGGTTTCAGATTGCATTTTTGCCTTAGCTTTTGTCGCACTTCTTCTTAATGCTTGTAAACGTTCTTCATATCTTTTTTTCTGACGTTTATTAGGAGTTTGTTCGATTAAAGTTTTTAACGCACTTCCCAAACTTTTATAAGCATTAGGTACAGAATAACCGAAACGAGTCGCTAATTGAATCGCTTTTTCATCAGCTTCTAAAGACTCGCGAATAAATTTTTCGCTGTTATTTTTTTGCCATAAACGATAACCCGAAACACCACACAAAGTTAAGGCCAATAATAATAATAAGCCATCCTGTACCCAAAGCTCACCCACAGCGCCACCTAAACCAATGGCTAAAGCTGCCATTTCCCAACCTTCCCGTGGGATGGTGTCATTTTGAATGCGGGACACTTCGTGCCACAATAATAAATTACGTTGGTCCAAAGCCAAATTTTCCCACTTAGCCAAGTCAATTTGTATTTCTATTTCATCGCGTCCTAGTTCTTCACAACGAATTAAAGGAGGGTTAACTTCGGTTGTTCCTTCAATCATAACCCAACTTTGCAACTCAGGGGGTAACAAGGTTTTTAAACGACGTAATTCGCTGATTTCTGCTCTCGCATTAGAAGTTGCATAAGATGTCATAGATAGTTCCAATTTATATTAAGTTAATGGACAAATAGTGTTATCTTAGATCATAACGCTTGACGGTGAAAACGGAAGCGATTAGGGTAAAAAAATAGCTCAGATAATGAAAATCTCCCTAATAGATAATGGTTAATTATTAATGGTAATATATGGAACGCGGTTTATTTTGGTCAGTTTTATTGATGATCTTTTTTGGGTTAACTTGGATGGGTTGGAATGAATATCAAAAAATCCAAGTTTATGAAAAATGGGCGGCTAATTTTGACAAAGCAAAATATGATATTTACGCAGTTTTAGGCTTAAAAAATCGGCAAATTACTTGGGGAAAACCGACTCGTAAAGGTATCATTAATAGCGAAACTTTTGCTTTAGAAAATGTTATTTCTATGACAGTTTTAGTAAATGAAAAATCGATTAATTTAGATAATCTTCCCGAGAAAGGAAAGCCGGAAATTGAGTTTACCTTAGCAGAAAAAGTAATTAAAATTCCCTTTACTGAAATAGAATTAGCGGTAAAATGGCTTAACTATTTACAACAATTGATCATAAATAATGATTAATTTTTATTTTTAATATCCTCAGCAATGCGTTTAATAACACTGGCCACTGGTACAGCAATTAATAAACCCACAAAACCGCCAATTTTTGCGCCTAAAAAGATAGAAATAATAATCCAAATTGGGTTAAGTCCAATTTTATCAGCGATAATTTTAGGGGCAATTAAATTATCAGTAATTTGCTCAATAATTAAAGCACCCACAAAAAATTTAACCCCAATAATTACACTATTTAAAGATAATAAAATAGTAATTAATAAAGTAATAGTGGAAGTCGCAAACGGAATAAAACTAGCAATTCCCAAACCAAAAGCTAAAGTAATAGCATAAGGAATACCTAAAGGTATAAAGACTAGAGCTCGCGCTAAACTAGAAAGACCTGCCAAAATTAAACGACTAACAAAATAATCCTTAAAATTGGCCTGCAAATAATCTTTAATTCTGTCATTCCAAGGATTAGGAAACCAGTCAAAAACACCGTCAGAAAATTCTTGACCTCCCACCAGAAAGAAAATAGTTAATATAAAAACAACTAAGGTACTAATTACACTATCTAAGGTCCCTTGAATTACGCCTAAAAATTTAGTCCCTAAAGAATTAATACTATTATTTATCGCAGCAGAAGTTTTAATAATTATCTCATTGGTATCAATTCCTAAATTATTAATTAGGGGAATTTGTGTGATTTTTTCTAAAGCTAAAGTACCATTATTAATCCAGTTTGGTAATTCGGTAATTAAATTACCTACTTGCTGAATAATCAAAGGAAGTAAAGTAAAACCAATTACCACAATTGTAATTAAACTAATTAAACTAACTCCAGCTATAACTAATTTCTCATTAATTCCTTTATTTACTAAAAAACTAACCGCTAATCTCAATAAAAAAGCCAATAAAGCGGCCACAATTAAGTAATTTAGTAAAAAACCAATGTATTTAAAAAGTAAGAATAATAAAAACCCATTGAGAAATAATAAGGGAAATATTATTAAAAAACGCAACCAAATAGGCAGACTTTGCCAAAAAATTTGCATATTAATAACCTGATTGAATCGTAATTGAAAGAGTTGAAAAATAAACGGCAATTACTGACAGTCATTTAAGTTATAGTAATTCCAATTAAGATTAGAACAGTTAAAAAATAGGTTCGTAGTTGCGCTTTAGCGCTTCTTAGGACTAAAGTCCAACAACAAACTAAAAACTTTTGTTTAATTTTTATTTGGAATTACTATATCAGTTAACATTCGGGGTTAACTGAATAACTGTTAACCCTTACACCGCGGTAGCTTGACATGAGGAATATTTTTATTACGGACCCCAATCATCGGGGAACAGAAAAAATTTATTCCTTGTTCAATCCGAGCATCGGAAAGGTCAAACTTCTTACTTCTTGCTTCTTACTTCTTGAACAATCCAATCCACGGCGATCGCCAAATCAGCGGCAATATAATCAGGTTTAGTATGGTGTTGATAATCACCTTGAATCACCTTTTCACCGTAACCGGTTTTAACCAAAATGCCCTTCAAACCGGCATTGTGGGCCATGTCAATATCCGTAGCTTTATCCCCCACCATAAAACTACGCTTGAGGTCAAGATCATGTTGCCAGGCTGCCGCCACCAACATTCCCGTATTCGGTTTACGCCAAGCACTCCAGCCCGTAAATTGGGGATTAATACCACCCTGAGACGGACTGAGATAGGGGCAGTAATAAAGGGCGTTGAGTTCTGCGCCAGCTTCTTCTTCTAATAAAACACACAAACGACGATGTAAAGCCTCCACATGGGAGACTGGGTAATAACTTCGGGCTGGTCCTGATTGATTAGAGACTAAACAGCAGAAAATCCCCAAATCATTGAGTTTTCTGACTGCTTTAGCAACACCAGGAATGAGATGTAAATCTGATTCCCGATGAATATACCCTGCCTCAATATTCAAGACTCCATCCCGATCTAAAAATACTGCTATGTTAGACACGCCAAACTTGTTCCGCAATTTTCTCTGGTTCAATATCCCCTATTTTACCAGTAGGGGATTGAATACCGATATATTGATCTTGATCAGAGGGTAACAATTTGTTAGCTTGTGTCGGTCCAAATAAAGCAATGGTTTTAGTGCCAACGCCCACCGATAAGTGCATCGGACCTGAATCTGTACATAACATCAATTTTGCCCCGGCGATAAATGCGCCCAATTTAGCCAAATCCAAGGGTTCAATGACCTTTAAAGTAGGACAAACCGACTTTAATTGAGTGATAAATTCCTGATCTTCTGGTCCTTGAATCATCACAATCGGTAACTCGGGGCGTTTTTGCTGAATTTCCGTGAGAACTTTTTGCCATTTTTCCACTGGGTAGATTTTATCAATCCCCTTCAGTAGCGCTAATTGACTTGAACCACCATGAATGAGCAGATATTCCTTTTCCTTGACACCAAGGTCTTTTTGTTCAGCGATCGCCCAATCCAAATCTTGTTTAGTCAATTTAACACTAAGGGGAGGACAGGGAGCGTTAATATTTAAACCCCGAACCAAATCATGGTACATGGAAGCGGCATATTGTTCCGTTTTCAGGGGTACAGGGTTAGAAATAAACCATGATGACGGACTTTGATAACCCACCCGGGTAGGAATACCATTTAACCAGAGTAAAAAGCCCACAGTCCAGCGTTGGCCTAATGTTACAGCAATGTCATATTCGCGATCTTTGATGATTCCCAACAAATTGAGATAATCAGCTAAACCGTTACGGTCTTTAAAGTCAAAGATGAGGACTTCATGGACAAACTTACAGATTCGATAAGCAACTTTAGCGCGAGGCTCAACAATCACATCAAGGGATGATTGGGGATACTGTTGTTTCAGGGTTTCAAGAGTGGGGAAAAAGAGTAGCTGATCTCCAATTCCACCGGGTACTAGACACAATATTTTCATAATTACGACATAAACCTTAGATATAGGGTCAATTTTAATATTAAATATATTTAAAACAATTACTTAGTAACATAACAAAATATATTAATTATGCACTTATTGATTCCGGCTGCTGGTATGGGTAAACGCATGGGGAGCGATCGCAATAAACTTTTGCTACAGTTATTAGACCGGCCAATTCTAGCTTGGACCTTGTTAGCGGCGGAAAAATCTAGCTCAATTAAGTGGGTTGGTATCATGGGACAAACCTGCGATTTCCCCGACTTTAAGGCTATTGTGAGCGATTTAAACCTAAATTTACCCTGCAACTTCATTCTGGGGGGCGAAACCCGCCAAGAATCGGTTTTTAACGGATTGCAGGCTTTGCCAAGTGAGGCCGACAGGGTCTTGATTCATGATGGCGCGCGGTGTTTGGCGACACCAGCATTATTTGATCGCTGTGCCGAAAGTTTGTTAAATTGTCAAGGTTTAATTGCGGCCGTACCAGTTAAAGATACGATTAAAATAGTCGATGATAGTTTAATTGTACAGGATACCCCCGATCGCCGTCAACTGTGGGCGGCTCAAACTCCCCAAGGATTTGAGGTAAAATTATTAAAAGAATGCCACAATCAAGGCCGGAGTTTAGGTTGGGAAGTTACCGACGATGCGGCACTTTTTGAAAAGTGTAATTTACCGGTGCAAATTGTCGAAGGGGAGGAGACTAATTTAAAAGTTACCACACCCATGGATTTGGCGATCGCTGAGTTTATCTTACGTCAGAGGTTGACAGCATAAGGGATTAGACTTCTTGCACCAAGTCGCGGTAATAGGTTTTTAGGTAATAGGTAATAGGTAATAGGTAATAGGTAAGAGGTAAGAGGTAAGAGGTAAGAGGTAATAGGTAATAGGTAATAGGTAAGAGGTAAGAGGTAATAGGTAATAGGTAATAGGTAATAGGTTTTTAGGTAATAACTGTCAACTGTCAACTGTCAACTATCAACTATCAACTGTCAACTATTAACTATTAACTATCAACTGTCAACTATCAACTATCAACTATCAACTATCAACTATCAACTAAATTAAGTCTTCTTTGACTTTAAGTCCATTGCGTTGAATTATATAGGTGCAAACTCCCATAACTGTACAGTTATCTAAAAGAAAACAAGTTCAAAGGAAAATAAGATTTTTTTAAGTAAATTTTTCATAATTATTAATCAGTAAAAAAATGTTACCAGAAGTATCAGTAGTTATCCCCATTTATAACGGAGAAAATGATCTTAAAGATTTAATTGACTGTTTGTATGAGCAAACTTATCCCACTGAAAAAGTGGAATATCTGTTAGTAAATAATAATAGCAAAGATAACACAGAAAATATCTTGAAAAGGCTTACTGAAAAAGCCAAATTAGATAATTTTCCCTTATTTTATTTAAGCGAAAATGAGATTCAAAGTTCTTATGCTGCGAGAAACAAGGGTATTAAGCAATCTAAGTCTGAAATAATCGCCTTTACTGACGGAGATTGCAGACCAAATCGCACTTGGTTAGAAAACCTGATAAAACCCTTGGCAAAATTAGACATCGGAATAGTTGTAGGGGAAATAATAGCCTTAGAAGGTGATACTATTTTAGAAAAATATGCCGAATTTACCGAAACTTTATCCCAAAAAGTAACTTTAGCAAACCCATTTTGTCCCTATGGTCAAACGGCGAATTTAGCAATTAGAAAAGACTGTTTTCGTGAGGTAGGATTATTTAGACCATATTTAACAACGGGGGGAGATGCTGATATTTGTTGGCGCATTTTAAGGGAAACAAATTGGCAAATTGAATTTGCAGAAACCGCAATTATTAAACATCGACACCGACAAAATATTAAGGAATTAAAAAAACAATGGCAACGTTATGGACAATCCTATCAATATTTACATGAGTTACATAATATTCCCTTAAAAAGTGATTTCACTAATCAAGAAACCCTTTATCGTTTAACTCGTTGGCTATTAAAAGAAATACCTGTTAATACCTTAAAATTAATGTTAGGTAAAAGTAAGATAGTTGAACTAATTAGAACACCCTTAGATGTCATCTGTTTTCTAGAAATGACTAAGGGAAAAAAGGCAAGTAAATTACCAGAAAATGCCAGAGAAATCGAATATTTAATAGATAATTAAAGATTAGAAATCCGATTTTTAGCCGTTTTTTGGATTATCGTAATTTATCTATGCTTAAAAATCTGATTTCTGATTAGATGTAAAGAAGAGAAATCCAATTTTTTTAAATCGGATTTCTGAAACCCACTAATTAATCAGGGTGTTTTCATTCTAAATTTTTTATTTTGAAGAAGAAACCCTAAACAGTGAATAATCAATCTTTTTTGATAATTTATAGCCACAAATTGAGAATTTTCTGACTTTTAATTATGATGGCAAATCCGAGAGTGAAAAATCCCCCCAATCCCCCAATACCCTACTTTTCTAGGGATTTAGGGAGTTAGGGAGTTAGAAGAATAGGGAGGCGCGGGAGGCGCGGGAGTTAGCTTTCATTCCAGTTCTCCCCAATTCCCCAAAACCCTAACACCCCCACTTTAGTTCCCCAATCCCCCAATACCCTAAATCCCCACCGTTTTCACCTCCGAGAATGAAAATGCCCTGCTAATTAATCCTGTCAGGAAGTCCAACCTCCTTGGGTTTCACAAACTCTCCCTGAAAACTAATGCAACGGTTTTCAAAAGTTCTCGCTTGGGCTACACTTTCCCGTAAATAGGCGATTTCTAGCTGATCATTCATGCCACCTAAGAGATAAATCATTAATTTACTAGCCAAATCTCGGCCAGAAACGAGGATACATTGACGACTAGGATTATATAAAATGCCATACCATGGAGATTGAGGGAATTCCATCCCCTTAAAACCACCTTCAGCGTCATATTTTCCCAATTTCTCGAAAATTTCGCCCAATTTAAAGCCTTTTTTCGAGATTAACACACCGATCGCCGCCGCTAACGCAACTTGACCCACTGGTCTAAACAAGAGATTACCTTCTCCTCCTCCCCTGTCATGGCTAAAACGTCGTAATTTTACCGTCTCGATTCCCTGTTCTAACCTTTGATAACTTGGTAAACTTGCCAAACCGTCAAAAAATTGATTTAATTGCGCCAAGCCATCGTCTAATTCTTCATTGTCAGGACGAATCGGAATCAACCCCTTATCGGTGGGTTTCCAGTGGGGAAATTTTCCTTGTAAAAACTTCTCTGACATTTCCTGTAACCCTTGTAAAGTGGTTAACACCGTCGATTGCGTTGTCACCGTAGCACTATCCCAATTGATTCTTGATTTATCTTTAAATAAATGATGATTGACCGCAATTTTGCGCGCCAAAATCGTAAAACCGTTATCCTCATTCAAAATCGCTAATTGACCTTTACTTAAACTAACCGACATTTGATTAACGTGAACGAAAATTGACCTAATCCTCCGTTTTGCTGACTCTCTCGTTTCCCCTTGATTCACAGCGGGAATAAATTCAACGCCAATTTTTTCCTCTGGTAAATTCGCCAAAGTTTCTGGAGTAATTTGATTAATATTAATAATATCTGCTAAATTGAGGGCATTTTTCGTCGGTTTTTTATTCCTAGAATAACGAGGAAGTTGGCCTGTTGTCAATAACTCCATTAATCCTTGTATGCCCATTAAGCGATGTTGTCCATCTAAGGCGTAAATTTGGCTATTTTCAGGGATATTTAACCATCCAACGCTATTTTTCTCGTCTAAACCTTCAAAATTGCAACTTGACTTAATCGATCTCTGATTTTCCCATTCAGATGAATTGGGATTATCTACCCAAGTGGGATGAATTACCACTAATAAAGCAGGAAATTTATGGGTTTTACGCGTCAACAAATATTGGGCTAAAGTTGCCTGACGTGACCAATCCAAAGGTCTTTGCTGTATTTCCTCAATCGTTTTTGCCTCCCGAATAATGTTATTTTGACTGTCTAATTTTTGGGAAAATAAGGGCAATTCCGAGGCATATTTTACCTGATTAGCAATCCATTTTAAACTAACGACACCTAGATAACTTTCCGTGTCACCCATGTTCGTTTTTTGGACTAAAATTTGGTTATTTTCTGTTAGATATTTCTCAAAAATATTGCTCATAATTTGATTTATTTCTTATAAATATGGTCGTTTTTATCTCACGCAAAGACGCAAAGGCGCAAAGGTTTTTAGCTTATTCCTTAACATATTTTCTGCTTTTTGTCAAGCTTTTTTAAAAGCTTATTTTTAGCTGGAAAATTAAGTGTATTAATTACTTTACGGGAGAGATGATTACTTTCTGACATTTTAACTGCTACAATTATACTTTTAAACGGTTTGTCAATCCTAGCATAACTTGATTATACTTGTTATTTATATAAAAAATCAAGCATAGAAATTAATAAATTTACCTAACAGGAGAGACTGTAATTATGACACAAAGTCAAATATCTTTATTTCCACCTCGTACCTTAGATGAATTGATGGAGGAAATCGATTTTTTAACTAAGGAAATTCAGGAATTATACTGTCTGGATGCTATCCCTTGGGTGATCGGATACAGTGGGGGTAAGGATAGTAGTGCAGTTTTGCAGTTGATTTGGAATGCGATCTCCCAACTTCCTCCCGAAAAACGCACGAAAATTATTCATGTGATTACCACGGATACCCTTGTGGAAAACCCCATTGTTTCTGCTTGGGTCAAAAATTCCCTGAAACAAATTAAAATTGCGGCTGAAGAGCAACAAATGCCGATTAAACCTCATTTATTAACTCCCGAAGTTGATCAAAGTTTTTGGGTAGGTTTAATCGGGAAAGGATATCCTTCACCAAGGGGGAAATTTCGTTGGTGTACCGGACGTTTAAAAATAGATCCTTCTAATCGTTTTATTCGCGATGTTATTAGAAATTGTAACGAAACAATTTTAGTTTTAGGTATTAGAAAAGCGGAAAGTGTGAGACGAGCTACGGGAATGAAAAAATTGGAAGCAAAACGAGTTCGCGATCGCCTAAGTCCCAATGCAAGTTTACCAAATTCTTTAGTTTATAGTCCCATTGAAGATTGGCGCACTGATGAAGTTTGGCTTTATTTGATGCAGTGGAAAAATCCTTGGGGATACAGTAATCAAGATTTATTTACGATGTATCGAGGAGCGACGGCCGATAATGAATGTCCTTTAGTGGTGGATACTTCTACGCCCAGTTGTGGCAATTCTAGGTTTGGTTGTTGGGTATGTACCATGGTAGATCAAGATAAGTCTTTATCTGCGATGATTCAGAACGATGAGGAAAAAGAATGGTTACAACCACTATTAGATATTAGGAAAGAAATAGACCCTGAAAATGATCGCACAAAGCGTGATTTTCGGCGTATTTACGGGAAAGTAGAGTTATTTGAACGTAAAGCTTATGATAAAAATGGAAAAGAAGTCAAAGGAGAAACCGAAGTAATAAATATTCCTGGCCCCTATACTAAATATTGGCGGGAATATTGGTTAAAAATGGTCTTGGAAGCACAGGTAAAAGTAAGGCAAAATGCCCCCCAAGAATTCAATGATATTACTTTAATTACCCAGGAAGAATTGAGCGAAATTCGGCGAATTTGGTTAGAAGAAAAGCACGAATTTGATGATAGTTTACCCCGCATTTATCGGGAGGTAACTGGTGAAACTTTTCGGGATAATTTAGGTACTGGAAATACCTTATTAGGAATAGATGAATGGAGTATATTAGAGGAAATTTGTCAAGATGAAATGTATTTGGAATTAATGGCCAAACTGTTAGATACTGAGCGACAATATTACACCAAATTAAAGCGCGTTGGTATCTATAATGACCTAGAAAAATGTTTTGAAACCAGTTCTCGTTCTAAAGAAGAAGCCATGGCCAATGCTTACGAAAAAAGGGATTTAAAAAAAGCAGCTGAAGATGGCAATATTAGCGTAATTGAACAATTGAGCTGGGCAAACTTTAAGTTTAAAAATGCAGCAATTAACCAAGAAGATTAGTTAATAATTATCTACTATAGCAGTCCTATGTTAGTTGTGTAGAGACGTTGCATGCAACGTCTCTACAGTAAGGGTTTGGTGAAAACAATTTTTTACAACCTATTTAGGAGTGCTATATAGTAGGAGTTAACGGCCGTTAACCCCTACTTTCAACTATCAACTATTAACTATCAACTATCAACTATTAACTATCAACTATCAACTATTAACTATCAACTATTAACGTCCATAAAGGTTGGTTAAATACTTAATGTAGTCGGCTAAACCGTCATTGGCAGCCTCTGGACGATAGCGCCAAGCCCAGTTTCCTTCAGCAATACCCGGAGTATTCATTCGACATTCTGTTCCTAATCCTAAAGGATCTTGGAAGGGGAAAATTGCCAAACTCGCACAGGAGTTCAAAGCAACTCGAATTAAAGTCCAATGAATGCCGTTGTCACAAACACAGCCTAAATATTCAGTTACCCTTTGTTGTTCATCATAGCTGCGCTTATTAAACCAACCTACCGTGGTGTCATTGTCATGCGTGCCGGTATAAACAACACAGTTGGAATTACGGTAATTAAACGGCAAAAAGGTATTATCGCTGCCAGAATCAAAGGCAAAATGCAGCACTTTCATCCCAGGAAAATTGTTGCGATCGCGTAATTGTTCTACTTCTGGGGTAATAACGCCCAAATCTTCAGCAATAATTTGAGATAATTTGCCCAATTTTTTCTCAATTGCTTCAAATAACTGAATCCCGGGAGCTTTCAACCACTTACCCTTAATCGCCGTTTTCTCTCCTTGAGGTACTGCCCAATAAGCTTCAAAACCACGGAAATGGTCAATGCGCATTAAGTCAACATATTCCAACATCCCTTTAATGCGTTGAACCCACCATTCAAAATCAGTTTTTTTCAACTCATCCCAATTATAAACGGGATTGCCCCAAAGTTGACCAGTTTCACTGAAATAATCCGGTGGTACACCAGCCATTAAAGTCGCTTTACCGGTTTTTTGGTCAATGCAGAAAAATTGGGGATTTGCCCACACATCCACGCTGTCGTGTGCTACATAAATAGGAATATCACCAAATATTTGTATTCCCCGATCATTAGCATATTTTTTCAGAGCTTTCCACTGTCTAAAAAACTCAAACTGGAGGAATTTATGATAGGAAATTTCATCTGCTAATTCCGCTGTTTTGATCGCTAAAGTTGCCCCATCACGAAAGGCAATTTTTTTATCCCATTCATACCAACTTAAACCTTTTTGCTCCTCTTTTAAAGCCATAAATAAGGTATAATCATCTAACCAATGACTATGACTACTACAAAACTTTTCATAAGCTTCTGTTTGGGTTTTAGTCGCATTTGTTTTGAAATTTTCATAGGCCTTTTGTAATAAAGGCATTTTATATGCAATTACCTTATCATAATCAATAAAATCAGGATTAAAATGAGGTAAATTATTAAAATCTTCCTCAGATAATAACCCTTCTTCCACTAATTTTTCTGGACTAATTAATAAGGGATTTCCTGCCAATGCCGAATAAGACAAATAAGGTGAATTAGCAAAACCTGTCGGTCCAATGGGTAATATTTGCCATACTTTTTGTCCTGCTCTGGCTAAAAAATCCATAAAATTGTAGGCTGCTTGACCTAAATCTCCAATACCAAATCGACTAGGAAAAGATGTCGGATGCAGCAGGATACCACTCGCTCTATAACTAAGCATAAATTCTCTTTTTACTCACTATGATGGTATTTATTTACCAATTTTTTATTCTCTCATATCGGTGTTTATTTGGTATATTATTAAATATTAATTTCCGTTAAGTTTTGTTACAATTGTTACTAAATCTTAATATTTTACCTTAATTCTATTTTATCTCACGCAAAGGCGCAAAGGCGCAAAGAAGAGCGCAAAGAGGTTTTTTGTGAGAAGCAATTATTTTGATTATGCTTAAATATGGGGTGATAATTTAATTATAAATTGCTTCGCTATAACTAATCATTATAAGATAAATTAAAAGAATTTTTGCCTTTTTGAGATGTTTAAGACTGAATTTTTTATTAATTATTTAAGAGAGAAAAATTCAGGAGCAGTAATGATTTTTAAATTACGCCAAGGGTTTAAGATTAACAAATCTTGATCGCCTGTGATTAGATAATCTGCTCTGCCACTAACGGCTAATTCTAAGTATTTATTGTCTTTTGGGTCTCGACATTCTGTAATAATTTCATCGACTTCAATAATAATATTGTTTCTAGTCAAGTCATCAATAAATTATTGTCTTTTTACTTTAGTTATATAACGATCAAATTTTTTCCTAAATAATACTTCTTTAATTTCTATAAAAATAGCACTGGAAGTTAAAATAATATCATTATCCAAAGCTTTATTTAATGCTTGACGAGGTGTGCTATTGTTAAATAAAGAGGCACTAACCAAAACATTTGTATCAAAAATTACTTTGTATTTATTCATCTTCTCTTAAAATAGATTCCAAAATTTCAGGAGTTAATCCATTAAGTTGTGCTTCTTGACTCATGGAATCCATGGTTTTTTTTAGTTTTTCTACTCTTTCTTTTTGGCTTTTAATGGAATCTTCTAAAATAAATCTAATTTTTAATTCCATTTGTTGACGATATTCTTCGGTGGAATTGCGATATGCTTCAGCAATTTCCACGGGTACTTTTATCGTTATTTCTTCATTCAGAATCATAATTTTACCTCATAATTGTTCTGATTTTTAACTATTTTATAATCTAACCGGATTTATCGTAGGATGGGTAATTTATAAGTAATTTCTTAAAATAATTGCCCATCTTACCCCTATTATAAACTATTTCGCTTTTCCACTAAATATCGTTTAATTAATTCGGCCATTTTTTCGCTTTCAGTGATACATTCTAAAGCACATAATCCTTTAAAAGCCATTAATTCTTCTTTGGATAAATGGTTAGAAACTACATCTTTTTTAGGTTTTTCTTCACTAGGTTTTTGATCATTATTCCACTTTTGATTAATTTCAGTGGCTTTTTCTGTTATATCACTAAATGCCTTGTTTAAATCATTAAACATTCCTTGCCAATCTTTCGGTGAATTGAACATATTTTTTTCCTCATTGTTTTAAATAATATTTAATCTGATTATTCCCCCTTTATTAAGGGGGGTGAGGGGGGATGAAATTTATCCTACTACGAAATTAACCAGTTTTCCGGGGACAACAATTACTTTCTTAATCTCTTTTCCTGTTAAGTTTCTCGCTCCTATTTCTGATTCTTTGGCAAATTTTTCTAACTCTTCTTTAGTTGCATTTGCTGGTACTTGAATGTTACCTCTAGTTTTGCCCATGACCTGAATTACTAAAGTAATTTCATCCACAATTAAAGCTTCTTGATCTACACTCGGCCAAACAACTTGATTTAAAGATTTAGTATTACCAATAATTCGCCATAATTCCTCTGCTAAATGGGGAGCAAAAGGAGCTAATAAGGTTATTAAGGTTTCAATTCCTTCCTGATAAACCGCAGAATTTTTACATTTTGAATCCTTAAGTGCGTTACTTAACTTCATCAATTCAGATACCGCCGTATTAAACTGATAATCTCCTTCTAAATCCTCAGAAACCTCTTTAATTGCCGTATGTATAGCTCTCCTTAAATCCTTTTCTTCTTTGGATAAACTCCCCCCTTTCTTAAGGGGGGTAGGGGGGGTTTCTGCATAATCATTTATTAACAACCATACCCGATTTAAAAAGCGAAATTGTCCTTCTACATCCGCATCATCCCATTCTAAGTCCTTCTCAGGAGGAGCTTTAAACAGGATAAACATTCGTGCTGTATCTGCTCCATATTTGCCTAATACAAGTTCTGGATCAACGCCATTATATTTAGATTTAGACATTTTTTCATAGAAACAATTAAGCTTTTCTCCTGTTTCTCTTTCTAAATATTCACCATCTTTTGCAACTACTTGATCTGCTGTAACATATTTACCAGTTTTCTGATTTTTGTAAGTTAAACCTTGTACCATTCCCTGCGTTAACAGCTTCTTAAATGGTTCATCGACACTAACTAATCCCCTATCTCTTAATACTTTAGTAAAGAAACGTGAATACAACAAATGCAAAATTGCGTGCTCAATTCCCCCGACATATTGGTCCACTTCCATCCAATCATTGACTTTATTTTTCGCAAAACATTGCTCGGAATTTTTCGCGTCGGTATAACGTAAAAAGTACCATGACGAATCAATAAATGTGTCCATGGTGTCAGTTTCTCTCTTTGCTGGTTCACCGCAACTTGGACAAAGCACGTTTATCCAATCTTCTAATTGTGCTAAGGGTGATGCTCCCCTACCAGTAAAATCAACATTGTCGGGCAACTTTACGGGTAAATCAGCGTCAGGAACGGGAACACTGCCGCAACTTGGACAATGAATCACGGGAATCGGACACCCCCAATATCTCTGCCGCGAAATCAGCCAATCCCTTAATCTATACTGGGTTCGCGCTTTTCCAAAACCCTCGTTTTCGGCCATTCTGATCACTGCATTTTTCCCTTTTGCGGAATTCATCCCGTTAAATGAACCTGAATTGATCATTGTACCTGTGTCGGTATAAGCATCTATTAAACAAATGTCGCTGTTATCGGCATCATCGGGTAAAATTACAACCTTGATGGCTAAGTCGTTTTCCTTGGCGAATTTGAAGTCCCTAACATCGTGGGCGGGAACTCCCATCACCGCTCCTGTGCCATATTCATAAAGTACATAATCAGCAATTAAAATGGGGATTTCCTCGCCATTAAAGGGATTGATGGCCATTCCCCCCGTTTTTACACCCCGTTTGGGTTTATCTTCTGCTGTCCTTTCTAACTCGCTTTCGGAGGCAACTTCGGCAATGAATCTCTCCACTATTTCCCTTTGTTCAGGTGTCGTAACTTGCAGAGTTAAAGGGTGTTCAGGGGCTAATACTACATAGGTTACACCAAAAGCGGTGTCTGGACGCGTGGTAAATACGCCGATTGATTCATTTTTACCAATGATGGGAAATTCTAAATATGCACCTGTGGATTTTCCGATCCAGTTAGCCTGCATTAATTTGACTCTTTCAGGCCAGCCGTCAAGCTTGTCTAAATCTTGCAATAATTGTTCGGCATAATCAGTAATTTTCAGAAACCACTGACGGAGTAATTTTCTTTCAACCTTTGCACCTGATCGCCAAGAATAGCCTTCACTATCAACCTGCTCATTAGCCAAGACAGTTTGATCAATGGGGTCCCAATTGACAGCCGCTTCCTTTTGATAAGCTAATCCAGCCTGATAAAACTGCAAAAAGAGCCACTGAGTCCATTTGTAGTATTCTGGACCACAGGTGGCCACTTCGCGGTCCCAATCAATGGATAAACCCAACCGTTTTAATTGTTCGCGCATTTGGGCAATATTTTCATAGGTCCATTTAGCAGGTGGGATTCCCCTGTCAATAGCCGCATTTTCCGCCGGTAAGCCGAATGCATCCCATCCCATGGGGTGGAGTACACGAAACCCTTGCATCCGCTTTAAACGGGCAATAACATCGGTAATAACGTAATTTCTGACATGACCCATGTGTAAATTTCCCGAAGGATAGGGAAACATGGACAGAGCGTAAAATTTGGGTTTAGTTTGGTCTTCACAGGTTAAATTTGCTCCCGTTTCTCCCCATGTTTTCTGCCATTTTGACTCGATTTCCGTCGGATTATATCTATTTTCCACGCTTTACTCTCCTTATATTACTTTAAATTAGTCTTAAAAGCCCTCACCCCCCAACCCCCTCTCCCACAAGGAGAGGGGGAGTAAAAGTGTTAAAATTAAGGTTGTGCAATCTATTAGGGTATCATTGTAAGTTGGTAGGGTGGATAAAACGGCGAAAAATTATCGCTACAAACCTTGATTTATTATCCCTTCTGCACGGCTACTGCAAAGTGGGCAATGGCGAAAGCAATTTGAAATTTACCATCTAAATTAATCGCACCATTACCCACCCTACCAATTATTTTTTATGTTAATATTTAAGCAAAAATAATTGAGAAAATACTATGAATATTAAAGAGAAAATTACCTCAGAAATTAGCCAATTAAATGAGGAACAATTGTATTATTTAGAACAAGTAATAAAATCAATGAATACTGAATCTACCAAGGTAAAAAAAACCTTACCTCGTTGTGCAGGTATTAGCGAAAGTAACATTACTAATTTATCAGAAAGAGATGAAGAATTATTATGGCAAAATCATCAGTTTTAGCTGATACTAGCGGTATTATTGCTTTATTAAATCGTAAAGATTGCCATCATGAATCGGTGTTAAAAGTTATTGAAAGTGAAGATATTATTATTCCTTCAGTGATTTTACCAGAAGTTGATTATTTATCAACAAAATATCTAGGTAATTTAGCTTTTTCTGTATTTATGGAAGATTTATTAGGAGGTTATTTTAGTTATTTAAGTGTCGAAACTAGAGATTTACAACGTGCTTTAGAAATAATGAATCAATATAAAGATGTTTATTTGGGTATTGTAGATAGTAGTATTGTTAGTTTAGCAGAAAGGTATGAAATCAGAAAAATTTTAACTTTAGATAGGAGGCATTTTAGTTTAATTAAACCTAAAAAAATTAACTATTTTGAATTATTGCCTTAATTGTAAAGATAGATTTAGTCAGTAGAGTGGGTAAAATGGCGAAAAATTATCCCTAAAAAACTTTGATTATCCGTTCTGCACGGCTACTGCAAGGTTGGCAATTGCGAAAGCAATTTGAAAATTAGGAGCTTACTCCAGTGCAACGGCCTACCAACGACTTTACACAATGCGCTATATGATATAATTATTGATCATATTTAATAAAATAAAACATAATTATGAATACAACTCAAATGCGTCATAAAGTTAAACAATATATTGAGCAATTATCGCCAGAAAAATTAGTAATTGCTGCGGAGTTTTTAACAGATTTAATAGAGGCAGAAAATGAAGATGCCACGGAAGAATTATTAGCAATTTCTGGTTTTGAAACTGCTTTTGAAAAAGGAAAACAACAGGTTAAAGAAGGCCAAGTAAAAGATTGGCGTTTAATCAGAGATGATGTCTAAAGTTCAATTGTCATTAGAAGCAGAAAAAGTGTTTGCTAAATGTAATCAAACGTTAGCGAAAAAGTTAGTAAGATGTTTTCAGACGCTAGAAGAAACACCTCGTTTTCATCCTAATATTAAACCCTTAAAAGGTAATTATTCTGGTTATTATCGCTATCGAGTCGATGATTATCGAATTGTTTATTCTATTAATGATGATCTGGTTTTAGTTAATGTTATTCTGATCGCTCATCGTAGTAAAATTTATGAATAATTATGTTAATAATTTTACTTGATTCCGATATTTCTAATCAATAAAATAACCGTTAAGTTGGTAGGGTGGGTAAAACGGCGAAAAATCATCGCTACCAACCTTGATTATCGCGATTGCACGGCAAGAATAGGTGGGCAATGGTGAAAGTAAGGGGAAATTTATTCCCTTAATTAATCGCACCATTACCCACCCTACCAATTGATTAGTTAGTAGGGTGGGTAAAACGGCGAAAAATTATCGCTACCAACCTTGATTTATTGTCCGTTTTGCCCACCATCAACCAATTACAAACATCGCCACAACGCGCGCAGTATTATTATTTAAAGATTGGTAGGGTGGGTAAAACGGCGAAAAATTATCGCTACTCACCTTGATTATCCGTTCTGCACGGCAAGAATAGGTGGGCAATGGTGAAAATGGTTTAAATTTTATTCCCCTTAATTGATCCAGGGCAGTTTCAAAGTCGAGAGCAAAATTTGAAGACCCTCACCCCCAACCCCTCATCCCAAAGGGAGAGGGGAGCATATTTCCTAATATTTAAAACCTGTTTTTTAAGTATTAGGAAAAAGGTATTTAAACTCATATTAGGCAAGGGGTTCAAAAATAGCAAATTTTACTTTGAAACAGCCCTGCTTAATTAATCGCACCATTACCCACCCTACCAATTACTACCAACAACCTTGATTAGATTAATTTTTGTAACAGTGATGTATCAACAAAAAAAAAAGAATGCTATACTAACAATGACAAAAAAAACTAATCAAGACGAGGGCTGAGAGGGGATTATTTGATATGTTTGTAGGAGATCGTGAAAAATGATCTACTAATCTTACCTAAACATAGTAAATCAAAGAATGAGAGGATTTTTAACATGAATAATTTATTAAAATTAAATATCTTAACATTGGGCTTATTTCTATTAACACAGATGCCAGTTTTAGCCCAATGTAATAATATTAAACCCCATCCACAATCATATAGTCGCTCTTGTACATTCAATGGTAAATCAAGAATTCGTGCAACTATTGGTGTTAATTCATTCTGTACCTATTCTTCACAAACTGCCCTAATATTTTGGGGTGATGATGATGTTACTTCCGTTAAATATCTATCAGGAAATCGAGTATTAATTAATGGTAAATTATCGGGGGTAATTATTAAATCTGAGAACAGAAATAATCTAATCACAGAAACTATTAGAAGCTCATCTGGTAATGTTTTCTCGTTTCAATATGGTGATTAAAATTTAATTAACTTGTATTTAACTTTAAAAAGGAGTAAGCAAAATGACTGAGAATAAATTAACTTTAAGACTGAGAACTAATGATAGTTTACTGGAACTTTTAGCAGCAGGTAAAAGTGGGAAATGGAAAGTAGGAAAAAATCAAGAAAACGCAATTTCTCAGGTACAAATATTTAATTTTGAAGGTACATTAATGTTAGAAGCTTCTTTAGATATTTCTAACACTAGCAGAACAGAACATAACCGTTTAATTGTTGGTTTAGGAGCGGATGCAAAAATTATTAAATGCGATCCTCCTTTTGAATGGAAAGGACAAAATCCTATTAAATATTTTAATGAAAATAGTCAGGAAGAAACAGAAGAAACCGAGGAAGAATTATCATCAAAATCTATAATTGTCGAATGTTATAAAAAAGGTTCACAATTAAAAATTAGAGTAGTTTCCCCCGGATATAATCCCGAATTAAATGTCAGATTTCCCAGAGATTTAAGGGAAGAAGGCGCACGTTATTCGGTGGAAAGTCTGGAGGAAGTACAAGGGAAATATTACACAGCTAAAGGGAAGATTGAAAAGTTAGAATTAGAACAGGAATCAGGGTCAACAATTGAAAATTCCGAAGTAACAACAGCCGATTCTGATAATGGTTTGAAAAAAAACCTTAATCAAATATGTAAAATATGTGAACAAGTTTTAAAAACACCAATTAAGTTAATTGATTGGGAATTAGAAGAAAATAAATTTAATCTATTTTTGCGAGATTTAGCAGGTAATAGATATTTTGAGATGTTATTAATAGGAAATAACCAAGGTCAATGGTCAACAAAATATCAAATTCATCCTGTATTTCAACCTTTATTAGATACAGAAGGAACTTGGATGAAACTAACAGAAAAGGCCACGGAAGCAGACTGGACAGCACTAGATGGTTTCTTTTCTGTAATGCGTTATATTCCTGAAAGTACAGTTATGTTAGCAGGAGAAAATGTTATTGGTGAAACGGCGATCGATGAAGCTTTAGAAAGGTTTTGTTTCTATATTCCCGATGAGGATTTATTGCCAGTTTTCTTATATGAAAATAAGTTGCTGAATATGATTTTTGTCAGTTATTTTAAACACCCTGATAATTTTGCTGGCGAAAATATGGTTCAGGATAATAACGCTCATGATAGTAAGATTTTTGATACTTTACCAAAGGCGATCGGTATAATCATGCAAAAATTAGATTATTATGCTAAACGAAAATCTGTTGGTAAAAAAGAATCCGTATCTTCAATGACTGTTTTAGAACGTTTACTTCAAGCAGTAGCAGAAGATATTGAGTTATGGAATGAATGGAGAAAAAATAATCCTTATATAACAATAGATTTAAGTAGTGCTAATTTAAGTGGTGCTGATTTAACCAATGCTAATTTAACCAATGCTAATTTAACCAATGCTAATTTAAAAGATGCTAATTTAACTGGTGCTGATTTGAGAGATGCTAATTTAACCAATGCTAATTTAAAAGATGCTGATTTAACTGGTGCTGATTTAAGTGATGCTGATTTACATCGTGCTGATTTAACAAATGCTAATTTAACAGATACTAAATTAATGTATGCTAATTTAGTAAACGATTCAGATCGATATATTAATTTACATTGTGATGTTTCCGATCTTGAAAAGATTGGTTCAGAGATTTGGAATCAATGGAAAGAACAAAATAATCGTTATGCTCTAATTTTTCGTAATGCTGATTTAAGTAATGCTAGTTTATCTGGTTTTAATTTAAGCGACAGTGATTTTTGGGAAGCTAATTTAAGATATGCTGATTTACAGTGTGCTGATTTAAGTGGGGCTTCTTTAAATGATGCTGATTTACAGGGTGCTGATTTAAGATATGCTGATTTAAGTGAGGCTGATTTACAGTTTGCTGATTTAAGAGATGCTGATTTAAGTGGTGCTTCTTTAAGAGATGCTAGTTTGAGCAGGATCCCTGATGGATGGAGTTACTCTGAATTAATAAAAGAAGGTGCTGATTTAAGTGAGATTGATTTAAGTGGTGCTGATTTAAGTGATGAAAATTTAAGCAATACTGATTTAAGTGATAAAGATTTAAGTGGTGCTGATTTAAGCCATGCTAATTTAAGTGGTGCTAATTTAAGTGATGCTAATTTAAGTGATGTTGATTTAAGCAATGCTAATTTAAGTGGTGCTGATTTAAGCGATGCTGATTTAAGCGATGCTAATTTAACTAATGCTAATTTAACTAAGGCTGATTTAACCGATGCTAATTTAACCGATGCTAATTTAAGTAGTGCTAATTTAACTAAGGCTGATTTAACTAAGGCTGATTTAACCGATGCTAATTTAAGAGATGCTAATTTAACAGGTACTATTTTAGAAAAGGCATCTTTAATTGAAAAAGATGGTGAATATTATCTCCTTTAAGATAATTAGGAGATAAACAAGTTTGGTATTCTTCATGGGTTTTTAGGGTGGGCAATACCCACCTTCAGAGAAGTGTATTTGCTCCCTTTAACAAACAGATATAATATTTATTTTTAGAAAAAAAATCATGTCAATTCAAGCATCAGAACAACAGCTAAATCAAATTTTTAATCTCACTAATTATCAATTTGAAGTTCCTTCTTATCAAAGACCTTATGCGTGGAATAAAGATCAAATTGTCGAGTTAATTGATGATCTTTTAGATGCTTTTCCCTATGACGATGAAGAGCATCCAGACTATTTTTTAGGTAGTATTATTCTTATTCAAAAAGCCAAAAAACCTCAAGTAGAAGTGGTTGATGGTCAACAAAGATTAACAACTTTAACATTATTATTTGCTGTTTTCCGTGATTTTTTACCATCAGATCATGATGCTTATAATTATATTAATAATTTTATCGAAGCAACAGGAATCGGTAAAAAGTTATATGGTTTAAAAGTGCGTCCTCAAGATGATGATTTCTTTGGTAAATATATCCGCACTTCTGGAGGAATTAAAGAATTAATAGAAAAAGATGCCGGTTTAAGCACTGATAGTCAAGTTTTATTACGAGATAATGCTCGTGTATTACAAGAAGAATTAATTGAACGTTGTCCAAAAAACATCTTAATAGAATCATGGGTAGTTTATTTACTGGAAAATATTTTAGAAAAATGTTATTTAGTAACAGTTACTACCTCGGATTTTGACACAGCTTATCGTATTTTTTCCACCATTAATACCCGTGGTTTAGATTTACAGTTGAATGATATTCTCAAAGCAGAAATTATCGGTAAAATAGAAGGTGATGAAGATAAAGAAAAATACACTAAAATTTGGGATGGAGAAGAAAGTGATTTAGGTAGAAAAGATTTTGAAATATTATTTTCTCATATTCATCGCATCAAAACCAAAAAACGTGCTAAAGAAAGTTTGTTAACCGAATATCGCAACTATATTAAACCTCAAGATCATCCTATTCAATTTATTGATGAGGTATTAAAACCTTGTTCTGATATGTTTGAAATTATTACCCATCAAAGATTTTATTGTGAAAATAAGAGGGCTGAACAAGAAATAAATCGACTTTTTGCATGGTTAAATCGCATAGATAATTCCGATTGGTTGCCTCCTGCAATTTATTTTTTAGTAAAACATTATCATCAAACAGAACAAATTAAAACTTTTTTCACCCAATTGGAAAGATTAGCCGCCGGTTTAATGATTTTAAGAGCTGATATAAACCAACGAGCTAAAAAATATGCTCAAATTTTAATTAGTATTGATGACAGTGCAGAAAATGCTATTTTTACCACTAAAGAATTATTATCTCCAGAAGAAGAAAAAGCAATTATTGAGATTATTAATGGTGATATTTATTTACAAAATCGTAGCCGTAATTATATCTTAACCAGATTAGATTCTGCTCTAGCTGATGGTGGATTAAGTCCTAGTTTTGACTCGAAAATGTTAACAATTGAGCACGTTTTACCACAAAATCCTAAATCCGATAGTGATTGGTGTAGAAATTGGGAAGATGAAAAGCGAGAAAAATGGGTACATCGTTTAGGTAACTTGGTTTTATTACCGAAAAAGAAAAATTCTCAGGCACAAAATTTTGATTTTGAACAGAAAAAAATGAAATATTTTAAATCTGATAGTGTAGTAACTTTTCCCTTAACAATTAACGTTATTAATGAAAAAAGTTGGACTGAAGATATTGTTAATTCTAATCAGAAAAGATATTTAGATAAATTAATAAATATCTGGAATTTAACCAGCAATAACAATTAGGTTTGCAGTATGGATAAAACAGGGAAAAATTATCTCTAAAAACATTAATTTATTCCCCGTTATCTACGACAATTGCAGTTGGTAAGTAATAAAGAATTAAGATTAAACCAGGACATATTATTAAGCTACACCATAATCAGTAAAAGGACGTTTAAAAGGTGGTTGTAATCCTAAAATAAGATCTTCTCTTGCGATACCAAGAGCTATTAAATCATCAGCAGGATTAAGGTCTGTTGCATTTTGTTGTAACCAAACTTTACCATTTTTAATATCAAAATGAATCACAGAATAATAAATTCTTTTAGAACTATTCCAACCAACTTTCATCCAAATATAATGATCTCTTTCCTCATCGAAAATTAATTGAGATTCCCAATTTTCTTGTGGTTTTTCTCCTGATTTATATTCAGAAAGTAAACTTTTAATTGATTGTCGATAATTTGTTAGTTTATCCATTTAATTAAACCTCCTTTTTCTGAATCATAAATAATTAATTTTAATTGATATTCATTAATCGCTAATTGAGCAAAAGTTGATTGAAAAAAGTTTTCATAAGTATCCAAAGGAATTGCTAAATATAAGACTCTATTTGGTTCAATAGTTTTTAATACTAAACGATAACTTAAAAACTGACCTAAAGCATTATAGAAATCTGTTACCGCTGATGGTTTAAGAAAACTTTTTATTTCCACAGCTATTTTTTGATTTTCTTTTTCGGCGGCAATAAATTTTTCGGCGGCTAAATCTATTTGAAAATTTGCCTGATCTAATTCTAACCGATAAGGATCATCAGTTATAGTCCAACCTTCTTTTTCCAAACCTATTTTAACTAAATTATGAAAGATATCTTTAGCCATTTTCTTTGTGAATAAAAAGTTAATCGGGTGGGTAAAATGGTAAAATTTTGGTTTTAAAAACCTTGATTATCCGTTCTGGACAGTGTTTGCAGTTGGTGGGCAATGGATCAGCTAAGTTGAAAATTACCATCTAATTTTATCGCACTATTGTTTACTCTACCAATTTAAAGCGATTATTAAGGGTAAAGTAGAATATCTCAATTAAATCAAATTAAAGCTTGAACTAAAATGCGCATCAGTTCTTCTAAATTTTCGGGAATAACATAAATTTTTAAATCTTGTTTAATCTGTTTTTCCAGACGATGTAAAAGAGCAAATTGCCAAATAGTACCTGTAGTAACTGCACCAATTATCTCAGTTTGTTGGTCATTTTTTTGCCATTGATCTAAAGCAATTAATTCAGAAACAAGTTGAGTCATTCCATAATCTAAATCCGCTTTTTTGGCCTCAATTACTAAAAGATTATTGTGATTTTGAATTAAATAATCTAAATATCCTTGCAATTGTTTAGTCACTTTAATTTGATATTCAATTTTAACTTGAGCATGGGTATAATGAACTAAGTCTAAAATGATCGGGGAAATCAAAACTTCTCGCCGACTTGTTTCATTTGATAAATCAAAATAAGGTAAAACTTCGGTAATTTTTGATTTTAACTTTGCTAACTCATCTAATTCGCCTTGATATTTAGATAAATTAAACCATTCTCTTTGAAAACTATAACCAAATTCTTCTGCTAAATCTTGAGCTATAATACCCATTTCAAAGTATTTACTAAAAGTATAAGATTGTTTTCTATTTAAGATCGACATAATTCTTCCTCATAGTTTAGTTGTCTAAATCAGTGCTTGAACTAAAATGCGCATCAGTTCTTCTAAATCTTCGGTAGATAACTTTCTAATCCTTGTTTAATAGACCTCTTGGGAAACTAAGAATAAAATCAATTTTCCTCTCATAAGCGTCATTTCAGTTATCAGTTATCAGTTATCAGTTATCAGTTAACAAATTTTAAGCCGGTGAGTTAATAGTTATTTTTAATTACCTAAAAACCTATTACCTAAAAACCTATTACCTAAAAACCTATTACCTAAAAACCTATTACCTATTACCTATTACCTATTACCTCTTCCCTGACTTGGTGCAAGAAGTCTTATGACTCATTAGTTGACCGGGTTTGCAAAACGGCGAAAATTTATCCCTACCAATCTTGATTTATTGTCCGTTTTGCCCACCTACTGCAAGGTTGGCAATGGCGAAAGCAATTTGAAATTTTACATCTAAATTAATCGGACTATTGCCCAATCTACCAACTATTTAATTGCCATTTCTTGAATAATTTTCATGGTCTCGACACTAACAGTTACAACTTTTTTGATTAACTCAATTACCTGCTCTTTGTAATCAGAAAAACGATAGTTATTAAACTTTTCAGCAATGGTGGAATCCTTGGGTTTTTTCTCTTTATATTGGTCCAAAATCCACTCAATTGCGGACCGATTTCCTAACTGATATTCCCAAGCAATTTCAGGGACATTTTCTAAGGTTGTCACCTCATCAATTAATATTTGACCTTTAGTTTTATCAGCTTTTAATTTGGGTTTGGGATTAGAAACCTGGTTTCTTTCAATTAAAGGATAAGGTGTAATACTCTCATAATTTAGGTGTAAATTCATTAATTCTTTACCCCAATTTTTCCACTGATTAAAGTCATCATAAAAGGGTATTCTTGGGAAATCTCGCTTCAAATTTAACTCATATTTTTCCCTGTATTTAGGGTTATGTAAAACTGCATAAACATAATAAAATATGTCGAGTTTCGTGATTTCGCCCTCACCCCCTACCCCTCTCCCACAGGGTGAGGGGTGTCTTCTCCCCCCTCTCTCTGAGAGAGAGGGGGGTTGGGGGGGTGAGGGTTGATAATAATCCCTAAACTGTTGTAATCCCCAATCAGTTATGTTATCAATTTTTTCGCCATTTTCATAACGATATAATGGTAGGCCTTGAGTATCTCTTGAACCGAAACCATAATCATAAACATTTTTAGTTACTTGTACT
>JAABRE010000058.1 GCA_011391125.1 Synechococcales cyanobacterium S06
TAATTTTTTTACTGATTGCTCAAAAGTAGCAACCCGTCTTCTGGACACACCAAAAACATTAAAAAAACCATCCCAAAATGATTTTGCTTCCGCATTTTCTGAGGTTTCCTGATCCCATTCTTGGGAAAATGTGAGCGATCGATTTTTAATTTCGTTCCAACTTAAGGCCATAAATTTAATTGATAATTGATAATTGATATAGCATTTTCTGATTAAGTGTTATATACCCTCACCCCCCAACCCCCTCATCCCAAAGGGAGAGGGGGAAAAAAAGGCCAAATATCAACAAAAAATGCTATCATTAAATAGTTTAAAGTAGATAATTAATTTCTTAAATCTATTACTTATTATGCATCTTTATTTTAACATTGACTCAAATTTGTTATATAACTTTACATAATTGTTATTTTTCAAATTTTTAGTGATATGTAACATTGGTACAGTTATTAATTTATGCTAATGAAAACGTTAATTGTAGCGACAGGAAACCCCGGTAAATTGCGGGAAATGCAGGAATATTTAGATACAGAAAATTGGAATTTACAATTAAAACCTCCCGAATTAGACATAGAAGAAACGGGGTCAACTTTCCTCGAAAATGCCGCTTTGAAAGCTTCCCAAATTGCTGTTGCAACCCAACAATGGGCGATCGCTGATGATTCAGGTTTGGCGGTTGAAGCGCTAAATGGCGCTCCAGGCCTATATTCCGCACGTTATGGTGCAAATGATCAAGAACGCATTGCTCGTTTATTGCGGGAATTGGGGAATAATACAAATCGGGCAGCGCAATTTGTGTGTGCGATCGCCATTGCTTCCCCCGACGGTAAAATTGCCTTAGAAACCGAGGGAATTTGTCACGGTGAAATTTTAACCGCTCCTCGTGGTGAAAATGGATTTGGTTACGATCCCGTTTTTTATGTACCAGAATTAGAGCAAAGTTTCGCCGAAATGTCACCAGAAACGAAGCGGAAAATTTCCCATCGTGGAAAAGCATTTGAGCAAATTTTACCTCAACTGGCTAAAATCGTTGTTGGGCTCGTTGTTGGGTTCGTTGTTGGGCTTTAGCCCTAATCCGTTGTTGGGCTCGTTGTTGGGCTCGTTGTTGGGCTCGTTGTTGGGCTTTAGCCCTCAAGAAAGCGCTAAAGCGCAACAACGAACCCCCAAGAAAGCGCTAAAGCGCAACAACGAACCCTCAAGAAAGCGCTAAAGCGCAACAACGAACCGATTTAGAAATATTTACCAAAAAATTTAACTTTATGTATGAATATCGCAAATTAAGTTCTCAACAAAAAGCTGAACTGGTACAAAAAAGATTAAATCAAGGATTTCCTCCCCATTCTCCACCTCATCCCATTCAAAATGAGTCGTTTTATCTAATTACTGTCGCTTGTTTTAATCATGAAAATCGTCTTAATACGGCTCAACGTCGTCAACAAATATTAAACCAAATTTTTGAAATATTTATTAATAAGGAAGTTCAAATTTTAGCTTGGATAATTTTACCAAATCATTATCATTTATTAACAGAAACTGTCGATTTTCAATGGTTAAGTAAAGAGTTAAGATTAATACATGGAAGAAGTGCTAGACAATGGAATTTAGAAGATAATATTTCCGGGAAAGTTTGGTGCTCTTATTCAGATAGAGCAATTCGTTCAGAAAGACATTATTTTACAACTTTAAATTATATTCACTTTAATCCTGTTAAACATAATTGGGTAAAATCGCCTTATGATTGGCAAGAAAGTAGTATTCATTGGTATTTTCAAAACCAAGGAAAAGACTGGTTAAGACGTTGTTGGTTAGAATATCCTTTAAGAAATTATGGTAAAAATTGGGATGATTAAGTTCGTTGTTGGGCTCGTTGTTGGGCTTTAGCCCTAATCCGTTGTTGGGCTTTAGCCCTAATCCGTTGTTGCAAAAAAATGCGCTAAAGCGCAACAACGGACCTAATTTAACTACCTAAAATGAACAAACTTAGTAGTGTTCCACTATTCCAAAAACTATGTAAAATCATCGAAGAAAATAGGTTACGAGAACGACTATAAACGAAACCTAATACTATTCCTAATGTCATTAAAGGTAATACTTCAGACACACTTAAATGGGCGATCGCAAAGATAAAGCTACTGATTAAAATACTACCCCAAACTGGTAGATAACGGGTTAAGGAAGGTAACAGAAAACCTCGAAAAATAAGCTCCTCAAAAATAGGTGCAGCAACTGAAGCAGTTAAGAAAAATATCCCCAAAGCTACCTTATCTTGGGATTGTAAAGCTAGGGATAAAATGGGGTTACTTCCTCCTTGGCCTTGCCAAAATTGCTGGTTAATTAATGATACTAATACCACCAAAGGTAACGCTACTAAATAACCACCAAAACCCCAGAAAAAATCCTTAATTGAAATACTAAATTTAAACCAAGTTTTTGGTAAAGGGAAAAATTCTTTAATGGAAATATATAAAACAAAGATGCCTCCAGCAGCCATCAAAAGATAACTAACTAACACATAAAAGGCCTTATATCGGAGAGTTAAACTACTAGGATTAAAACCAGAAATACCGAAAAGTAAAGGCAAGATAAACTGACCAACAAAGAAGAAACCAATGATTAAAACTTGCCAGATTATTTCTCCATTCCAAGGAGTTTCCCAGGTTAAACTATTATTTTTTGCCAGTAAAGATTCCTCTTTTTTTAGTAATAATTGTGCTAGTAAAAATATTAATAAAGAAACTCCAGTAATTCCTCCAAATAAAGGAATAATTCCTATCATTATTAATTTTGTTACTGCTTGACTAGCAATTATTTGCTCTTGATTTTCCAATTCGGTGATATTTTTTCCCTGTATTTGATCTAATTTTACTAAAGCTTGGTAACGAAACCAACCATCTAAATTATCATTAATTATTGTTTCTAAATTTGGCTCTAATATGATGGAATCTTTCCATAATTGTCTTAAAGCTCCTGCGGTTTCTTCTGAGGAATTATAAACATTTCCCCAAGTGGCCATCGCTTCTTTTTTCTGACCTCTAACTGCTTGTAAAATACCAATTTTTATCTGATATTCATTGGTCAATTTATCCGCTTCTTTTAAAGATGTTTTTAACTGATTTTGTCTGATTATATCCCTAGTTGTCGGTAAATTTATTTGGTCACTTTTTAAGGCAATTAATGATAGTTGATCTAATTGTTCTTTTAATTTTGCCTGACTGCTTTCTAGATCATTGCTGGCTTGTTCATATTGTTTTTGTGCCGTTAAATAGGGATCATTGCTTAATAAAGCTTGTTTAATTGTACCTAAATCTATATTACTATCTAAATTAGTAGGGTTAAATTCTGCTGCATGAAGCACTAAATTAGTTTGATAAAGTTCAAGACGACCTTGAATTTGTGGTTGATTGAAACTATCGGCTAAAGATAAAAATACCTTAATTATTGCTCCTATTGTTATAAATATTAAAATTACGCGTTTTATGGTCATTACCAGTCTCCTAAATGATTAAACAAAGTCTTAATTATCGCAAAATTTGGCACTTTATTAAGGTAAAATTATCAGTTTTACCCAAAATTTTATAAGGTACATTCAAATTAACTAAACTATTTTCATCTAACAATAAATAGACCTCTTTATTTGATAAGTTTTGTAACAAATTGGTAATATTTTCAGCAATGACTTGGCGATCGCTGTAAAAATCTAAGCTAGGACGGCTATAATAAAATGAGGTATAAATTTTAGTATTCGGGGGAGTATTATTCTTAATTAAAGTTCCCACGGGTTTAACGGCGAAAGCTTCATTCAATTCCCATATCCAAGATTTAGACATCATTAATAAGCTTAAAGTTAAATACATTCCCAGTATTAAAATAGGGATAAAATGGCGATTATTTTGCTTAATTTTCCAGGCTGAAATTCCCATAAAAATACTTAAATTTAACGCCATTAAAATTAAGATAACTTGTCTATCCACTAACACAAAATAAATAATACTTGCGAAAGAAGCCACACTTAAAAAAGCACAAAAACCTAAATAAAACTTAGAAAAATACTTGACATTATCCCATAAATGTGCTAGATAACTACCAATAATTAAGGCAAAAAATGGATAAATTGGCATGATATACCAAGGCAATTTAGTCCCCATTATAGAGATAATAGCAAAGTAAATTATCAGACAAGTTAAACTTAAAATTGCCCAACTTTCCCGTTTATTTTGCCAAGTATAATATAAACCTTGGGGAAAAAATATTAACCAAGGAATAGTATATTTAATTAACTCAATTAGATAATACCAAATTGGTCCTTTATTACCTTCAACTGCGGTAGAAACTCGCTCAATTCCTTGGTTTTGAAAATGGACTTGAATAAACTCAATTCCGTAATATTGATACTGTAAAAAATACCACGCAAAAACAGGGAGAAAACCAAGGAGAAAACCTAAATATAAATAGATATTTTTAAAGATATTTAACTGTTTATTTAGAATAATAAATATTAAAATAATCAAGCCAAAAACTAATACCAAAATTCCTTTCGTAAGTGCAATTAAACCTAAACTTAAACCAATTCCCAGAGTCCAGATTCGCCTTTTATTAGCCTTCAATAAACAAAATAAAGCTAACATAAATAGAGTCAAAATCATGCCATCTAACATGATTAAACGTCCATGACGCAACACGGGAAGTAAAGTTAAATATACTAAAGCTGAGAAAATTGCTGGTAATTTTCTCTCGAATATTTCCCGACCAATTAAATATAATAAAGGCACACCTAAAGCTGTTAAAATACTAGGCAATAAACGGGTAGTAAATTCACTGATTCCTTCTAAATAATAACAAATACTAACTAACCACATCATTAAAGGAGGTTTTAACATATATGGTTGAGAATAAATAGTAGGATGTAACCAATTTCCCGTGCGATAGATTTCTCTAGCAACTAAAGCTCTTGTACCTTCATCCCAATCTCTTAAAGGCAAATTTCCTAATGCGATTAAATAGATAAATAAAGCGGCAATTAATAAACCTAAAATACAGAATAAATCGAACTTTTTATGATTAATATTTAACGAGATTTTTTTCATATTAGTTATTAATTAAAAATAGAAATTTGATTTCTTCAATAAATCAAATTTCTGTATATTAAACCTATTGCAAAATAAACAATCAAATCAATTTTCTGACATAAAATATCAAATTCTGCATCTATTACCTATTACCTTATTACCTATTGCTTATTATTGATATTCTGCTAAACCCTGATAACGGGTAGTTTCCCCCGGAAACTTGGCAAAAAGTTGGATTTTTCCCGGGCTGATAAAAACATCACCAGCAAAAGTATTACCAGAACGGGTCAATTTTGTCCATTGGTTCAAAGACTGATTAAAGACTTGAACTTCCACCGCATTATCCAAACTTATCTGAAAATAAACTTTGCGATTTTTAGGTAAGGAATAGATTAAAGGAGAGACTAAATTTCCGTTATTTTCTGTTAAAGTTGAATAGGTTTTTGGGAATTGTTCACCTTGGGATTGAGCAATAATTTTGTAAGTAATTACATGGGGATATTGACCTGTTTCACCCTTCTGTTTAGCAAATATTTCTAACTCATAATTTCCTGCTCCTGGAAAACTAGCATTCACAATAATATTACCTTGATTTTGTTGGACAAAAGTATAACTATTAGGTAAAGGATTTGACCCCGATGATAATCTGGCCGTCACAATAATATTAGGAGGAGCAGCTAAATTAATAGCAACTCGATCATTAGCTTGAATAGTATTAGTAGAATGACTAACAAACTTTAATCCAGTTGTAAAGAATTGTGCCGAAGTTGCTGGTAAACTTTCAAATTTTGCCTTAGTAAATTGGTTAGATAATAATTGCCATTGTGGGTCTTGTGGTAAATGATCATAAATAAATTGTTCTGGAGGAGTTGCAAAATAATAGGGGTTAAATTTGCTAATAAACTGATTATTTTCAATATGTCCTGCTCCCCATGTTGCATCAATTAAATACCAGTTACCGTCAATTTTAACCGCATTCCAACCATGATTAATCTCAGTGGAATTTCCAACAATATAACCAATTCCCTTTGAATAACCATTAATTGTTACCGATTCTAAACCCATTTTGTGAGCAAGTTCTTGATAAAGATTAGCATATCCTGAACATACAGCCAAGCGATATTGTAATACATCTGCTGGTTTTATATTGCTAAAATTACCACTTAAATAGGCTGGAACATCATAGCTAATATTATAGCCAATCCAACTATAAATTATTCTTGCTTTTTCTGCTTCTGTTTGTGCCGATTGACCTAATATATTAGCTAATTCAGTAACTGAATTACCGGAATATTGAATATTTTTAGCTACCTGATCAATTGCTTCATAATTTGCGTCAAATATGCCTTGATTTTGCACATTATTTAGGGCAATTTTTGGAACTTTTTCTGAGAAATTATTAACAATATTATCTGGTGAAACATTATTAGAAATTTGGTTAACTTTTTCTGCTAAAATTGGATCATTAACTGAGTTTGTTAACCAAGATAAAATTAGCTCTTTATTATTTTTGAAAGCTGCTAAAAAAGACCCAACAGCTAAAACAATAATCAGAAAATTAGTAAAATTCCCTTGATTTTTCCTTTTTGGGTGATACTTATTTTTTGGGGTTGGCACATTGCCCGATTTTTTTTTGATCGCCATTTTAAGAAACTCCTGTTGACCAAGGTTGTTTAATTATGATCTTAATTTAAGAATAAATGAAAAGAAGAGTAAAATTATGACAATTTAATGAGAAAATTGCTGTATCAATGGTACTGGAGGATTGAAAAATTGGCTACTCGTGTAATTATTGTACGTCATGGACAAAGCAGCTATAATGCTCTCAAAATGATTCAAGGTCGTTGTAATGAATCCGTCATCACAGAAAAAGGAATTACCGACGCGGAAAAAGTAGGAAAAACTCTCAGTGAATATAATATAGATGGTTTTTATTGTAGTCCTTTACAACGAGCTTTAAAAACAGCAGAAATTATCCATCAAAACCTGAAAAATTCTCCTGTTTTGCAACCTATTCAACAATTATTGGAAATTGATTTACCTCTATGGGAAAAGATGAAAAAAGATGAGGTAAAGGAGAAATATACAGACGAATACAAATTGTGGAAAGAGCAACCTGATAAATTTAAAATGATTTTAGACGGTAATACTGAACATTATCCCGTCTTATCTCTTTATGAACAAGCGCAAAATTTTTGGCGAGAAATTATCCCCCAATATGATGGCAAAACTATCTTAATTGTCGCTCATAATGGTATTAATCGCTGTTTAATTATGAGTGCAATTGGCATTCCTCCCGAACGTTATCAATCAATTCAGCAATCAAATTGTTGTATTAATATTTTAAATTTTACGGGGAATTTTGGCGCTCCTGTGCAGCTTGAATCACTTAATCAAACTGCCCATTTAGGAGAAACATTACCCTCTTTTAGACCCGGACATCAAGGACCACGATTCCTTTTAGTTCGTCATGGAGAAACTGACTGGAATAAAGCAGGCCGTTTCCAAGGAATTAAAGATATTCCTCTTAATGATAATGGTAAAAAACAAGCACAAAAAGCGGCAGATTTCCTAAAGGAAATTCAACTTGATTTTGCGGTTACAAGTCCCATGTTACGTCCGAAAGAAACAGCGGAAATTATCCTACAATCTCACCCAGATATTAACTTAAATTGCCAAAAAGATTTGATGGAAATTGGCCACGGTTTATGGGAAGGTAAGTTAGAAAGTGAAATTAAAACTGAGTTTCCGGGGTTATTAGAACAATGGCAATCTCAACCCGAAACTGTACAAATGCCCGAGGGTGAAAACTTACAACAAGTTTGGGACAGGGCGATCGCTTGTTGGGAACAATTAGTTAAAGAATACGATAATTCTCAGGATTCATTAACCGGAATAGTGGTTGCCCATGATGCCATTAATAAAGTAATTATCTGTTATTTATTAGGCTTAAAACCAGCGGATATTTGGAGTATTAAACAGGGAAATGGAGCAGTTACTGTCATTGATTATCCCCATGGAAACGAAGGAAAACCAGTTTTACAAGCCATTAATATTACCAGTCATTTAGGAGGAGGAATTTTAGATAAAACTGCCGCAGGAGCTTTGTAATAATTGTAGGGTGGGCAGTTTTTGATTAATCTTAAATATCGCATTAAAACTGTTTAAAAACTGCCCACCTTTCCTGTATTTTCATTGTGGTGGTGGGCAGTTTTTAAAGAAGATTAAAAATAAATATTTTAATTTGGGAAAAACTGCCCACCCTACTTTATTTGCCCTCCTTATCAAGGGAGTTGGGGGGATCAATTACAATTTGGCAATAATAATTTCACACCCATGGGGGTTACTTCGACGGGATGGGCGGTTAAAACAATTGTACCATCGGGTAATTTTACCCAACCTTGGGCCTGCCGAATTTCGGGAATTTCGGGGGTTTTTTCGGTAGTTGGCGGGGAAATCGGGCGATCGCCCCGAATGGTATTATTATTACTAGAATAGGGGTTATCAATCCAATTTACAGTGGGATTTTCTGGGTCGCTAGTATCATCAATTGTTAAAATTCGGCCTCCTCTACCAATATAAACAAAGGAACTATTTTCTGCTAATTTACAGAAATCTTTGGCAAATAAAGCTGCTATATCAATGGATGGTTTTTCTGTTTGAACTAAACCAGAAGCAGGGTCAGTTTTAGGAATATTCATCTCAATATTTCCCTGTAATCCTAATTCACTTGAAGCGGTAATATCTAAATATTGTGGTCCTAAAATTCCGTTGGTGGTAATAATAATATTACCACCATTTCCGGCATAAGCATTGGCCGTAATCTTATTATTATCAGGATAATTAATAATAAAATCGGCATTTAAGTTAATATTACCACCGTTTCCAGCGTCTTGACTTTTACCAGCAGTGGCTGTAATTTCATTAGCATTGCGCAGATTTAAGTTATTAGCAATATTTAATTCAATACTACCTCCATCGGTGCTATTTGTTTCTGCAGAAATTGCACTATGATCAAGGTTCAAAGTATTAGCAGTTAACTGAATATTTCCCCCTGTTCCTAATCCTTGGCTACTGACTGCAATAGTAGAATTAGTGAGATTCACCAAGTTAGGATCAATGAAAATACTGCCACCTTTTCCTGTGGAATTTTCTGCTGTACTTGCGGCAATTTTACTATCATTAAGGATAAGATTATCCTTAACATTAATATGAATATCACCCGCATTTCCACTACTAAAAGTATCGGTTTTAATGGTGGCATTTCCTGTTAAATTGAGGTTATCAGCATTAATATTAATACTACCCGCTTTTCCTGATCCTGTGGTGGAGGCCGAAATTTCTGTTTGGTTATTAATATTTAGATTTTTCGATTCAAGATTAATATTACCCGCATTTCCACTGCCAGAAGTTTCGACAGATATTTTACCTAACCCTTGTATATCAATAATTTCTGGTGCAGTAATAGTAATATTTCCACCGTCACCGATCGCCTTTGTCGAAGCAGAAATAAAGCCATTTTCGGTAAAATTAATGTTAATATCTGGATTAAGCGGCTTAATGGTCAAGTTGCCGGCGGGAGTTGCGCTGTTTGTCTCGGCGAAAATACCAAGTTTGCCTGAGATATTGAGGTTATTAACATCAAGATTAATACTTCCTCCTCCTGCGGTATTGGTTGAAGTTACAGTCGCAGTCGCACTAAGTTGGGCATTTTCACCGATATTGAGGTTTTCGGTGGTAATATTAATGTTGCCGGGTGAACCTGCGGCGGAGGTTTCCACATTAATCTTACTATCTTTGCCAATATCGACAAATTCGGGGGAGTTGATGATGATACTACCTGCATTGCCAGCATCTGTGGTAAATGCTTCAATTTTTACTTTGTCAAAAAGGGTTAATTTTTGAGTATCTAAAATAATATTGCCTGCATTACCAATTCCTGAAGTATTAGCGGTTATTTGTCCTTGATTACTAACAATTAATTCAGGAGTTTTAATAATAATATCTCCTGCACCTTCTAGCCCTTGAGTTAAAAAAAAAGCTCGATTATTGGTGGTTATTTGACTAATCTTATAACTAGCTTTACCAGTAATTTCAACGAAATTAGAAGCATTAATTTCCACATTTCCACCTTTACCATCACGGGTTGTTTCTGAAGTAATGACTCCTCCATCTTTTAACCATAAACTATCAGTATTAATTGAAATATCACCTGCATCACCACTATCACTTGTTTTTGAAGTAATGACTCCTTCATCTTTCACTAATAAACTATCAGTATTAATGGAAATATTACCGGCATTTCCACTGCCCATAGTTTCTGTACTAAAAGTAGTAAGATGCAAAGTATCCCCAGGTCCTATTAACTCTATTTCCGAAGCGTTTATTTCTAAATTACCTGCATTTCCAATACTACTTAGAGTTTGAGAAGATACACTTGAACCATCTTGAAGGGTTAATTTATGGGTATTAATAGTAATATCACCACCGTTACCTTGATTACCAGTGTTGGAGTTAATATTAGTATAATTAAGATCAGGTACTAGATCAGATAATGACACAAATTCTGTAACATTAATAATTATGTTGCCACCATTTCCTTTACCATCATTTAAAGTCCGAGTTGAGATACTTGTACCGTCTTTAATAATTAATTGATTGGTATTAATCTCAATATTACCAGCATTACCATCACCCATTGTATCCATTTGTAATCCGGATTTGGTAAATTTACCACTTAATTCCACAGAATCAGTAGCATTAATAGTTAAATTACCACCATTTTTATCACCTAAAACTGGTGATTCTATCTGAGAATTTAGTATAGTTAGCTTGGCAGTTTCAATGAGAATATTACTAGGATTTGCTATTGACGCTGTATAAATATTACTATCATTATCGAAGGTAACAAAATCATTTGTTTTAATAGTAACATTACCAGCACTTCCATAATTATCTTTGCTATCATTATCTTGCCTAAAATTAGTTGCTGATATTTGTGAATGATTAATAAGATAAAATGACTGAGATTCAATGGTAATGTCACCTCCTTTTGTATTTATATCATTTACAGAAGCTGAAATATCACTGTTATCAAAAGTAACAGCACCTTCGGTTTTAATCGTAACATTACCACCATTTCCTTTGCCATTATTTGCAGTGTCTAAATTACTCTTATCAGAGCTAATTGTATTAGCAGTAATATTAATATTACCCGCATTTCCCTGAGATTTTATACTACTGACATTATTTTCAATATTACTTTTATTAATCGTAACATCACCAGTAGCATTTATATTAATATCACCTGCTGTGCTATCACTATCACCTAAGTTTGCGCCAATTCCTGCTATTATTCCACTTGATTCTATCAATTCTAAATTATTACTATTAATATTAATACTACCGAAACCATTACCACCATCTCGAACATTAACAGTCGCTCCATTACTCAAAGTGACATTTCCTCTGGTAATATTATTAGGAAATATGGGGATAAAACCAGTTAAATTTATCTCACCTGCTCCCAATAAACCACCTAAATTAATATTACTATCAGGGGATAATATTACAGCACCATCAAAGGTAATATCACCACCAATTAAGGTTAAAAACTGCTCTGATTTTACTTTAAATTCTTCAGTTTTTGTATTAATTTCTAGCTTACTTTGATTGTTATCAAGTTGTAGGCCAATGGGGATATTAATAGTTAATAACGCATCGGGAGCAGGATTTTTTTCAGTGGCACTAAATTGATAGTTATTAAATAAAATACTATCAGCAGTTGTGCCTAAAAATGAACCGTTGACATCCAATTTTGCCTTCGGTCCGAATACAATACCATTAGGATTAAGTAGGAATAAATTAGCATTGCCGATTACACCTAATGTACCCATAATATTGGAAACATTACCCCCGGTAACACGGGTTAAAACATTATTGATAGAAGAATCAGGATTAAAATACGCTCCCCGATTTTCTTGAATATTAAACTCCTTAAAACTGTGGAATAAATTACCTCCTCTGGTTGCTCCACCTTCGATAACATCACTAGGAAGTCCATTAATATTACCCTCTCTAACCGTGGACTTTTCGCTTCCTAACGTGTTATCTGGGGTAATTTGTGCCCCCACTAGGTTAATATTTAAAAGGCTAAATACGGCTGCTAAAACGAGGGTTTTTACTGTATTTAACATGGTTTTTACTCCTTATTTTTACTAATTTAATTGTCGCGTGTGTCACACAAATAATTTATTAAATAATAATTAAATTTGAAAATGTGACGCACCCTACTTGCTTTCCTTTAATTTGTTAAATTTTTTCCCACTCTTCATAACTCATGTTTATTTGTTTTAATATTTCTTTAAGTAAATTAAGAGAAATATCTTTACTTCCATGGGGATTAGGAATACGCACTTTTTGATTTCCTTTTTTCATAAACTGATGTTTCCCTCCTGAAAATGGTCCTTCATAACCTAATTTTTTAAACTTATTAATTAATTCTCTCCTCGAAATTGAAGGCATAATTTTAAGCAACCTCCATTAAAACTACTTTTATTTCTATCTCATCAATTACGGGTAAACTATCACCATCTTGTAGTTTTAAAATTATCCATTCTTCCAAAACTTCTAATAAATCTTGACGACATTCTTCGATGGTTATTCCATTCCCCCACACACCGACAAATCCTTTTATTTCCGCAAACCAGGTGTCATCATCTAGTTTTTTATATTCTGCTTTTTCTAAAGCTTTTTGGCAATATTTACTTAACATAAGTTAACCTCTTTTTTTAATTGGTAATTTTGGCAATTTTTTAGTTCGAGTTGTGATAATTTAATTGTAGGGTGCGTCACACAAATAATTTATTAAATAATAATTAAATTGGAAAATGTGACGCACCTTGGTTATTAAGATTTAAGATTGAGGAATAGCTGCTAATAATAAACGTAAGGCCTTATTTACTGACTCTGAATTTTTAAACACGGAGGCAATATCAGGATCAAGGGTGATAGTAATTGTCTCTTTTGTAGATTGAGCAAATCGATTAGGTCGAGCTTTACTATAATCAAAATTGTATTCTGAAAGTAGCTCATCACTATCATTATTTTCTCTATTATTCTGGGTTGTTTGATTCATAATCTCTCCTTTCTTTTTTCGTTGCTAAACGTGCGCTAAATATTCTAATTATGCCAGCTTTTTTTTCGGTAAAACACACTAATAAAAGACGATTATTATTAGAATGTCCAATAATTATTTCCCTTTTTTCACCTATAGAATGTTTAGGTTCATCAAATATACAAGCGAAAATGTCATCAAATACTGTTTTTCCTTCATTAAAATCAACTCCATGTTTTTTTAGGTTTGATTCAGCCTTATTGTCATCCCAGTCATGTTGACCATTGCTACATAATCGATACCGTTTAATATTCCTCCTCTTAACAAAAGTTTAATTGTCGGGTGTGTCTTTTTTTGATTAATCTGAAATATAAGCATTAAAACTGTTTAAAAAAGACCGCACCTTTCCTTTATTTTAATGGTGGTAGGCAGTTTTGATCAAAGATTAAATATTAATACTTTAACTTGGGAAAAACTGCCCACCCTACCTGCTAACTAATCTCAAAATTGTTAGCATTATTGAGAGTATTTGCGTCTAAATTTGGGAAAATAGCCATGGCCTCCTGACCTAATGAAGGTATCTTTAACTCTGCACCTTTTGTACCATTACTAATAGTAATATCAGCAAAAGTTACGTTTAAATTTTTGATTACCACCTGATCTCCTGTTTCAAAATCTAAAATTAGATTGTAATTTGTCGGTAAATTAGTATCAGCAACGGTAAATTTATCTGCACCTTCTCCTCCTACTAATAAATCATTGCCGTCACCAGCAATCAAGGTATCATTGCCTGCACCAGCAAATAGACGATTACCTCCTTTTCCTTGACTTGCATCTAAAAGATCATCACCTTCACCAGCAAAAATTCGGTCATTTTCCTGTGCTAAAATAGTGTCATTTCCTAAACCAGAATAAACACGATTACTATTAGATGAAGTGTTATTTATGATGTTATCTCCAGCACCTGTAAAGAGATTTTCATCGATAGAAATTGGCTCAAAAATAGGCTTAATTTCTTCACTTTTGATGTCCAATTTAAAAGTATCAGAAACATTATCTTTACCATCAGAAACTGTAACTGTAATTGCCAGATTTCCTAACTCGGTAGATGTTCCTAAAAATGTTCTAGTATTAGCATCAAATGTTAACCAAGTGGGTAAATTTGCCACCGTATAAGTTAATACTTGACCATCAGCATCACTAAAGCTATTTTCAGGAATAGTATAGGTAAATTCTGTGTTAATTATGGAGGATTGATCGGGTATTTCTTGATTAATAATTGGGGGATTATTAGTGGTAGTTAAATATTCGCTCACATCCAGTATTCTTAACCCTGAATCCATCGTAGAAACGAAGGCTTTATTATCTGTGACGGCAATCTCAACAGCAGCTGGCATATTTTCATAAGTGCCAAGTTGCTCAGGTGAACTAGGGTCAGAAATATCCACCACATGAACACCACCGCCACCATAAGCAACAAACATTTTATCAGCAACTATTTTCACAGTTCCAGCATACAGGAAGTAACTATCTACATCCATAGGGTCATAAGGTTGATAATTGCTTAAAAGAGTGGGTTTGGTTAGATCGGATACGTCAATTATTTCTACCCCTGTACCACCATTGGTAACATAAGCAATATCGTTGTTTATGTCAACCTGATAAGCTAAACCATTAAGATCATAACTACTTAAAAGACTAGGATTGCTTAAATCCGAGATATCAACGATCAACAGTTGACCTTCAACTTGATTCAGAAAGTCGCCATTGGCAATAAAAGCTGTATTTCCCACAACTTGTATGTTATTAGCAAAATCAGCACCCGCAAAATTACTAATTAAGGTAGGTTTAGTAAGATCAGAAATATCTAAAATCTGTATTCCACCAGTATCATCCGCAATAAAAGCAGTATTTTCTGATAATTCGACTTGCCAAACTTTCCCCGGAGTGTCATAATTGCTCAGTAAAGTGGGATTTTGAGCATTACTAATATCGACAATAGTTAGACCCCCTTCCCGATCAGCAATAAAAGCAGTATTATCTCTAATTGTTACTGAAAAAGGATCACCAAGACTCTCAAAATTAGAAACAAAAACAGGTTTATTAGGATCACTAATATCAACCATTTCTAAGTAACCTTGTGTTTTAATATCACCAAAAAAATCAGATTGATCAGCATTAACAACAAAGGCCAAATTTCCTGAAACTGCGGTGAAAACTGCTTCTTCCGTATTATAATTGCTCAAAAGAGTAGTATCCACAGGGTTAGATATGTCTAGGATTTCCAGATATCCCCAATCACTTGCTACATAAGCCGTGTTATCGACTATTTGGACATCTTTGCCCCCATCATTATAGAACCATAGATAATCGTCTAATAAAATGGGTTTAGTAGGATCAGAAATATCCAGTACCGTTAAACCATTGTATAAACCAGTGAGAAAAGCTTTATTATCCTTAACTTCGACTCCTTTTACGTTATCTATGTCATAGTTACCAATTAAAGTGGGATTATTTAGATTGGAAATATCGACAATTTCTAAACCATGTTGATAAGTAGCTAAAAAAGCGGTATTATCGACAATGGCAATATCCCTAGTCCAATTATCAATATTATAATTACCTAATAAAACGGGATTATTGACATTACTTATATCAATAATATCCATACCATGAAGATGAGAAACAAAAGCGGTATTTCCTTTGATATTGATATTTTGGGCAGAACTATAACCCTGAATAATAATACCCCCAATATTTTGATCACTTAAACCAACCTTAATATTACTTAAGATTGTAGGATTAGTAGGATCTGAAACATCAACAATATCTAATCCGGCTGCATTTCCAGCGACAAAAGCAGTATCTCCAACTACTTCTACTCCTTGTCCTTCGCTACTAGATGATACAGTCAGTGGATTACTACCAAGTAAAGTTGGGTTTTGCGGATCAGAAACATCAATGATTTGCAGGCCACCTGTACCCGAAGCTACATAAGCGATATTATCTACTATATCGACTTTATTGGCCTTTCCGTCAGTGTCATAATTGCCGAGGAGAATGGGATTATTCGGGTCAGAAATATCCACAAGATCTAATCCTACTTCACCATCAGCCAAATAGGCTAAATTACCGACTATTTCTAGGCCTTGAACATAATCATCAGCAAAATATAATCCAGTAAATTTGATCATATTAACCCCCTTAGTTCTTAGTTTTATGTAGGGTGGGCAGTTTTTTGATTAATCTTAAAAATAAGCCTTAAAACTGTTTAAAAACTGCCCACCTTTCCCTTACGTTTAGGTGGTGGGCAGTTTTTGATCAAAGATTAAATATTAATACTTAAACTTGGGAAAAACTGCCCACCCTACTTCTAAAGTCCAACAACGAACCTTATTGATTTGAAACGAATTGTGATTGCTTTAATTATAATTGAGGTTATTGTTTGAATTGCAAAACTTAATATTTTCTTCAAGATTGATTAATAAAAGTTAATATAAATTGGTTCGGGTTTGTAGTTGGACTTTAATCAAAAAAAACAGTAGGGGTGAACAAATGTTCACCCCTACGATTAACAAAACTGCTCCAAGCTTATTTTTTCGGTGCAATAATCGCGAGAATAGTTACATCTTTGTCGTCTGTACAAATAATACCTTCGGGTAAAACAAGTTGGGAAATGTGTACACTACCGCCAATATCCACAGATGATAAATCAATGTCAATAAATTCGGGAATATTACCAGGAGGACAAGCAACATTGATGCTGGAAATTACTTGCTCAATAATGCCACCTTTTTTAATCCCAATGGATTCACCCATTAATTTTAAAGGTACACTAACTTGAACGCTGGATTGACTAGCGATGGAAAAGAAGCTTAAATGATAGACAAAACGCTTCCAAGGATGGGATTGTACTTCTCTAAGTAAAGCCTTACCAGTCCATTCTAAGTGGGGAATATTAACATCAATTAAGGTATTGTTAACGGAAGCTTTTTTGAGTAAATTAAGGGCATCTTTTTCTTTAATCGTTAAAGAAATAGATTCAGCCTTTTTATGACCATATAAAGCGGCGGGAATTAAGCCTTGACGACGCAATGCTCTGGGGTTAATTCCTTCGGGTCTGGTTTGACATTCAACACTAACTTGCATAATTTTTTTTCAGTTATCAGTTATCAGTTATCAGTTAACAGTTAACAGTTATTAGTTATGATTATTGATTAACCAATAACTGTCAACTTTTAATTGTCAATTGTCAATGGTTAATTGTCAATTGTTAAAAGGGCGCGTTTGGGACCGTGAATTGGGTCTTCAACGATGATCGTTTGATCACGACTTGCTCCTAAAGAGACGATGGCAATGGGAACTTTCATCAATTCAGCGAGGAATTTGAGATAGTCCAAAGCTTGCTCTGGTAAGTCTGACAAGGTACGACAACTGCTGGTGTCTTGTTGCCAACCGGGTAAAGTTTCATAAATCGGCTTACAATTCGCAAATTCCCGCGCGTTACTGGGGAAGTGGTCAACTGTTTTGCCGTTTACTTCGTAAGCGACACAAACTTTGATTTCCTCTAATTCGTCGAGAACATCCATTTTAGTAATAGCCAAGCAATCCAAGCCATTGACTCGGACAGCATAACGGCCGATTACGCCATCAAACCAACCACAACGACGGGCTCGTCCAGTGGTTGTACCAAATTCCGCCCCGCGATCGCCTAAAATAGCGCCAACTTCCCCGTGTAATTCCGTGGGAAAAGGACCTTCACCGACGCGAGTAGTATAGGCTTTGGCCACCCCGATGACACGGTCAATAATGGTGGGACCGACACCAGCGCCAACACAAGCGCCGCCAGCAATGGGACTTGAAGAAGTCACATAGGGATAAGTACCATGATCTAAATCCAGTAAAGTACCCTGCGCACCTTCAAAAAGGATGTTTTTGCGTTTGGCGACGGCTTCTTCAATCTTGAGGGAACTATCTACAACATGGGGTCGCAGACGTTTCGCAAATTCGAGATACTGAGCAATAACCTCTTGGGGGTTTAAAGGGGGCAGATTGTAGAGTTTCTCTAAAATAACGTTTTTATAATTAATAGTCCACTCTAACTTGGCTTTTAAATCGTCATCATTCATTAAATCAATGACGCGAATGCCAATCCTTTCTGACTTATCAGCATAAGTCGGGCCAATACCTCTTCCTGTGGTCCCAATTTTATGTTTACCCCGCATTTCTTCCGATGCCATATCAATCAAGCGATGATAAGGCATTGTCACATGGGCAGTTTGGGAAATAAACAGATTTTCGGTGGAAACGTTCAACGAATGAAGCTGATCCATTTCCTCTAACACACATTCAGGGTCAATAACCGTACCAGAGCCGATAATACACTCAGTTTCAGGATATAAAATTCCGGAGGGAATTAAATGTAATTTAAAAGTCTGTCCCTGAACTACGACAGTATGGCCGGCGTTTACCCCACCTTGGGAACGCACGACCACATCTGCTGATTTACTCAGTAAATCGGTTATTTTTCCTTTTCCTTCGTCACCCCACTGGGCTCCGATGACAACAACGTTAGCCAAGGGTTTATCAATAACGCTAAGTTTACACAAACTATTATTATGTGCATTTAACGTGACCAATGTCAAGGAGATTTTTGAAACTTGCTTGAAAAATATATTTAAGTAGCTTTAGTCAATGTGATTACCCCATGCTAGAATTTAACAGGCAATTTTGGTAATGGTAGGGTGCGTCAGATTTTTAAGTTAACTCTTAAATAATAATTGTTTTGTCTGACGCACCAACCGTCAATTTTGGTAATGGTAGGGTGCGTCAGATTTTTAAGTTAACTCTTAAATAATAATTGTTTTGTCTGACGCACTCTACAGTGATAAATATTTTTCATATATTTAGGAGTGTAAATTTAAGTGTGGCAATATCTTAATTTTCCTTGCCAAATGTGGCTATTTAGTCGGAGTATAATTTGTTTCGCAATGTTAATAATTGCTCCTTTATTAGCTGCTCCCACCGATGGTATTAAAGCGGAATTAGGTTGGGAAGTTTTTTCAGCTTGGGATAGTGGATGGTATGAAGCAATTGCGAAAAATGGTTATGAATATGCCAACGATGGTCAACAACATAGCGTGGCATTTTTTCCTTTATTTCCTTTATTAATTAGGTTAGTAATGATGACTGGACTACCATTTAATATGGCAGGAGTTTTAGTTAATAATTTAGCATTTTTAGGGATTGTAATTATCTTTTATTACTGGCTAGAGAGCCATTATAATAAAAATATTGCTCAATGGAGTATTGCAGTTTTAGTTTGGTGTCCTTTTTCCCTATTTTGTACCGTAATTTATACGGAAGGATTATTTTTATTCTTAACAGCAAATGCTTTAATTTATTTTGATAATAAACAATATATTTTAGCTAGTATTTTTGGGGCTTTATCCACCGCAACTCGTGTAACAGGTTTAGCATTAATACCAGCTTTTCTGATCGCATCTTGGCAGGAAAAAAGAACAAAATTAGCCTATTTTTCTAGTATTTTTTCTGGATCTGGCTTTTTAAGTTTTATTATTTATTGTTGGTTAAAATTTGGCGAACCTTTAGCCTTTATGAAAGTTCAAAAAGCATGGCATCCTGAAAATTTTATCTGGGGTAAAAGTTGGTTTATAATGTTGTCTCAAGTCTTTTTGGGTTATGTTAATACTAAGGAGGGTAGTTTAAAAGATATGGGCTATATATTAGCAGTTATTATTCTCTGTATTATTGCTTATTTACTTTGGTATTTTCGTTTAAAATTAGGAGCTAAATTTACTGATTATTGTTACTTTTTTCTGATCTTTTTAGCTTGGTTAATAGCTGGCAATCCCTTTATAAATACTGTTATGGTTTTGGGAGGCATTTATTTACTTTGGATGAGCAAAAATAAACTTAATTTTGTTAGTTTACTTTATGGTATTTTCAGTTTTATGATCATTTTTAGTTCTGGTCGTACTGCTTCTGCTGAACGTTATACTTATGCTATTATTCCCTTAAGTTTAGCCTTGGGAATTGTTTTAAATCAATATCCCCGTTGGGGAAATGCACTGATGATATTTTTCGGTTTATTACTTGCTATTTATTCCAGTCGTTTTGCTCAAAATTTATGGGTTGCTTAATCTTGAAATACGTTCATTCTTATTTCAACCTGAGGCCAATAATTAAAAATTCGATTTTTTGCAAAAAATCGAATTTTTGTTAACCACAAATAATCAATAATCATGATTAAATATTCCCTTATAATTCCCATTTACAACGAAGAAGAAAATATTGCCGAACTTTATAACCGTTTAAAACCAATTATTGATAGTTTAGACGGGGAAAGCGAACTTGTGTTAATTGATGACGGTAGCAAGGATAATTCCTTAAAATTAATGTTAGAATTACACCAAAAAGATAGCAGGGTAAAATACCTCAGTTTTGCCCGTAATTTTGGTCATCAAACTGCGGTGACAGCGGGTTTAAATTTTGCCCAAGGTCAAGCTATTATTATTTTAGATGCAGATTTACAGGACCCACCGGAGTTAATTCCAGAATTAATTGAAAAATGGAAAGAAGGTTATCATGTGGTGTATGCTCAAAGAATCAGTCGTAAACAAGAAGGTTGGTTTAAGCGCTTAACAGCTTATGTTTTTTATCGCATTTTAAACCGTTTAACTAACATTAATATCCCTACAGATACGGGAGATTTTTGCTTAATGTCACGCCAAATTGTCGATATACTTAATAGTATGCCAGAAACTAATCGCTATATTCGTGGTTTACGCGCGTGGGTAGGTTTTCCCCAAATTGCGGTTAAGTTTCACCGTGATATTCGCTTTGCTGGTGATGTCAAATATACCTTTATTAAGTCGTTAAGATTAGCAATTGATGGAATTTTATCTCTCTCTAAAAAACCTTTAAGAATTGCTACTTATTTAGGTTTAATGGCCGCTTTTTTGTCTTTATTAATGATGTTTTTAGTGTTATATTGGCGCTTATTCCAGCACTCAAATTCCTTAGTTGGTTATGCTATAATTGCCTGTGCTATCTTCTTTTTAGGAGCAGTACAATTAATCTGTTTAGGAATTTTAGGAGAATATATCGGCCGTATTTATGATGAAGTGAAACAACGTCCAAAATATACTTTAAAAGAGGTTGTCGGTTTTGAAAATAAATTATAATAATTTTTGCTAGTAATCAGAGTTGAAATCATGACTAAACACACAATCAAAGAAGCAGAGAGAAATCTTCATCAATTAATTGATGAAACCGCTAATTCCCATCAACCAATTTTAATTACAGGAGCTAAAAATAACGCTGTTTTATAGTGATTCCAATTAAGATTAAAACAGTTGAAAAATAGGTTCGTAGTTGCGCTTTAGCGCTTCTTAGGACTAAAGTCCAACAACAAACTAAAAACTTTTGTTTAATTTTTATTTGGAATTACTATAGTTTCTGAATCTGATTGGTCTGCCATTCAAGAAACCTTATATTTATTATCAATTCCTGGTATGAGAGAATCAATCAAAGAAGGATTAGCAACACCGAATGAAGATTGTGACGAGGAATTTATTTTAATTAAAAAGATTATATAATGAAAATAAATGTATAATTTTAGATTACAAATAACAGCTTATGGTAACAAAATTTAAGCCCATTATTTACCCTGAAAGTGACGGTCAACCCATGGCAGATAATACTTTACAATATCGTTGGATAGTAACTATACAAGGTGGTATAGATGCTATGTTTAAAGATAATCCTAATGTTTTTGTCGCGGGAGATTTGCTTTGGTATCCCGTCGAAGGTGACAATAAAATTCGGGTTGCTCCTGATATTATGGTCGTCTTTAATCGGCCGAAAGGCGATCGAGGTTCTTATCTTCAATGGAAAGAAAATAAGATTACTCCCCAAGTAGTTTTTGAGATTCTTTCCCCCGGAAATACTCTCACTGAAATGGCAAAAAAATTACAGTTTTATAATCATTATGGTGTCGAAGAATACTATCTTTATGACCCAGATAAAAAAGATTTAAACGGTTGGATTCGTGTGAAAAACAATTTAGAAGTGATAGAAACTACTAATAATTGGATTAGTCCACGATTAAAAATTAAGTTTGTTATGGGAGATGAAGAATTAGAAATTTATCGACCTGATGGCGAAAAATTTGTTAGTTATGTGGAGTTAGAAACCCAAAAACAATTAGCTCAAGAAAAAGCTAATTTAGAAACAGTTAGAGCTAATTTAGAAACAGCAAGAGCTAATTTTGAGGCTGAAAAAGCTAAACGTTTAGCTGCTAAATTAAGGGAATTGGGAATTAATCCTGATGACATTTAATTAATTAACAATCCGATTTTTAAATAAATCGGATTTTTGTTCAGATTATTATTTTTTACTTAAAAATGACCAATAAAAATAAGGTTTGAGACCCTACCTTTTTAAGTATAAAAAAATCAATAAAGAATCCTTCTCCGAACTTAAGGCTGAAATTGTCAATAGGTGTTTCTCCTTACTGATAACTGATAACTGATAACTGATAACTGATAACTGAAATGACGATAATTCTTACTAATGATGATGGTGTAAATGCTCCCGGAATTTATGCTTTAAAAAACGCAATTAACACTAATTCTCATATTTTTGCTCCGAATAAGCAATATTCTGGTTGTGGCCATCAAGTTACCACCCATCAACCCATTGAAGTAACAAAATTAAGCGATAATACTTATTCTGTTGATGGAACTCCTTCGGATTGTAGCAGGGTTGCCATAGCACATTTTAATAAAAATGTCAAGTATATTTTGTCAGGGATTAATGAAGGAGGAAACCTTGGAGTAGATATTCATATTTCGGGAACGGTGGCAGCAGTCAGGGAAGCAGCGATTCATGGTATCCCCGGAATTGCGATTTCCCACTATATTAAGCGGCCTTTGGTCATAGATTGGGAAATTGCGACAAAAAGAGCGCAAAAAGTCCTCGAAACCTTGTTTAAGCTTCCTCTAGCTCCTCGTAGCTTCTGGAATGTCAATTTACCTCATTTAGAAAACCACGAACCTGAACCAGAAATCATTTTTTGTCGGAGCAGTGTTGATCCTTTACCGTTAAACTATCACATGGAAGGTAATTTATATCACTATAAAGGCAAATATTCAGATCGTAAAATTACCTCGGGAACGGATGTAGATGTCTGTTTTTCTGGTAATATTTCAGTAACACAAATTAGTTTGTAAACAATTATCACTTATCAATTATTAATGGTTTTGGGGTAAAAAAATGCGCGTTTTAATTATGGGTGGTACTCGTTTTATTGGGGTATCTTTAACGAAAATGTTAGTCAATCAAGGTCATGAAGTCGTATTATTTAATAGGGGTAATAAACCTGCACCAATTGAGGGGATAGAACAGATTAAAGGCGATCGCCAAGACCTTTCTCAACTAAAAGAAACCCTTTCCTCTGAAGACTTTGACGCTGTTTTTGATAATAATGGAAGAGAATTAAGCGACACTCAACCCTTAGTGGAATTATTTAAGGACAAAATTCAGCATTTTGTCTATGTTAGCTCCGCTGGAGTATATTTGAAAACCGAACAATTACCCCATTTTGAATGTGATGCTGTTGACCCCAATAGTCGTCATAAAGGGAAACATGAAACCGAAGCTTACCTCGCCAATGCGGGAATTCCTTGGACTTCCATTCGACCAACCTACATTTACGGACCAGGAAATTACAATGATTTGGAAGCTTGGTTTTTTGACCGTATTGTCCGAGACAGACCAATTTTAATCCCCAGTAATGGTTGTCATCTTACCCAGTTTGGACACGTTGAAGATTTAGCCGCAGCCATGGCCGCAGTTTTGGGGAATGAAACAGCAATTGGTCAGATTTACAATATTTCAGGCGATCGTTTCGTCACCTTTAATGGTTTAGCACAATTATGCGCGGAAGCTGCGGGGAAAGAGGTTAAGATTAAATATTATGACCCCAAACAGTTTAATTTTGGCAAACGTAAAGCTTTTCCCATGAGAGTACAACACTTTTTTGCCGATATAAATAAAGCGAAAACTGAGTTAAATTGGAGTCCAAAATTCGATTTGTTATCTGGTTTAAAAGACTCCTTTACTAACGATTATTTAGCAAAAGGTAGAGACAAAATTGAAGTCGATTTTTCTACAGATGACGAAATTTTGAGTCAAATTTAAGGTTCGTTGTTGCGCTTTAGCGCTACCAGCACGAGAGGCGCAACAATGAACCTGATTAGGCAATTTGCGAAGAACTATTTGGCCAAATATAAATCATACCTGAAATTAAGGTTAAGGCTACTGCTAACCAAAAAGTTAGAATCCCCCAAGGATAATATAACTCAGGAAAGGGCGGAATTAACAGGGCGATCGCCCCAATTTGCGTGACAGTTTTTAGTTTTCCCCAGATATTTGCGCCAACTATAGCGGTTTGACTGGGGTTAACTCGCCAACCAGCGATCGCCAATTCCCGTGCTAAAATCAGAAAAACACCCCAAGCTGGAATTTCCTGCAATTCCACCAACATTAAAAAAGGACCAAAAACCAATAATTTATCTACCAAAGGGTCAAGAAACTTACCTAAATCAGTAACTTGGTTCAACTTTCTGGCCAAATAACCATCTAACCAGTCAGTTAAAGAAGCAAGTAGAAAAATAATTAAGGCAAACCAACGATGATTAGTAGTAGGATTAGATAAAAAATAAACAATAAAAGGAAGGCCAAATAAACGAGAAATAGTAATCCAAGTGGGAAGATTCATGTAGTTAATTAAAAATTGTCAATTGTTAACACGCTCCTTTACGAGCTAAAACCACATAAATAGTGAGGAAAATTAGGTTTAAATCATAAAGAAAAGACCATTTTTCTTGATAAGCTAAATCTAAAGCAACAATATCTTCAAAATTATTAACCTGAGAACGTCCTTTAACTTGCCATTCTCCAGTGATACCTGGTTTAACATTTAAACGACTGAAATGGTGGGGTTTATACTTAGCAACTTCATCGGTAGTGGGAGGCCGAGTACCAACTAAACTCATTTCACCCTTAAGAACATTCCAAAACTGAGGAAACTCATCCAAACTGGTACGACGAAGAAAACTTCCTATTTTCGTAACCCGTGGGTCATTTTCGTTTTTGAAAATGTGTCCCTTAGCTTGATTTTCAACTAAGTGTTTCTTTTGTTCAGCTTGAGCTACCATGGAACGAAACTTCCAAATACGGAAAGTTTTACCATGGAGTCCACAGCGTACTTGACTAAAGAGAACAGGTCCTGGACTGTCGAACTTAATGGCAATGGCCAAGGGGATGAATAAAATGGCAGTAATAAATAACCCCACCAGAGCTCCTAAAATATCAAGAAGACGCTTACTTTTGCTTAAAACAGAGTCATGGAGCTCAAATTTACTGTTCAACTTGACTTTGATGACTGCTCTCTCATTTATGGTTGACCTTTTTGTAAAATTACTGAATCTAGGGGTACTAATCATATATTTTTAGATCAAATAGGGGAGTTTGTGTAAATGCACTTAAAGCACTTAAATTAAGATACTTTTTGGTTAAAGACCTTAACTCTAATTTATACATTTTTTCTCGAAAGTCAAGCAACTTTACACAATCTTTAAATTTGCCTAAATTTTTTAAAATTTGCCTAAATTCCCTTTTAACTAAGCGAAAATACAGCAACACTAGTTCAAAAGTCAAAAGTGTCACCTCTCGATGAATCGAGAGGATTGAACAAGGATAACTTTTTTCTTTTCTCCTTGAAAGGGGAGGATTTTTACCGAATAAAAATTGCTCTCTTGTTGATCAGGTTTGCCAAGATTTTACTCTTAAATAATTAAAAATTCTTAAGTAGATTTTTTGACAAAAACCAATCTACTTCAGGTATTTAATTTATGAAAATCAAGGTATCTGAAAAGACAAATAGCACTTTTGCTATACTTTGATTTTAGAGATGATCTAGTTTTAACCATTGCTCAAATATCTCTTGACGATTATCTTGAGGGGGAGAAATAAGGTAAACTCGGACTCGTTTTTGATCCTTATTTCTTTCACATTTAATGGTTGTTAAACCATAACCAATTTGACCAATAAAACGTCGAACCACCATAATCGGAGAGGAGTTTTTAGCAATAGTTATGCCCATAATACTTTTGATATCATTTCGATAATTAAGGGCCATGGTACCAAGTTGTTGTAGATCAAGATCAGTATTTCTTAATTCCCTCCCCGTATCTAACAACAATTGGGGAATTTTTAAAATTTCCATCACCGCAATAGTTGAACCTAATTGACAAGCATTAAAATCCGGTCCAAAAATACTCCCTTTACCTTGATCCATTAATCTCCGAGCCATTTTGGCATCTCGTTGAGCTAAAAAACTCCTTCCCACGGTCAAGAAATAATGCAACCTAATTTGACGATACCATCCTTGATCATCCTTGATAATTAAATCGGGTGTCACCTCAATTTGATAACGCTCTTGTAGTTCATATTTGCGCAAAATTCGCCTAATTTCGCTAGTTTTTACCATTTGTTTCTGTAAAAGATCATAATCCTTAGCGCTGATGTCTTTAGCAAGACAAATCGACTCACATTCTCGGCGATAATTTTCTTGTTGAACAGCAGCAATGGCTTCCATTAATGGGTTATCATTTTTTTCTAAACTGGGTTTTTCTTCACAGGGAAGCAAAACATGGCCAGATTCTTGTAATAAATTATACACTGATTCCCGATAATGCAACATATTTGCATTGACCCTAACAGCAAGACTCGCCCAACAGAGCAAAGACTCGGCCTGAAAACTGGTATCTAAATCATCTAAATTAGCAAAATCAGACTGTTGTAATAAACGAATATTGACTTGAGTAAGACGATTACCACAAGTTAATAAATGAGGGATGGAAGTTGTCCCATTACCAATGCGATTAAAACCACTTTTAGCTACCCATAAATACCGGGGAACATTATCCCTAATTCTTGCTAACATTTGAGTCACCGAATTAGCATCTTGTACCCCCTGAGAAATGCACCAAACCGAAGTAAAATGACCAAGTAAATCAATACTAACTCCGGTTTCAATGGAAGGACTAACTAACACCACATCATAGCGATTTAAGACCTTATTTAAACTCGTAATACACCCGTAAGCAGGATGGTTTGAATCACTTAAGGATTCCGAATCAATTCTTAATATTTTTAAATCGGGAAACTGCTTATTAAAATAGCCTTCTAAGCTTAATGTACCCCATTTACTCTTTAATTTTTGTGCTGATAAACAGATAAAAGGTTTCCCTCCTTCTCTGATATAATTTTCCAAATCTTTGATTAATCTTTTTGGCGTAGTTTCATCATAATGATAGGTTTGCCAAGCCTCTTTTGAAGTAGGTTTCCAGTTATTTTTAATAATAAATGGTTCAAGTTCTAAACCAGATAAATTAATTAAATATTTTAAAGATAAATCACTTAAATAGGCATCTGAAACTACGATTTTACCGTTACTATTAACAACATTTCCTAATAATTTTTTTAAGGAGTTAAGAATGGCAATTCGATTATTTTTACAGGTATTAGAGTTTAAACAATGCCAAATAACCTGTTCAATTTCATCGATAATCACCAAAGCATTCTGCCAATTTTCGGCCTTAAAATTAGCTTGAGAATTAGGATGTAATGAATCAATACATAGCCCTAAAGCTGATATTTGTTCTCCATTTTGTTCCACTTCAGTAACATATTTAATCCCAAAACGCTGACACAATTGCTCAACCAATTTTATGCGATGTCCAATAACTAAAACTGGCTGACCTAATGCTAAGGCTTTTTTGACAATCTGGGTTAAAAATTCGGTTTTTCCTGTACCCTGTAGCGACTTAATTCCTACTATTTTGGCTTCTGAATCAATTACAATTTTTGACTGGGATAAATAACGACAATTTAACTCAATATTAGCAGGGTAAGTTAATTGATATAAGGCTTTAGCTTGCCATATTTCTAGGGATAAAGCCTTATTATAGGCCTCAAGAAAAGCCTTTTCTCCCTGATTTGCGATCAAGTCATCCACACCTTTTCCTAATTGGGAATCCCAAGTCATAACCTTAACTTGGCAGCCTTTTTCTTTTAATAAATAGCCACATTTTTTAATCGCACTATTAACCGCTTTAATAGTATTTGGTTTTTGATCTTGATCAAATGTAAAATAAATTTCTCGCTGACTATTACTAAGTAATTCCAATGGAGAAATTAAATGGGATTTACCACAACGTCTCCCCAATTTATCTTTCGGTGTCCGATAACCACCATTGATCCCCGGAACGGCGATCGCCAAAAACCCTGCCGTTAAAAGAGTTCCGGCTTTTTTTGCCCCCTCGGTAATACATAAGGGTATCGTTGGATTATTGATCACCCAAGACCAAAAACCTAAATCCGCTTGATTTTCCTGTATATCAGATGGTAGAATTGCTACATTGTAGCGTTGAGCAATACTTTCCCAAATATACAAAGGAATTCGCAAAGCAAAAATTCCCGTCCCAGTTTTGGGAGGATGTTCATATTTGACGAGTTTATTCTCATTGTGACGGGGTTGTAAAGGCTTGAAACAGCCCCATAAGTCCTCATTCCCTGTTAAGATGTCCATACCAGAACACCACCAACCTCCCTCTTCCGTATGAGCATAACGTTGTAGATAACCGCTAGTAATGCGTCCGTCATTGCGTCGGGGTAACTGATCGGAGTAAAATAGATAGTCCATAGCATCATTGCCCTGCAATGACACCACATTTAAACGGGTAATCTGTTCATCAACACAACTATTGCGCCATTCTTTCAAGTAATTCATCTAATCTGTTCTCATCCTATATCTAGCGTGTGGATCGTTAAGTGTAGGTTAAAATACGCTAAATGTATAGTTAAAGTTTTTAATCATTATTGATTGAAAAAACAGTGTAAGAGTTCCCTCCCCTCAGTTATCAGTTATCAGTTATCAGTTAACAACTGAATAAAGGGGAAGAATAATGATGTACCCCCCTACACGATTCGGGAAGTAATAAAAATATTCCTTATGTCAAGCTACAGCCCTTTAGGTTAGTGTAGGGGTTAACGGCCGTTAACCCCTAGTGTTAACTGTTAACTGTTAACGGATAACTGAAATGACAAGGTGACAATCTGAAGTTTTTGGTCAACAAACATCTCGCTTTTCTTACCTATTACCTATTACCTCACCTTCACCAGGCAATTTGAGAACCTGGCCAAGCAAAACTAATTATCCCTGATCCATAATTAATAGTCGCTGACGTAAGGAGTCGGGTTCACCTTGAGCGACAACTTGACCATGTTCGAGCAAAAACGCTCCATCACAATAATCCAATTCCTCCAAACGATGTGTCACCCAAAGGGCAGTTAGACCACGAGTTTCCACCAATTTTTTGACTTGCGCAACTAACTCTAACTGAGTCTGTGCATCTAATAACGCAGTTGGCTCATCAAGTAATAACACTTCACAATGACGGGCAATTGCTCCGGCGATCGCAATTCGTTGTTTTTGTCCACCACTAAGGGCGTAAATCGGTCGTCTCTCGAATTCCCCCAAATTAACTGCCGTTAAAGCTTCGGAAACCCTTGCTTTGACTTGCTCAGGAGTCAATTTTTCCTTGACTAAACCAAAGGCGACATCAGCGCCAACAGTAGGCATAACCAACTGATGATCGGGATTTTGAAAGACAAAACCAATGGGCTGGCCAATCTCAATGAAACCTTGATCAGCAGGTAGTAAACCCGCCAACAAGCGTAATAAAGTAGATTTCCCGCTCCCATTAGTTCCCAAAAGCATCCAAAATTGACCTTTAGGAACAGCTAAAGAGCAAGATTGTAACACTTTAGTCTGATTATTCCAGCTAAAGTGTAAATCTTTGACCACAATAGCTGATTTTTCTTGATTTTCAGTCATTTAAGAAGCCGTAGCCGCAAAAAATCCGGCCGATCTACCCGCAGCGGCCGATCCATCTTTCTGAGAAACAATTACAGCGCTAATTTGATCACTAAACAGGGCTACTTTTTTCTCAGTTTGCTTCTCACAAGTCAGTTGCAATAATTTAGGTTGATCAGATTGCATGGCATTGATTATTTCTTGGTATAAAGCTTCGGCGGTTTCAGCTTCCTTTCTCTGCACAGATACTGGCATGGGGCTATATTTTAAACTGAGATCAATGCTAAACATTTTTAGTTCCTTATTTTTCAAGTAGGGGATGATTCGGGTGGCCACGGTTCGCCAAAGTCTCAAGTTATGATACAGACCTAATCGTAGCCATTGCCCATCTTACAAGTTACCTTTTTTCCAAAAATTTTACAATTTTTTTAAAATTACACTAGAAAAATAGACAAGATTAATTTAATATATATTAAAGTTAAGAAAAGTAAACTTTTTTCTCATTTTAGGTTGATCCTAACTGAAAAAAAGCTTAACATTAATTGTCATAATATTATTCGGAGATTTGCAGAATGACTATTGCAGTCGGACGCGCCCCAGAACAACGAGGATGGTTTGATGTTCTCGATGACTGGTTAAAAAGAGATCGCTTTGTATTCGTAGGTTGGTCTGGTTTACTGCTCTTCCCCTGTGCTTATTTAGCGTTAGGTGGTTGGTTAACTGGTACTACATTCGTTACCTCTTGGTACACTCACGGTTTGGCCTCTTCTTATTTAGAAGGCTGTAACTTCTTAACCGTTGCCGTATCTAGCCCTGCTGATGCTTTCGGACATTCCCTTTTATTCTTATGGGGTCCTGAAGCTCAAGGCGACTTCACCAAATGGTGTCAGATTGGTGGTTTCTGGAGTTTCGTCGCTCTTCACGGTGCTTTCGCTCTGATTGGCTTTATGCTGCGTCAGTTTGAAGTTGCTCGTTTGATCGGCATCCGTCCT
>JAABRE010000059.1 GCA_011391125.1 Synechococcales cyanobacterium S06
AGGACGGATGCCGATCAAACGAGCAACTTCAAACTGACGCAGCATAAAGCCAATCAGAGCGAAAGCACCGTGAAGAGCGACGAAACTCCAGAAACCACCGATCTGACACCATTTGGTGAAGTCGCCTTGAGCTTCAGGACCCCATAAGAATAAAAGGGAATGTCCGAACGCATCAGCAGGGCTAGATACGGCAACGGTTAAGAAGTTACAGCCTTCCAAATAAGAAGAGGCTAAACCGTGGGTGTACCAAGAGGTCACAAAGGTCGTACCGGTCAACCAACCACCTAACGCTAAATAAGCACAGGGGAAGAGTAATAAACCAGACCAACCTACGAATACAAAGCGATCACGCTTGAGCCAGTCATCGAGAACGTCAAACCATCCTCTTTGTTCTGGCGCGCGTCCGACTGCAATGGTCATAGTTTTAAATTCCTTTTAAGGACGCTTTTAGTTATATTTACCAGTTCCCGTGAATTGTGATATTCTGGGAGACTTAGAGAAAGATCAATCAGCAAAACTGAGAGAGGCTTTCTTTTTGATTTTAAGGTCTGATGACCCCTTTTACTCCCTAATTTGTGAGAGTGGTTTATTAACATTTCTTAAAAGAGCATCAGATTCAGCTTTTAATTAGGATTAAACCATAAATTGCTAACCTGCTCTTTATAATTAATAGCAAAAAAATTTACAAATTGAAACATTGTTTCTCAGAAATTTCCCACAAAAAGAAAATTTAAGGACTGAATTAAATGTCAATACAAGCACAAACTAAGCAAAATCAAGTGTTACGGCAAAATGTAGTTGGTTCACGTCGTTTTAGTAATTATTTTTGGAGCGTCATTTCCGCCATCGGTGGCGTTGGTTTTCTCCTCGCTGGATTGTCCAGTTATTTTAAAACCAATTTCTTGATGGTGAGTGACACCAGCAATCTCCAATTTATCCCCCAAGGAATTGCCCTCACTTTCTACGGTGTCGCCGGTTCTCTTTTATGCTTATATCTCTGGTTAGTAATACTTTGGGATATTGGCGGCGGTTACAATGAATTTAACAAGGAAAAAGACACGGTGACAATTTTTCGCTCCGGTTTTCCGGGGAAAAATCGCCGTATTGAGATCGTGGCTAAACTCAGTGAAATTCAGTCCGTGAGAGCCGAAATCAAAGATGGATTAAACCCCCAACAAACCTTGTACATTAGAATTAAAAATCTTCGTGATATTCCCCTAACCCGCGCTGGTCAACCGATTTCCCTGGCTGAATTGGAAAATCAAGGTGCAGAATTAGCTCGCTTTTTACAAGTTCCCTTGGAAGGTTTGTCATGATTAAGTAAAAAGTAATTCTCTTTTACTGGTTAGATTAATCAAAAAGTTTTCCGAAAAATCTATCCATTGCCGAATTTAAGTAATTTCAAGTTACCTGAATATACTATCTATATGAAAATTAAGCGTCAATACTGGTTAAAATCAGTATTTCTCATGGTCTTAATTAGTGGTTTAGCCCTCGGAGGCTGCGCTACTAAAACAACGAACCCGGAGAATACTACCAACGTTACTCAAAATCAAGAAAGCAGCCCAAATATGAAAGAATATTTACCTAGACTCGAAGGAAAAGCCACTGTCATCATGACCGTTAACGGTGCACCCATTACCATTGAAATTGATGGCGAACAAGCCCCCGTTACCGCTGGCAATTTTGTTGATTTAGTTGAGCGGGGCGTTTATGATGGTTTGGCCTTCCATCGGGTTGTTAAAGACCCTCAACCTTTTGTGGCTCAAGGTGGAGATCCTCAAGGTAAGGACCCTAATTTTCCCATTGCTAATTTAGGAACTAGTGGTTTTGTTGATCCTGCCACCGGACAAAAAAGGGAAATTCCTTTAGAAATTAAGTTAGAGGATCAACCAGAACCTACTTATAATAAGGCTTTAGGCCGTCAAGCCGGTTATTCCACTGCGCCGGTTATTTTACCCCACCGTCGGGGGGCGATCGCCATGGCCAGATCCCAAGCTCCTAATTCTGCTTCTAGTCAATTTTATTTTGCTCTGGCAGATTTAGGCTTTTTAGATGGGGATTATGCCGTTTTTGGCTATGTTACCAGTGGTATGGATGTAGTTGACGCTATTAAACAGGGCGATCGCATTAATTCCGCTAAAGTGGCTTCGGGTTTAGAAAACCTGAAGAAATAATTAATCATTTCTCCTCACCAAAAATCCGATTTCTTTAAGCAATCGGATTTTTTTATGTTAAACTACCTGAAGAACTATGTAGATACTCATTTAGTCAGATGCCTTTTCAACCCAGTTATTTCAAAGCCGACTTGTTCAAAATCCTCTCCAACCCCGTGAGAATTCAAATTTTGGATACTTTACGCCAAGGAGAAATAAGTGTCAATGATATCGCGCAATGGTTGGAGGTTGAAGCTTCCTCCGTATCGCAACAGTTGGCCATTCTCAAACGTTACCACCTAGTCAAAGGTCGTCGTCAAGGCAACTTTATCTATTACTCAATTAATGAACCAGCCATCTTCAAAGTATTAGACGCAGCCAAGGAAGTTTTTAACAACCATTTGGTAATCGTCAAAGATGCTGTGGAAAAAATGCAATAATTACCCAGAAAAACTATGATCGATATTAAAATTTTCCAAGTAGAACAAGGTTTCTGTGCTGCGATTGAATTAGGTTCTCGTCACACAATTTTAATTGATTGTGGCTCTAGCCATCAATTCAAACCAGCCCAATATATTTGGCAAAGAAAACATTGCGAATATCTGGATTACTTGATTCTTCCAGCCTATACTAAAGATCATTTGAGTGGATTTGATGAATTGGTTAACCAGTTTTATCAACATGATATTCCCATTCATTTTTTAGTATTTAATCCCAGTCTTAATTTAGAACAATTATCGGATTTAAAACCGTTTCCCTTACCCTTAAATAATAGTTTAAAAAACCTGAAAGATCAGAGTCAAACTATTGAAATTGAGGACCTAAAATTAACATTTTTCGAGAATAAATCTGCCAATAATGAGCATGATTTAAGCCTAGTTACCTTTATTCAGGATCAAGATATTAACATGATTTTACCCGCAGATTTAGAAAAAGAAGGCTGGTTAAAATTATTAGAATCTGAGAGTTTTAGGGCGAATTTAGAGAAGGTAAATATTTTTGTAGCTTCTAATCATGGCAGAGAAATTGGTTACTGTGAGGAGGTGTTTAATTATTGTCATCCCGAAGTAATTATTGTTTCCAATAAGGAAAATCAACCCCTTTCAGATGAAATGATGCAACGATATTCAGAAAAGGCAAAAGGTACGATTTCAGGTATTAGTAAAAAGAAAATTATTACTACCTATGATGAGGGCACAATTGTCGTTTCTAAATATTTAGATTGTTTGCGTCATATTGTTACACAAAAACAAACTAATTCCTCTATTTATTGTTAAGTAGGATGCGTCTTCATTGATAAAATTTGGGTTCGTGATGGTCAAATTGAAAAGGTTGATCTTAAAAAAATCTAATTATTTGTGTAATTAACAATAAAAAGCGATCGCCTTAAAATAAACAAGGCGATCGCTATTTGTTAATTAAAGTTAACAAATAGATTCAGTTTCTAACTTAGTATGCTATTATTAACAAATCTTTATAATTACATTTATTATTTTATGTCTCATTTATTAATTAACCAGTATTACAAACAAATAGAAACTATTATTAGACGGGGTGGAAGTGACAAAGAACAATCAATTAAAGTCGCCTTTTTGATGTTACTTAATGCTTATTGTTCCCCTCGTAATTTTACCGTGGTTGCGGAGTTAACTTTAAAGAAAAATCAGAAAAGACCAGACGGAATTATTAAGGATGATGTGGGTTTAGATTGGGGTTATTGGGAAGCAAAAGGTCCTGAGATTAATTTAGATCAGGCCATGGAAAATAAGTTTCGTGATGGTTATCCTAATGACAATATTTTATTTGAAAATTCGAGCATTGCTATTTTGATCCAAGGTGGTCAAGAAGTTAGTCGAATTTCTGTTAAAAATTCTGACCAATTACATAAAATTATTACTCAGTTTTTTGAGTATGAACGTCCAGAAGTTAAGGATTTTCGGCAAGCGATCGCCTCTTTTAAACAAGATTTACCCACTATTTTAGATACTCTGAGAAATCTGCTTAATGAACAAATTGTAGAGACGTTGCATAGTACAAATGTAGAGACGTTGCATGCAACGTCTCTACATTTAAAAACTGCCCATCAAACTGCATTTAAACAGGAATTTAACGCGTTTTTAAAACTATGTCAAGAATCCATTAATCCCGATCTTAATAGTGATGATATTCGGGAGATGATTATTCAGCATATTTTAACCGAAGATATATTTATCAATATATTTAATGAAGGGGAATTTCACCGGGAAAATAACATTGCTAAATCCCTCCATAAAGTTATTGAAACTTTTTTTACAGGTAATCTTAAAAAGAATACATTTAAGAAGATTGAGAATTACTATTCTGTGATTATTAGAACTGCGGCTAATTTGACGAATCACCATGAGAAACAACAGTTTTTAAAGAAGGTTTATGAGGAGTTTTATAAGGGTTATAACCCTCTAGCAGCTGATAGATTGGGTATCGTTTATACTCCTAATGAAATCGTTAATTTCATGGTGGAAAGTACCGATTATTTATTACATAAACACTTTAATAAATTATTGGGCGATCGGGGTGTTGAAATCCTCGACCCAGCTACAGGAACTGGTACTTTTATTACAGCATTAATGAATTATTTACCAAATCATCAATTAAAGTATAAATATCTCAATGAAATTCACTGTAATGAAGTTTCAATCTTGCCCTATTACATCGCTAATCTTAATATTGAATACACTTATCAACAGTTAATGGGAGAGTATGAATTATTTGAAAATATCTGTTTAGTTGACACTTTAGATAATACCAGTTTTGAGAATAAACAAATGGATATGTTCTCAATGACCATGGAAAACACGACTCGGATTAAGCGACAAAATGAGCGTAAAATATCAGTAATTATTGGTAATCCTCCCTACAATGCTAACCAACAAAACGAAAATGATAATAACAAAAATCGTGAATATCCCGCTATAGATAAGCGAATTAAAGATACTTATATCAAAGAAAGTACCGCACAAAAAACGAAGGTTTATGATATGTATGCTCGTTTTTTAAGATGGGCCAGTGATAGAATAAGTGATCAGGGAATTATCGCGTTTATAACAAATAATTCCTTTATAAATGCGCGGACTTTTGACGGTTTTAGGAAGGTTGTTCAGGATGAATTTGATTATATTTATGTGATAGATTTAGGGGGAAATATTCGCGCAGGAGATACCACAGGAAACGTTTTTAATATTATGGTAGGGGTTGCGATTTTATTTTTCGTGAAAAAATCAGACTCCCCTCACCCTCTGGGAGAGGGGTTGGGGGTGAGGGAAAAATGTCAAATATTTTATAATTCTTTAACAAACTTAAATAGTGGTCAAGAAAAGTTACAATTTTTAGCTAGTCATAAATTTGAGCAAATTCATTTTGAACATATACAACCTGATGATAAGAATAACTGGATTAATTTAACGGATAATGACTTTGATAATTTAATTCCTTTCGTTGACAAGAAAAATAAGCAGGCTATTTTTGCTTTATACTCTTTAGGAATTTCTACTAATCGTGATGAATGGGTTTATGATTTTGATTTTGTTAATCTTCAAGCAAAAATGGAATATTTTTGTCAACAATATAATCAAGCAATAAGAGAAAAAATAGAAATATCTCAATTAAATGAATACTTGATTAAAAGATATTCTATTAAATGGAGTCGAGATTTAAAAAAGAAATTATTGGCAAATAAAAAACATGATTTTAACAAAAAAAATATTAAACAAAGTTTATATCGTCCTTTTGTAATTAAACAATTATATTTTTCTAAAATTATTATAGATTTATTAGGGAATATTGATAGTTTTTTCCCAGATAAAATAAGATGTCCTAATTTTGCTATTTGGCTAAAAATAGGTTCTGAAATTCAGATGTTTTGTCTGGGAATCAATATTCCCCCTAACTTATTAACCCAAGGAGGTAGTCAATATTTTCCCTTATATTCCTACGATGAAAATGGCGATCGCATTGATAACATAACCGATTGGGGATTACAACAGTTTAGGGAGTATTATCAACCCTCACCCCCCCAACCCCCCTCTCTCTCAGAGAGAGGGGGGAGAAGAATTTCAGACAATTCTAGCTCCCCTCACCCTGTGGGAGAGGGGTTGGGGGTGAGGGCTAATCTCCCCACTGGAGAGGGGTTGGGGGTGAGGGCTAATCTCCCCACTGGAGAGGGGTTGGGGGTAAGGGAAATCACTAAACTCGACATCTTTCATTACATTTATGCTGTATTACATAACCCTAAATACCGGGAAACATACCAGTTAAATTTGAAGCGAGATTTCCCAAGAATACCCTTTTATGATGACTTTAATCAGTGGAAAAATTGGGGTAAACAATTAATGGATTTACACCTAAATTATCAGAGTATTTCACCTTATCAATTAAAGAGAATTGACCTAACCCCCCCTAACCCCCCCTTGACAGGAGAGGAACAAAAAGCCCCCCTTTCCAAGGGGGGTTGGGGGGTTATAAAACCCAAATTAAAAGCTGATAAAACCAAAGGTCAAATATTAATTGATGAGATTACCACTTTAGAAAATGTCCCTGAAATTGCTTGGGAATATCAGTTAGGAAATCGGTCAGCAATTGAGTGGATTTTAGACCAATATAAAGAGAAAAAATCTAAGGATTCCACCATTGCTGAAAAATTTAATAACTACCGTTTTTCTGATTATAAAGAACAGGTAATCGACTTGTTAATGCGGGTTACAACTGTTAGTATTGAAACCATGAACATTATTCAAGAAATGGAGGAATTTAATTATTAAAATTTCAGATTAGTTTATTAGACATCTTGCGAAACTACTATAAACTGTTATTAGGATCGAATCGCTCAAAATGACCATTTTTCCTACTTTCGCAATCTAGTATCAAATGTGAGTAGCAGCTATCATACTGATCATAAAACCCATGGAGAAATGCCAGGAGAAATGAGTAAAGTAACCTTCTCTCATTTAGCTGGTAATTTTCCCAAAGTAAGATAATAAATTTGAGTGCGTCACACAGTTGTGAAGCACTTTAAACAATCACTAATAACCTAGAAAACTTAAATTTTATGTGGTTAATTAAGCGGAAAATCACTAATTATTTTTATCAGCAAAAATTACCAAGGTGGTTAAAATTTTATCTTCTATTTTTTGCTACTGTTATTATTAGTATGGCCATGAAAGTTTTAGCTTTTTCTCTTGGTTTTGGTATCGTTTTAGCGGCCAATCCGAACTTGGTTCAAAGTTCTGGTGGCATTAATCCCCAAGAATGGTTGCTCCATGCTTTGCAGTGGATTGACGGTTTAGGAGTAATTGGTGCATTAGCCTTTATTCTCCTTTATATTATCGCTACTGTGGCTTTTCTGCCGGGTTCAATTGTCACTTTGGGAGCAGGAGTGGTTTTTGGAGTGGTTTTAGGGTCAATTTATGTGTTTATTGGGGCAACGATTGGCGCAACTCTAGCTTTTTTAGTCGGCAGATATCTGGCTAGGGGTTGGGTGGCAAAGAAAATCGAAGGGAATGAGAAATTTAGGGCGATAGATGAAGCTGTAGGGAGAGAAGGCTTAAAAATAGTGCTTTTAACCCGATTATCGCCAATTTTCCCCTTTAATTTGCTTAATTATGCCTACGGAGTCACAGGAGTGTCCCTCAAAGATTATATAATTGGTTCAGTGGGGATGATTCCGGGGACAATTATGTATGTGTATATTGGTTCAGTGGCGGGCAATTTAGCAACTATTGGCACGCAAACAACAACAGCTAACCCCATCGCTCAATGGAGTCTCAGAATTATTGGTTTTATTGCTACAGTAGCAGTGACATTATATGTCACCAAAATAGCCAAAAAAGCCCTAGATAATGCGGTTTTAGAAACCGATAATTCTCAACCTTAATAAACTTATATTTCTTTGCGTCTTTGCGTCTTTGCGTGAGATTATAACTTAATAAAAAAACAGAAAAAGGACAGAAAAAATAATGAAAAATATATTCCCAATGGATGAATATAATCATAAATTAGTATCTTATGTACATCCACAAAACTGGATTAATCCTACTCCTAAAGTCAAATATGATTTAGTAGTAATAGGAGCTGGAACAGCTGGTTTAGTAGTAGCTGCGGGCGCTTCCGGTTTAAATTTAGGCTTAAAAATTGCCTTAGTTGAAAAGCACTTAATGGGAGGCGATTGTTTAAATTTTGGTTGTGTACCTTCTAAAGCAATTATTCGCTCAGCTAAGGTGATTGGTGAAATTTTTAAAGCTAAAAATTTAGGAATTAAGGTAACAGAAACTGAGGTGGATTTTGCTTTGGTAATGGAGAGAATGCGTAAAATTAGGGCGGGAATTAGCCACCATGATTCAGCTGAAAGATTTAAGAATTTAGGGATAGATGTTTTCTTTGGAGAAGCACGTTTTTTAACAAATAATACCCTGGAAGTTGAAGGGCAAAATTTAACTTTTAAAAAAGCAGTTATTGCCACAGGAGCAAGAGCAGTTCAACCCCAAATTGAGGGGATAAAAGAGGCCGGTTTTCTAACTAATGAAACGGTATTTTCTTTAACCGAATTACCAAAAAGTTTAGCCGTAATTGGTGGTGGTCCTATTGGTTGTGAATTAGCTCAAGCTTTCCACCGTTTAGGAGCAAATGTTACTTTATTTCATAAGTATGACCATATTTTAAATAAGGAGGATAGAGATGCAGCGGAAATTCTGCAAAATACCTTTATTCAAGAGGGAATTAACCTCGTTTTAAATGCCCAAATATTAAAGGTAGAAAAGACAAATGAAGGTAAAAAAATTTACTATATTTCTAACAATATGGAAGACTCAATTATCGTTGATCAAATTTTAATTGGGGCGGGAAGAATGCCCAATATTGAAAGTTTAAATTTAGAAGCGGTGGGGGTAGAATTCAATGACAACGGCGTTAAAGTCAATAATTATTTGCAAACCACAAATCCGCAAATTTTTGCCGCCGGAGATATTTGTTTACCCTACAAATTTACCCATACTGCTGACGCTGCGGCCAGAATTGTGATTAAAAATACCCTTTTTTCCCCCTTTGGTTTCGGAAAATCGAAATTTAGCGATTTAGTCATACCTTGGGTAACCTATACCGCTCCTGAAATTGCCCATGTTGGACTTTCTGAACATCAATTACTAGAGCGAGGGCTTGAATACGAAACCATTACAATTCCCATGGCTAGTGTTGACAGGGCGATCGCCGATGAAGAGACCGAAGGCTTCGTAAAAATTCATCATCAAAAAGGCTCAGATAAGATTTTAGGTGCAACCATTGTGGCATCTCACGCAGGGGAGATGATTTCAGAAATTACGTCAGCAATGGTCAATAAAATTGGCTTAAATGGATTATCCAGCGTGATTCATTCCTATCCCACCCAAGGGGAAGCAATTAAAAAAGCGGCAGATGCTTATCGACGTAAATTATTAACACCAACCTCACAAAAAATGCTCGCTTTACTGACAAAATTTTCCTGACAAAAAAAAAAGGATTTCAGGTTTTATCCCTTTTTAAAGAAACGAAAAAGTTAGTTATTTTTGTTTCTTTGGTGGTAATAATGTCCACTTTTACCGAGGGGATTTAGGGTATTTTTTTTAGTAATTAAAAAAGTTTAATTTGGGTTAAAAATGGATGTAGTTGTAACAGGTATGAGTTTAATTTCTGCGTTGGGAAATTTATCCCAAACCTGGCAATCTTTATTAGAAAACAAGTCTGGAATTAAGCTAAAAAAACCCTTTCTTGAATTTTCATCCCTACCTTTGGCTCGAATTGGCAATCAACCTGCCAATTTAACTTATCTTACCCAAAATTTAGTCGTCGAAGCTTTACAGGATGCTAATTTAGCCCCTCCTTTACCCACTTGTGGGGTGGTAATTGGCTCAAGTCGTGGTTTTCAATCTCAATGGGAATTATTCGCTAAGGAGTTGCGCAGCACTGGAAATATCACTCAACCTTGGTTGCCTACTTTACCGAATACTGCTTCCCTTATCGTTGCTCAATATTTGCAGACTTCTGCTCCGGTGCTTGCACCCATGGCGGCTTGTGCAACGGGGCTGTGGGCGATCGCCCGTGGTTACGAATTAATCAAGATGGGTGAATGTGAAAGGGTTTTGGTGGGGGCTGTGGAATCTCCCATCACGCCTTTAACTATAGCAGGTTTTAATCAAATAGGTGCATTAGCAAAAACTGGTTGTTATCCTTTTGATAAACACCGAGAAGGCTTGGTTTTAGGGGAAGGAGGCGCTATTTTAGTCTTAGAATCAAAGGAATTAGCACTTAGTCGTAATGCTCAAGTTTACGGAAAAATCTTAGGTTTTGGCGCTACTTGCGATGCTGATCATGTCAGCGCTCCTATTGCTTCAGGAAAATGCGCTATAACTGCCATTAAACGATGTTTAGAGCGTAGTAAACTAAATTTAGGTCAAATTTCTTATGTTCATGCCCATGGCACTAGCACCCGTTTAAATGACGAAACAGAAGCTCTGATTATTAACTCGGTTTTGCCGAATGTCCCTGCAAGTTCGACTAAAGGAGCGACTGGTCACACTTTGGGCGCATCGGGGGCGATCGGTGCTACATTATCTTTAATGGCCTTAAAAGAGCAAATTTTGCCTCCTTGTGTGGGTTTAAAAAAGTCAGAATTTGAGTTAAATTTAGTTAAAAAAGCGACTCAATTTAAAGTAGAAAATACCCTTTGTTTTAGCTTTGGATTTGGTGGACAAAATGTTATTTTAGCCTTGGGAAAGTTTGATAATTATTAATTATTGTTTGCTCATTTTTTGTTGTAATAAATCGAGGATTTCTGTGGTAATATTGATAATTTGATTCGGACCAAATCCTCCCTTATCTAATTCTTTAAAAATAGCTTTAGCAACAATCTTAGAAATTCGAGCAGGATCTGGACTAATATTCGAGATTTTATTGCCTCTTTTTTCTACTTCCCTAGCAACCGCTATTTCCATAAATCTTGATTCAAGAATATTTTGTAATTCGACAATGTGAATAGATTTACCCACGAAAAGAGCAAAAATTTTCAGTAATTCTAAATCTGATTCTTGGAATATTTGATTATTTATTTTGTCACTAACATTAATGACACCAATAACTTTATTCGTGATAAAAATAGGCGCGGAAATTAAACTTTTGTTCTGATTTTCCATGTATCTAGCAACATTAAGAAATGGAGATTGGCTAATATCTTGTACGAGCAAAGATTCCCCTGTTGCAGCTACATAACCAGCTATGCCATCATTAAGTTGGGTAATTTGTTGATAAGCTTCTTTCGGCAAGCTCCCGTAATGGGTAAAAACTCTTAAATAGGGTTCTTTTTTTTCATTTTCCTGTTGACCTAATGCTGTACTTTCTAACAGCATTATTGAACATTTTTGGGAGTCTAAAATTTGAGCTGTCATTCCAGCTAGGTCTTTTAAGCCAGTTTCGATATTGTTCTTTTTTTCTAAAAAATTAGCTACTCCCAAAAGTTGAAAGAGAAAACTCTCAGATTTGCTTCTGTTTTCTTGGTTAATTCCTTCATTGGCACATTCTAATTGTAGTTTCATAGCTTTAAATAACAACGAGGGATACAGTTTAGGTAAAACCTATTTGTATTGTAGCTAACTATTTAGTGAAAATATATTACAATATCTGTAGTTTTTGTCTTGATTCCTGACAATCTGACTCAAATTTAATAGCTAATTGCTCTTTTTTTTGCCTTACTCTTAACAAGTAATAACCCTTATTATTAATAGGTGATATTTCATATTTCTCCTCTTTAATCTGACACCAATTTAAGGGTAAACTTGAACGATCATAAAGGGTAAAATAAACATCATAATTAACTAAAATTGCGGGATTTATCGTGATTTCTAAACCCTGATTTTTACTCAGATAATTGTAATAGAATTCTGTATCGGGAGCTCCTACTGGCAAAAATTCATAGCGAATAAATGACTCTGGTAGCCATTTTCTGAACTTTAAAATGGTATAAATGTAATAATGTAAAGCTAAATAAAACCAGTTTTTCTGATTAATTAAAGTCTGATAAAAGTCATTAACATTTGCGGGGATATCCTGAGAATTAACTACATTTTCACCATCAATTTTAAGTTCAGGAAAAGTAACATTATGGTTCGTATTATAATAGCGTAAACCAATAGTATATTTACCCGAAGGTAAGTTATAAATTAACCAATTATTCTCGATTATTCCACTATTAAGATTAATATTAGTAAGGGTTTTATATCCTGGAAAACTGTAAATTGCACCGATAAAAGTATCGGTGGATTTTTGAATGGTCGTTAAATCTAAAGCTAAATTTTCTTTTACCTTAATTGGTCCTAATGTGCCGATAATTGCGTGGGTATTCCACCTTGGGGCTTTTGTCATTAAAACGGGCATACTGAGGGCATTTTTCAGAGTTTCTGTGGAAAAAATGCGCCAAATTTTGGCCTTTTTTTTCGCAAAATATAGGTAAATTATATATAAATTACCGATGATAAATTTCATCAGTTTATTAAATAAAAATGAGAAAAAAGCGAGGGGGATTTCTAACATTATTACTCCTTTTTGCGATAACTCGCGACTACATACTAATAATTTCTGCTAATTTTTCACCGGATTCTAAATGTAAATTATGACCTCCTAATATGACAATTTTATGCGCATTTGGCATCGCTTTTTCTTGTTCGGCTAAATCTTCTGGACGATTAAAATTACTCCGATTTCCATAGATTAAAGTAATGGGTACTTTTAAATATTTAAGTAACCCTAAATATTTGGCTTTACTAATACCATTAAACCCAATTCCAGCCCGAGTTAACAATATTGAAGCCCATCGCCAACGAAATCCGCCCTGACAGGGTTCAAGTATTCTTTGCGCTAACTTTAAGGCATTTTTCGCCGACAAGGCTGGAGTTGCTAAACGCAACCTCTCGGCTGCAGCTTCAACGTCAGGAAATACTTGGTGTTTGGGGGGGGAGGCTAAGTAATCCAAGTGATTGGCCAGATTTTCGGCAGTTTCTTCATCGTTGCTTTCTGTTGGCAATACTGTTTCCACTAACACCAATTTTTCGATGATTTGTGGACGAATACTTGCAAACATGGCTGCGACTACTGATCCAAGGGAATGACCCACTAAGGTAAAGGGTTGATTCGTTAAGTTGGCGGCGATCGCATCCACGTCGCCCAAAAAGTCGAGCAGGTTGTAACTGCCTCCCTTACCTACATGATCAGATTTACCATGGCCTCGTAAGTCGGGAGCAATTACTCTATAGCCTTTTTGCGCCAATCCCACCGCCACATCTAACCAAGCTGCTCCTTGTTCTAATATTCCATGGAGACAGAGGACCACTGGACCATTGACGGGTCCCCAAGTGCAAAGACATAGTTGCAATCCCCTCACATCTAAATAGGTTTCTTCCATTGCTGTATTGAAAATATCTCTTTGCATGGATGCAGCAATGTTGATCTCATCTCTTTGCATGGATGCTTTCAGTGGCAGCTTGTAATCAAATTTTTCAGCTAATTGACGAGTTTTTCTGGACAGATTGATGGGCAAAACTATATTTTGCCAGGTGTCGGCTAATTGAGCCTCTATTTTTTGATGGTTCAAGAAGTTGGGATCCCCGATGGACAAAGATTGATGAGTCAATCCTGCGGTGAGACGATCGCCCTGGTAAGGTTGCAGGACAGCTTCATCAAAAGTGACTCCGAGGAAGTTGCAAATTTCTGACATAATTTGTCGAGGTTGAGTCACTAAATCTTCATAACGAACCATTTTGTAGTTATTTAGTTCAATTTTGCCAGCGAGATCGAGGACATTTTGGTTACTTTCTGTCCAAATTGACTCAGCTAACAGATAGGGGTTAACATCTTTAGTAGTGAGTAATTTGTCCATTCTTAAACGAGCGAATGATTCAATCACCGAATAAGGATGACGAATTAGGTGGATATATTTAGCATTAGCAAATAACTTGGCGCTTTTTTCTAAATTTGCTTTTTGCGAGGAATAGGTGGGAGACTTGTCGATTAATAATTTTGCTCCAGCCAAGTTTTGTAACATGGTATAAACTTCGGGAATACTAATATTTTCTTCGCTTAATTTTTGGACTAAATTTTCGCTTTCTTCTGGAGCAATATTTTTTAATTCCATGAAAGCTTTTTTTAATCCTTCTCCGAGATAGGACAGAGATAATTCGTCCTCCCTTTCTGTCATATTTTCAAAGGGTAATAAATGTAATTCTGGAGGAGCAAAAAGTGCTGGATGTCCAGCCAACATCACTCTCAGTAAGGTTGAACCAGATCTTGGACTTGATAAAATAAAGGCGATCGGTTGCTCAATTTTTCTGGTGATGACCGTATTTTTTGGGGTATTTTGATTAAAAATCAGCTCTAAATTCTCTGTTTTTTCGCTAATTGTTTCTGAAACAGTGTGAGTTTTCTTAAATTCTGAAGCTAAATATTTAGCTAACTGAACAATTTTAGGACGTTCATAAAATTCCCGAGGATATATCATCAATTGTAGATCAGATTTAACTAAATTGATCGCTTCCATTACCATTAATGAATCCATACCCAACTCTAATAAACTATCAGTCACAGATAACTTTTCTTGATCAAGTTGCAAAATCTCAGCAATATTTGTTTGCAAATATGCTGTTAAAAATTGTTCCCTTTCTTGGGGAGATTTTTCTAAAAGGAGAGTAAAAAGTTCCTTAGTTTTTGTTTCGGTTTCATTTTCCTCTGGTAAAACCACCGAAAAATAGGGGGAAATGACTGGAAACTGTTGTTTTAACAAGTTCCAATCAAGGGAAATAAGGCTAATTTGAGGAATATTGGCGGAAATTAGGGAAAATAATAACTCAAATCCCTGATTTACGTCGATTAACTCTAATCCTCTCCCTGATAACTTGGTTTTTGTAGCCATTCCCGTATTTAGTGGTCCCCAATTAATTGTTAGTGCAGGAAGTCCCAAAGAACGGCGATAATAGGACATACTATCTAAAAATGCGTTTCCACTGGCATAATTTCCTTGGCCTGGAGAACCAATCAGGGAGGCCACGGAGGAAAACATGACAAATAAATCTAAATCGAGTTCTTTGGTCAAGTTATGCAAATTCCAACTCCCCTCGACTTTAGGAGACATGACTTGAGTGAATTTTTCCCACGTCTGATTTTGCAATAATCCGTCATGCAAAATTCCGGCCAAGTGGAAAACACCTTTTAAAGGGGGAAGGGAGGATTTTATTTCGGTGAAAACAGTTTCTAACTGATTTATGTCAGATATATCCACTTGTTTAGTAAGAACTTTTACTCCTTGGGTGGTTAATTTGTGGAGGAGATTTTTTGTATTTTTATCTGGTTGAGTACGACTGAGTAAAACTAAATTTTTTGCTCCTTTTTCCACTAAAAAGGAAGTTAATTTTAAACCTAATTCTCCTAAACCTCCCGTAATTAAATAGGTGACATCAGATTTTAGATTAATTTTTTCTGTCTGAGCAATTTTTGCAGGAATTAAACGAGGTACAAAACGACTATTTTCCCTTAAGATAATTTGATCTTCTCGGTGATAGTTTTCGATTTCTGTAATTAAGGAATCAGGGGTAGTTTGATCGTCTATATCAATAATACTTCGCCAATTTTCAGGATATTCTAATCCTATTACTTTTGCTAACCCCCAGATTGTACTTTGTAGAGATAATTCTTGAAGTCTTTTTACTGATGAAAAATCTGTTTCTCTTTCCATCGGAGAGGAGGATGAGGAAAATTCTCCCTCGACAAAAGACTGAGATTCTCCCTCTAAAAATAAGGAGGAGGAAAATTCTTCTTCGGTTTCCTTTTCCAGAGGAGAAGAGGAGGAAAATTCTCCCTCGACAAAAGACTGAGATTCTCCCTCTAAAAATAAGGAGGAGGAAAATTCTTCTTCGGTTTCCTTTTCCAGAGGAGAAGAGGAGGAGGAAAATTCTCCCTCGACAAAAGACTGAGATTCTCCCTCTAAAAATAAGGAGGAGGAAAATTCGGTTTCGGTTTCCTTTTCCAGAGGAGAAGAGGAGGAGGAAAATTCTCCCTCGACAAAAGACTGAGATTCTCCCTCTAAAAATAAGGAGGAGGAAAATTCTTCTTCGGTTTCCTTTTCCAGAGGAGAAGAGGAGGAGGAAAATTCGGTTTCGGTTTCCTTTTCCAGAGGAGAAGAGGAGGAGGAAAATTCGGTTTCGGTTTCCTTTTCATGAGGAGAAGAGGAGGAAAATTCTCCTTTTAAATTTACAGGAATCGCATTTTTAGTAATAATCCATAATTTAGCAGTTAAATTTTTCTGAAGAATAGTCAAAATACTACTAACAGGAAACTCCAACTCAGTTAAATTATTTTCCTGAATATCTAAACTCCAGAGATGAATTATTCCACTTATCTCAGAGGTTAAATATTTTTTGATTTCTAAAGAGGTCATTTTGGGATTAATTAACTGACAATCATGGCCATTTTGTAGTAATTGTTGTGCTAATTTTTCCCCGAAACCTCCCCCGTCTGCAAAAATTAACCAGTTACCTTTACTTTCCAAGGTAATTTTATTAACTCGATTTTGTTTTATCCATTCGATTTGATATAACCAATCTAAATTGAGAGGAGATTTTCTGTTAACAACTCCCCCCGGAATCTGACTTTCATCGATCCAATATCTCTCCCTTTGAAAAGGATAAGTTGGTAAAGAAATTTTCTGATAAGTTATCCCCTGAGCAAAATTTTGCCAGTCAATGTTATACCCATGGACATATAAACTGGCCAAACTATTTAATATTTGTTGAGTTTCCCCTTTTGGTGGCCTCAAACTTGGTAAATATAACCCAGTCTGACTATTATTTTGTCTGGCCATTCCTAATAAAATTGGTTTTGCGCCAATTTCCACAAAATTAGTATAACCCAATGAGTATAACGTAGCAATTCCAGCCGCAAACTGCACTGGTTTTAAAATATGATTTACCCAATATTCTGGAGTCGCAATTTCCTTCCCTGCAATCTTCCCTGTCAGATTCGAGATAATCTCCACCGTTGGTAAACTATATTTAATCTCCTGGGCAACTTTTCTAAACTCCTCCACCATTCCCAACATCAAAGGAGAATGAAACCCGTGAGAAACCGACAACTTCTTACTCTTAATTCCCTCAATTTCTAATCTCTCAATAACTGTTTTTATCCCTAAACTTCCCCCCGAAACTACTATATTTCGATCGCCATTAATTGCAGCAATACTAACAGTTTCCTCTAAACCATAAATTGCCTTTTTAACTTCATTTTCTCCTGCAAAAATTGCCAACATCTCTCCCCTTTCCGCTAATTCTTGCATTAATCGGCCACGATGAGCAATCAATCTTAACCCATCAGACACATTGAACACACCGGCAAAAACCGCCGCCACATATTCCCCCACACTATGACCCATGACCACATCTGGCTTTACTCCCCAATGTTGCCAAAGTTTTCCTAGGGCATATTCCATCGCAAAAATCGCTGGTTGAGTATAGACTGTTTCCTCCAACAAGTTCACATCTTGATTAATTACCTCTAACAAAGGGAGATCGAGGTAAGGTTGCAGAATAGCTGCACACTCATCTAAAGCCTGTTTAAAAACTCCGTGTTCAATGTATAAATTTATACCCATACTAGGATATTGTGACCCCTGTCCAGTAAATAAAAAGGCCAATTTAGAATCAGTAAAAGCATCTCCCTGTATAACTTTAGCTATCTTTTCACCCCTTAAATAACTACTTAAGTGCTTCACGACTCCCTGCGTATCTTTTGCTACAATAGCTACTCGGTGTTGCCAATGTGATCGCCCCAGATTACTGGTCAAACAAACATCTCGCAAGCACACTTGCGGGTTAATTGTCAAGTATTCGACATAATTCTTAACAATTTGTTGTAAAGCTGGTTTATTTTTAGCGGACAAAGTTAACAAAAAAGTATTCCGAAGCTGATTTGTAGCCTCTTCTTGATTTAGGTTCGGAGGATCAGCGACAATAAGATGAGCATTCGTACCTCCAAAACCAAAAGAACTAAGACCAGCCATTCTCGGAGTCTGTCCTTTTGGCCAAGGGGTAATGTTCGTGGGAATAGAGAGCATATTCCCCAAATCTATCAGGGGATTGAGTTTGGTAAAATTAAGATGGGGGGGGATTTGCTCATTTTGCAAAGAGAGGACAATCTTGATTAAACCTGCGATACCCGCCGCAGCTTCCAAATGACCGATATTTGTCTTAACTGAACCAAGATAACAGGGATTTTCCCTTGGCGAAAACACTCGTTTTAAGGAGTTAACCTCAATGGGATCGCCCAAAGGTGTACCTGTACCGTGAGTTTCAATATAATTTAACTGATTCTGGCTAATTTTGGCATTATTTAAAGCTTGACAAATGACCTCTTCCTGTGCTAAACCACTTGGTGCAGTTAACCCATTACTACGGCCATCTTGATTAATTGCTGATCCTTTGATGACAGCATAAATGCGATCGCCCTCTGAAATTGCGTCAGACAGTCGTTTAAGAATCACGACACCACAACCTTCCCCCCTAACGTAGCCATCGGCGGATTCATCAAACGTCTTACACTTGCCGTCTTTCGCCATCATGCCTGCTTCTGTGAAGGTTTCAGTCAACTCCGCTGAAAGGAGCAAATTGACACCAGCTGCAATGGCCAAATTGGACTCCCCCTGTTTCAGTGAATTACAAGCCAAATGCACGGCCACCAGAGAAGAAGAACAAGCAGTATCCACCGCCAAAGAAGGACCACGCAAGTCTAAAATATAGGATAGACGATTAGCTGCAATACTATGAGCGTTTCCTGTTCCAGCGTAAGCATTGACGGGAGTACCATACTTAAGTTGCAATTGAGAATAATCGTTACTACTAATCCCGATAAAAACCCCTGTCTTGCTTTGTTTCAGGGAGTTTGGGGCGATCGCCCCATCTTCTAAAGCAGACCAACAGACCTCCAATAATAACCTTTGTTGGGGGTCCATGTACGTTGCTTCTCTCGGCGAAATGCCAAAGAATTGGGCATCAAATTTGTCGATCTCGCCTACAAAAGCGCCATAATGGTCACCCTGCCAACGAGTTGAAGGTACAGGAGAAGTTGCTTCCTGCCCTTGGCTTAAAAGTCGCCAAAATTCCCGAGGATTATTAGCATTAGGCAAACGACAATTGATGCCAATAATTGCTATATCCTCAGTCAAAAAAGCTTGTTCTGTAAGGCTTTCAAGGTTTCTTGACTGAGAAATTCCTGTTAAGTATTGAGATAGACTCGCAATAGTCGGATAATCATAGGCAAGAGTTGGCGAGACCTTGATGTTTAACCAATCCTCTAATTCCGCCGTTAAACGCACAGCTTGAACAGAATCCAAACCATAACTGTGGAAAGGTTCATTAATATCGAGCAATTGAGGGGCAACGCCAAGACGTTGCGAGATATGATTGACTAACCAGTTTTCAATTCGATTAGCTGAATGATTAACCGTTAATCGTTGATTATTAATTGCTAGTGTTTTTTCTGATCCAATTACAGCTAAAATACCATCTAAAAAGCCCTGTTTGCAAGCATGACGGCGGATTTTACCACTAGAAGTTTTGGGAATTGAGCCAGTTTTAAGTAATAAAATAGCGTGAGTTGGCAATTCGTGTTGTTGCCCAATCTCCCTGCGGATACTTGCAATAACTTCCGCCCCATTAAGTTTGCGTAAATAGGTGCGCTGAATTTCCGCCACCACCACTAATTTTTCTTCGCCATGGATTTCCACAGCAAAAGCAGCGTTACAACCTTCGCGAAGGGCGGGGTGAGCTTTATCGACAGTTAATTCAATGTCCTGAGGATAATAATTGCGCCCCCGAATGATGATTAAATCCTTTAATCGCCCTGTCACGAACAATTCCCCATCGGCTAAAAAACCCAAGTCTCCAGTGCGCAAAAAAGGACCCCTGTCAGCTAAAAAATTCTGGTAAGTAGATTGAGTAAGCTCCGGTTTTTGCCAATAACCTTGAGTAACGCTGTCTCCAGCAACCCAAATTTCGCCGATTTCATTTTCTGGACATTGCTGACAGGTTTCAGGATTAACAATCACAATAGTTTGATTAGCAATAGTTTGTCCACAACCGACTAAAGTAGTGCTATTTTCTGAAGTTTCGCTAATTACTTGATTGTCCTTCAATCCCTCTGTAGCAAGGGTTTTCACCACGGGAGGATTATTTTTGTCACCTCCGGAGACAATCAAAGTTGTTTCCGCCATCCCATAACAGGGGTAAAAAGCTTCTTTTCTGAAACCAGAATCTGCGAAAGTAGCGGCAAATTTGGTTAAAGTTTCGTTGCGCACGGGTTCAGCACCGCTAAAAGCCAAGTTCCAACTACTTAAATCTAAACTGGCTTTTTGCTCCTCAGTAATCTGGTTTATACATAAATCATAAGCAAAATTCGGACCACCACTGGTGGTAGCTTGGTATTTAGTGATCGCTTTTAGCCAACGGTAGGGGCGTTGCAAAAATGTCACCGGAGACATCAACACCATCGCTGCACCCACATAAATCGGTTGCAAAATACCACCAATTAAACCCATATCGTGGTAGGGAGGTAACCAGGACACCCCACGACTGTTAGGAGTATCTTGAAAACAGAGGTTAATCAAGTGGGAATTGTGCAGTAAATTGCCATGACTCACCATGACTCCTTTCGGATTGCCGGTTGAGCCACTGGTATATTGTAAAAAAGCGAGATTTTCGGGAGCTATTGGCTGGTTTTGCCAATTTTGGGCTAAATTTAACGGTAATTCGTCCGTTGCAATACAATTTACTTGAAGACGATTTTCAATATTAGTTTTTATATTCGCACTAGTTAGGGCGATCGTGGCTTGAGCATCCTTGACAATTGCTTCTAGCCTGCCGATTGATTTATTCGCCCGGGGTGGATAAGCAGGTACTGCAATAACTCCGGCGTACAAACAGCCTAAAAATGCAGCAATGTATTCTAAACTAGGTTGATAGAGGAGTAATGCTCGCTCTCCTTGAGCATTTAGGCTTTGCAACTTGGCAGCAATTTTTTGAGCTTGTTGGACTAATTCTTGATACGTTAGGCTACCTAATTCGGTTTCCTCGTCCTGAATAAACGTAAAAACAGTCTGCTCGGGTTGCTTTTGCGCCCGATAATTTAATAATTCTACAAAATTCGCAAATTGACTGCTCATTGATCGCGTTAGCTACTCCCTGTTAACAACCCTGTCTAAACTTTTTTTAACACAGTTATCTAGTTTAACCCCCAATGTGACTATTTTTTGATCTTACCCTAAGTCGCTAAGGGGTTGTCTGTTTCTGTCGGAAATTTTGGTTTTTTGATCTCACGCAAAGACGCAAAGTCGCAAAGGGGGTTGTCTGTTTGTTGACAGATTTTTCTTTTAAATGCTACATTTTCCTTTTTTTGATCTTTCTTTTACGATAATTTCTAGGGGTTGTCTTCCTGTTAGTTTTAATCTGTAGTCAGCCCAGATTCCATAAATCAAGTCGGCTATTCTACCAATTATGGGGTTTTTTGTGATTCTATATACCCATCCCATTCCTAAAATTGCGTAGATTTCTCTGAATACGGCTACGTTTTTGATGACTTTTCCATCGGGTAAGATACCATGAATCCTTCCCATGGCGGTCTCGTAATCAATACCACTGTTTTCTTCGGCTCGATAATTGTCGTCTGATATGTCAATGAAGTTGACTAATCCTCTCCCTGCGTCTTTTTTAAGTAAAAAGTTGACTTCTTTTACGCATAAGGGACATTCGCCATCATATAATAATTTGATTCGCCAAGTTGTTGTCATTTGTTAGTCTTAAAATCTTTTTTATCTATTTTAACTTTAAACTATTTGTATTGGTGAGGTTAATTTTTTATGTCTAATTTTTCTCTTTCTAAATTCTTGCTTTTTTGTTTACTTTTTTTAACTGCTTTATTCGTTTTATTACCTTTGTTTGTCGTATTTTTTACCTCTTTTTCTAGCTCGCATTTGGCGACTGGTTCTTTTACTTTCCAGAATTATCTGTCGGCTTGGGAAAAAGGTCATTTTCCCCAGGCGTTTGCTAATTCGACTTTTGTTGCTCTGGGTGTCACTGCTTTTCAACTGGTTACTTCTGCGTTGGCTGGTTATGCGTTGGCTCGTTTTCAATTCCGGGGTAAAAATATTCTTCTATTAATTATAATTGCTACTCTGGTTATTCCTTTTCAATTGTTAGTTATTCCCATTTTTTTAGTCTTAAAATGGGGCAGTTTAATTAATACTTATTGGGCTTTAATTTTACCTACTGCTGCTAATGGTTTTGGCATTTTCATGATGCGTCAATATTTTCTTTCTCTTCCTTTTGAGTTGGAAGAAGCTGCTAGTTTGGATGGCGCAAATAGGTTACAAATTCTCGCTTTTATTATGTTACCTCTTGCTAAACCCGCTTTAATTACTCTCTTTTTATTTACTTTTATTGGCGAATGGAATGACCTTTTTAAACCCCTTGTTTTTACTACGAAACCTCAGTTACAAACTGTGCAATTAGCTTTAGCTAGTTTTCAAGAACAGTTTACCAATAATTGGCCTTTAATGATGGCTGCTGTTGTTATTACTACTATCCCTGTGGTATTATTATTTTTAATCGGCCAAAAACAGTTTATTCGTGGTATTAGTACCACTGGTATTAAAAATTAATTTAAGTTCGTTATTCCTCCCTTTTGCGCTAAAGCACAACTACAAACCAGATATGTTAAATAAAGGTTACACTTTGCCAGTTTTTGCCGCCGCTTCTGCGACAGCTGCACTTCTAAAATTAAGGGGACAAAATGACCTAATTTCTGTTAGTTTAAATCTAATTAATCCCCCCGAAACTGCTCAAATTGACATCGAACAAGTGGCTAAAATTAATGATAACACCGCCCTCGCTATTACTCGCTCTGATCCAGGAGATAACCTCGATCTTACTCGCAATACCCCTATTTGGGCAATGGTGGAAATTCTTACCACAAAACTAGGCAATTGTCAAGATAAAATTATTATTCAAGGTGGGGAAGGAATTGGTTTAAATACTAATAATAATCAAGGGGCAATTTATCATTATGCTAAACAAATTATTACCCATAATTTAAGTAAATTACTATTAGAAAATGAGCAGGTTATTGTCACGATTATTTTACCGGAAGGCCGTCAATTGGCTCTGAGAACAAGTAATAGTGCTTTCGGTATTATTGAAGGTTTATCTTTACTTGGTATCAGTGGTATTTCTCAACCTTTATCCTCCCCCCAACAATTAGATCTATTCCAACATGAGTTAACAGAAAAGGCGAAAAAATATGATTCCCTTGTGTTTTGTATCGGGGAAAATGGCTTAAATTTAGCCCAAAAAATGGGCATTAATTCTGAACAATTGCTAAAAACTGCTAATTGGATTGGTCCCATGTTAGTTAATGCTGCTGTTAATAATGTCAAGTCGATTTTATTGTTTGGTTATCATGGTAAATTGATAAAATTAGCGGGGGGAATTTTTCACACTCACCATCATTTAGCAGATGCTAGATTGGAAATTTTAACGGCTATTTGTGCTAGTTTAAATCTGGAAAATTCTCTCTTACAACAAGTTTTTAATTCCCCTACTACTGAAGATGCTTTAATTTTATTGCGTCATCATCACTGTGTGGAATCAGTTTACGAGGCGATCGCCTCACGAATAGATCAACGTTCCCAAGACTACATCTTCAATCACAGTCAGCAAAAAATAACGGTGGGTTCAATTTTATTTGATCGTCAACGAAAAATTATTATTAGTAGTAACAAGGCACAGAAATTATTACCCTCTTTGTGTTACAATGGCCAAAATATATAATTTTTTCCTTTAGTAATTGTTAATAAGATGGCTCTCTAAATTAATCTTAACAGCCAGCTAATTTCTCACTAAGCAAGTAATTACAAGTTATGGTACAAACGCCAACTCAACCCAGTTCCACTCACGAAAATTCCACTGCTAACTTATCTGAAGTTAGCAGCAATCGCCAAATGTTGGTGATTCTTGATTTTGGTTCTCAATATTCCGAATTAATTGCGAGACGAATCCGCGAAACTCAAGTTTATTCTGAAGTTTTATCCTATCGCACCACAGCAGAACAATTACGCCAAATTGCCCCGAAAGGCATTATTCTCTCCGGTGGTCCGAATTCGGTCTATGATGAATATGCCCCCCAATGTGACCCAGAAATCTTCCATCTCGGAATCCCTATTTTAGGTGTCTGTTATGGTATGCAGTTAATGGTTCAACAATTAGGAGGAGATGTGGAACGAGCCAAGTATGGCGAATATGGCAAAGCTTCGCTACACATTGATGACCCCACCGATTTATTGACAAATGTGGAATCAGGCTCCACCATGTGGATGAGTCACGGTGACTCCTGTACTAAGTTACCAGAAGGTTTCAGCATTTTGGCCCATACTGATAATACACCCTGCGCAGCGATCGCCCACCACGAAAAACAACTTTTTGGCGTTCAATTTCACCCGGAAGTCGTACATTCCGTGGGTGGAATTGCCATGATTAGAAATTTTGTCTATCATATTTGTGAATGTGAGCCAACTTGGACCATGGACGCTTTTGTGGAAGATTCCATCAGGGAAATTCGCGCTCAAGTCGGTGAAAAACGAGTTTTATTAGCCCTTTCGGGTGGGGTAGATTCTTCAACCTTGGCCTTTTTACTCCATAAGGCGATCGGAGATCAAGTTACCTGTATGTTCATTGACCAAGGTTTCATGCGCAAAGGTGAACCGGAAAGGTTGGTGGACTTATTCGATAAAAAGTTTCATATTGCGGTCCAGTATATCAATGCTCGTGAACGTTTCCTCGAAAAAGTTAAGGGAATAATTGATCCAGAGAAAAAACGTCGCCGAATTGGCCATGAATTTATCCAAGTTTTTGAGGAAGAATCCAGCCGTTTGGGACCTTTTGACTACTTGGCTCAAGGTACATTATACCCCGATGTGATTGAATCGGCGGACACCAATGTTGACCCTAAAACCGGGGAAAGGGTGGCAGTTAAAATTAAAAGTCATCACAATGTGGGAGGATTGCCTAAAAATCTCCGCTTTAAACTGGTTGAACCGTTACGGAAATTATTTAAAGATGAGGTGAGAAATGTCGGCCGAAGTATCGGACTTCCCGAGGAAATTGTCCGTCGTCATCCTTTCCCTGGCCCTGGTTTAGCGATTAGAATTATTGGTGAAGTAACTTCGGAAAGGTTGAATATTTTGCGGGATGCGGATTTTGTCGTTAGAGATGAAATCAGCAAGCAGGGTGTTTATCACGACTACTGGCAAGCTTTTGCGGTCTTATTACCCATTAGAAGTGTGGGTGTGATGGGGGATAAACGGACCTATGCTCACCCTGTGGTGTTAAGATTTATTACCAGTGAAGACGGTATGACGGCCGATTGGGCCAGAGTACCTTATGATTTACTCGAAATTATCTCTAACCGTATTGTCAATGAAGTCAAGGGGGTTAATCGGGTGGTTTATGACATCACTTCTAAACCCCCTGGTACCATCGAGTGGGAATAATTTTTCAAGTGAAAAGTTAAAGTTCACCAATTAACAATGGCCTCCTCTTGAAAGCAGGGTCTTTTCATTCTCCCACTAGATTGAAAAAGTTAGGGTGTTGGGGTATTGGGGTATTGGGGGGTTTGGAAGTTTTTTCTAATAACAAAAATCAATGATTAGAAAAAATCCATCTGTCTCCCTGTCCACCTATCAACAAGAGTCCAAACGCCAAATTTTTACCCCGAGAATGAAAACGCCCTCCTCTTGAAAGGGGAGGCTTGATTCGACTAATTATTCTGATTATTGCTTCCTAGGGGCGATCCTTTTTTTTTCATAGATATAGTAATTCCAAATAAAAATTAAACAAAAGTTTTTAGTTTGTTGTTGGATTTTAGTCCTAAGAAGCGCTAAAGCGCAACTACGAACCTATTTTTCAACTGTTTTAATCTTAATTGGAATCACTATAAAACGCGCTCGAAATAGACGCTTGATTAGGCATGAACCATCAAATATTGCCCATTGCCATTATATTCACCATCGCCACTGGCAAAATTACTAATAAACCAGATTAAATAAAGTCGCCAAATGCGTCGAAAATGAGCATAATCAACCCCATAATCCAAGGTTTGAATTACCGCTTGATTTTTGTCAAAATTAGCCAACCAAGCTGACAACGTTTGAGAATAATTCATTCCATTGAGATACCACCGTTGCACAGTTTTTAAATCACCACAACAATTAGGAACAGCGTCGTAATTCCAGTAACGGCCATGGGGGAAAATGTATTTATGGGTAAATGGACTGGTGACATGATTTGGAGTTTTAACCGTAATAATATGAATCAAAACTCGACCTTTGGGTTTGAGAAAAGTAGCCAACTTCTGAAATGCTTTGGTCAAATTACCTACATGACAAAAAACACCAATGGACAAAATTTTGTCAAATTTCTCCTCAAAATTCGCATCATTCAAATTGCCCTCAAAAAGGGTAAATCGACCAGAACTAAGATAGCTGGTCGAATCTTGCATTTTACGGCGCATATAGTTGCACTGTTCATGGCTCAAATTAATGCCGGTAAATCGCACATTGGGAAATTTAGACAGAATATAATTGGGAACACAACCCCAACCACAGCCAAAATCTAAAATATGATCGCCGTCTTTAATCCCTAATCTTTCGATGACACCGTCAATCATGTGCATTTGCGATTCTTCTAGGTTTTTTGCCCCATTTTCCCACAATCCCGTGCTGTATTTCGGATAAATGATGTTTCCTTCTCCTAACATTAGATTTAGCATTTGTTGCGGTCGATCATACTGAATTTTCATTAATTCTTCACCATTTTTTGTTAACTCATCTGTCTCTTTTAATACCCAATTATATGAGGCCAAAAGGAAGGGAAAATGCTTAAATAAAATGGGCATTGCCACATCAAATAATCCTTTTAGCATCGCGTCGGGGACTTCTAAACCATTAATATAGGATTCGGCGATCGCCATTTGAGCGGCATTAAATCCCTTGATTGCCAAACGTTTTCTAGGGGAAAGCAAAGGACTTGTGACTGAAGTATTTTCGCTTTTATTTGATGTTTCTTGTGGGCTGGGAATCTGATAAATATCAGAGTGAGAAGTCATGGTTTTTCTCCCAATTCAAAATTATCGGTTCTGAATTATTAATGATTTAAAAACTGAGTTTAATCGGTGCAATTTATTTTTAATGGCTGAACAGTTTTATTGAGAAATAATTAAATATTCAGAACTTATCCCTTAATATGCCTTAATTTTTATTGATTTATATAATCCCTTAGATAGATATTTGTTATTTTTCAACCCAGTTTCCTAAATTAGCGGGTAGCTGGTAGGGTGTGTTAGCACCGCGTAACGCACCAACTCTGTTGCCGTAGGGTGTGTTAGCACCGCGTAACTGTTTATAACGGTGCCGTACTCTCCTTGCTGTTTATAACGGTGCCGTACTCTCCTTGCTGTTTATAACGGTGCCGTACGGGTAGGGTGTGTTAGCCCGCGTAACTGTTTATAACGGTGCGTTACGCTATCGCTAACGCACCAAATCTGTTGCTAACGGTGCGTTACGCTATCGCTAACGCACCCTACCAACTTATAGTAATTCCAAATAAAAATTAAACAAAAGTTTTTAGTTTGTTGTTGGACTTTAGTCCTAAGAAGCGCTAAAGCGCAACTACGAACCTATTTTTCAACTGTTTTAATCTTAATTGGAATCACTATATGACTTGATGTCGCAACCCTGTTAAAATTTATAGTAATTAAAATCTATGAGGTATTACCATGAATTTTAAATCGTTGTTAGTTAGCTCACTTTTTTCTTTATTTTTGCAGTTGCCTGCTTTTGGCCAAATAACACCATTGGATATTTATTGGGAAATAACCGAGGAACAATTATTGATGGGAGGCGACTTAAAAAAGCCAGAAAAGACTGTAAGAGAACAATATCACAAAGATTTAGGATTGATCAGAACCATTGAGATTAAAGGAAAAACTGAATTTTTAGGAGCTAAGTATGAAGTTTTATATACATTTTTACCTGTAGCTGATAATTACAATATTTTAAGGTCTGTAAGGTTTTTTAGGGTTTTGGACGCTTTCAGTGCTGGGAGTTCAAGAATTTTAAATTATTTTGGGAATCAGAAAATTTTTTATTTAGATGAAGAAGAAGAATATTCAGATCAATTTATATTGACTTATTATTCTAAAAAGAATAAATATGAACTACATTTGAGTAGGGATTATATAACGAATGTTGGCAGTTATTTCGATTCGATCACTTTATATGTTTATCCCCGATAAAAAACAGGACGTTGCCCAAAATACCAGATTTAGCCGAAAATATAACTTATTTTCCTGCTCAAAAAAGGCGAATAAATCTGGTATTTGCGGATGTTTTCCTAACTCCTTTAATAACTTTGATGACCGTTTAAATAACTCAATACACTTATTTAAAGCACCACTTCCAGACTGCAAAGGAATAAATTGTTTAATCACACAGGGAGTATCCCAACGGTGTTCATCAAGAGCATAATAGGTAACGCCAAAACCCCCTTCACCTATTTTTTTTATGGCACGATAACGCTCCGATAAAAGCAATTTTTTGCCACATTTTTGACAGAATTTATGTTCAGAATTATTAACATTTAAACATTCTGGTTGTAAACAAAGACTCATAATATTAATTAATAATTGATAAAAACAACCCTAATTATATCATGGTAGTTGCAATCAAGGTAAAATAGCCCTAAAGTCCAATAACGAAGGGCGATCGCCCTTAAGATAGCAAAGATAGCAAAATATGTTACAATGGCATAGTCAACTTATAAAATACTTTTTAATTAGTAAATTTGCGTTATAATTTCGACTGGAATCCAACCAAAGAAAAACAAAATATTCGTAAACATCAAGTTAATTTTCGTATCGCTTCTACTGTTTTTCGTGATCCTGATCAATTAACCTTATATGACGAAGAACATAGTGAAGATGAAGATAGATGGATTACAATAGGTTTAGATGAGAAAGGTATTTTAAGGGTTGTTATTCATACTTTTGAACAAACAGATAAATACTCTTGTTTAATTAGGATTATTTCCGCTCGTAAAGCAACTTTTAATGAACAAAAATATTATCAAGAGAGAAAATTATGAAAGCAGAATATGATTTTTCCCATGGAGAACAAGGAAAATTTTACGATTCTAAGGCGGCAACTTTTCATTATCCAGTTTATCTTGAACCTGATGTGGATAATTTTTTAACTAAAATTGCTGAAGAAAAGAATATTGATCTGTCAATTTTAGTGAATGAGTTGTTAAGAAATAATATTAAGATTATTCAAAGTATTCAATAAAAAACACATTTGCTCCGCGCGGATTCCCTAGGAATCGCTCCTTGGACTTTAGTCCAACGCAAATAATCGGTTTAAAATGAGTTAAATTGTTTATAATTGATTTATTTAGATCAGGAATTAGCCATGGAAACCGAAACTCTTAAACAACTAATCAAAGAAAGTATTAGAGAAGTTATCCAAGAAGAACGTTTATCCTTAATACAGCTATTAATACCGACTGTTAGTGAGGAGGAAATGAGAGAAATTAGGGCGAAATTTGGCTCACCAGACCAATATAATGATGAAGAATTTGTTGATATGAATGACTGGTTAAATGATGAAACTTAAATTTAGTAAAAATGCGGTTAAATCTTTAGAAAAACTATCGAAAAAAGATGACAGTAAAATTAAAGAAAAGCTGAAATATTTAATATTTGTAATTAATGAAACTGGTGTAATTCCTTTTCGAGATTTAGATATTAAACATTTACAAGGAGAATGGCAAGGATTTTATAGATTAAGAATAGGAAAAATAAGAATTATTTTTAAATTAAATCTTGAACATCAAGAATTGGTAGTGTATTTTATGTAGTGAAAACTTATTTTTGGCCCTTATTTCCTATTAAAATAAGTGAATTACATCAAAAAAACAGTTAAAACGAGTAATTAAATTAACATAT
>JAABRE010000005.1 GCA_011391125.1 Synechococcales cyanobacterium S06
ACACCCTATCGGAATATTGTGAGCTTTGGGAGGAAAGAGGAGGAGTGAGAGTCAGTGAAAGCACGATGTGTCGTTTTCTCGGTAAGCTCAAACTATAGTAATTCCAATTAAGATTAGAACAGTTAAAAAATAGGTTCGTAGTTGCGCTTTAGCGCTTCTTAGGACTAAAGTCCAACAACAAACTAAAAACTTTTGTTTAATTTTTATTTGGAATTACTATAACTCGGAAAAAAAAGACAAAACGGAACCGAAAAATAAAAGAAGCGGAGGTTCAACAAGCGAGAGTAGACTATTGGCAGACAGTAAAAGTGTTTGACCCGAAAAATCTGGTATTTATTGATGAAATGGGTATCCTACAGGGAATAATGCGAACGATGGCAAGAAGCTTGCAAGGAACAAGAGCTTATGATTTTGAGGCCGTGTATCGAGGGAAACGGCTCAATTTTGTGGGTGCGATGAGCTTAGAGAAGGTGATTTCCGTGCGGTTGCTCGAAAAATCCCTAAACGGCGAATTGTTCAAGGAATTTGTGAAAGAAGACTTATTGCCGAATCTCTGGTCTGGAGCGGGAGTGGTCATGGATAATCTTACAGCTCACAAAGTGGAGGGAGTGAAAGAAATGATAGAAGGGGTGGGGGGTCAAGTGATTTATTTATCCTCCTATTCTTGCGAATTCAACCCCATTGAACATCTGTGGTGGGAATTGAAATCTTTGGTTCGACGATTTGCGCCAAAGAATGAGGAGGCGGTCAGAAAATTAGTTGAATTAGGTGTTTCTCTCAACTCTTCACAATACAGACATAATTATTTTGCTCACTGTGGATACTGTGTCACATAGTTACGCAAAACGCTGTAAAGTTCTTTTGCTATTTTATCATTAAAATTACCCCAATTTTCACTTCTTTTTTTTACCTTTCACCATTTCTGCTTGAATCTAATTGTCCATTGATATACAATTTTAAATTAGTACCATCATAAGTCATGGCAAGATGAGCCCACTCATTTAAGGTGAGATAACTATTACTATCAGTATATTCACTTGAACTATCAGAAGTCGCAAACTCAATCTGAATTTGTGTTGTGTTGGGATGAATCCAGAGGCCATAATTTTCTTTCAGACCAATAGTCTCAGGTGTCAATTTTCCTAGTACAAATTGCCAATCATCCTTAATTTCATTGACTTTCACCCAAGTTTCCACCGTGAAAGTAGATAGACTTAAATTAGCATTATGGGGAATAATCACACCATCATCAAAACCATCAAATAACAGGGATTGATTATAATTAACAACAGTTGCCATAAAAAAGGCCTCCTTTTTTAGTTAAACAAAGGGATTATATCAATAATGAAAAAAAAAACAATGGTTTTGCTGAAAAAAAGGTAGGAACGCAACGCTTGCGCCCTACCCCAATATTAAGTAGTTGGTAGGGTGCGTCACATTTTTCAGATAATGATCAGAATTATAACTCCTGTCTGTGACGTAATTGTCTGGTTCGTTGTTGGGCTTCAGCCCAAATAGCGCTAAAGCGCAACAACGAACGAAGTAGTTGGTAGGGTGCGTCACATTTTTTAGAGAATGATCAGAATTATAACTCCTGTCTGTGACGTAATTGTCTGGTTCGTTGTTGGGCTTCAGCCCAAATAGCGCTAAAGCGCAACAACGAACGAAGTAGTTGGTAAGATGCGTCACATTTTTCAGATAATGAGCACAATCAGAAATCCTCTGTGTGACGCACCCTACTGACCTGACTTAAAAAACTAGGTTTTTGATTGTGTTAAAATATGTTGGTTATTTATTTTCGGTAAATTTCTATGACGACCAAAGAATTGATTATAAAAGAATTAGATAGCATTCCTGATCCAAATTTAACGGAAATACTGAATTTTATTCAATCTCTTAAATCTACTTTAAAATCAGAAAATCAACCCTATAAACCAATTTGGGAAATTGCTGAAGATATTATTCAAGAAATACCCGAAGAAGTCTTTAATCAACTACCCCATGATGGTGCAGAAAATCATGATTATTATCTTTATCAAAATCAAAAATTAGATTAATCATAATGAAAACTATTTTTGTAGATACATTTTATTGGATAGCATTAATTAATAAAACTGATTCATGGCATTTACCTGTTAAAAATTATAGCTATAATCTTAAGAATATTCAACTTGTTACCACAGAAGAAGTTTTAACAGAAACTATTAATTTTTTTTGCTTCTTTTCCTCCTCCCATGAGAAAGGGTGTTTTTCAATTAGTAAATCAAATTATTAGGGATCCAAATATCCAAGTTATTCCTCAAACCCATGAATCATTTATAGCAGGTTTAGAGTTATTTGAAAAAAGATTTGATCAAGGATATAGTTTGACTGATTGTATTTCAATGATCACGATGAAAAAATTGCAAATTACTGAGATTCTAACCCATGATAAACATTTTTCTTGTGAAGGTTTTTTCGTGTTATTTAAAACTTAATTATTAGAAATTATTGTTTAAAGTCTCAAACCATAAGATGCGTCACATTTTTCAGATAATGAGCACAATCATAAATCATCTGTGTGACGCACCCTACTAGCTTTGTGTAATTTTAATTAGGTTAAATGTAGCTCAAAAGGAGTAATCAAATTTAACTTTTCTCCTAATTTTCGTTTTGCTTCCATTAACTGATAATTATTTTGTAATCTTAAAAAATACCCTTCTGATAGGCCAAAATAACGACACAATCTTAAATCAGTATCAGCAGTTATAGTTCGCACCGCGAAGCGGATCCCTACGGGATCGCCTTTAATGATAGCATGGATACGATTAGGAGGAACATTAATAGCACGCGCGAGAGCATTTTGACCAATACTTAACTCCTCCAAAAACTCAATTTTAAGAATTTCACCGACATGGGGATTTTTTATCAAAGAATCTGTCATAATTTTTAATGATAATCAATTATTTCGACATCAAAAGCAGTACCATTTTCCCAGCGAAAACATAAACGCCATTGTTTATTAATCCTAATGCTATATTGTCCTACTCTATTTCCAGACAAAGCTTCTCAGTGATTACTTGGGGGAATTCTCAAGTCATCAAAAATCAAAGAAGCATCAAGTTGACGTAATTTGCGTAAAGCCCTTTCTTGTATATCATTTGGTAGTTTTCGGGAATATTTCCCTAACCAATTTTTTTCGGTTTCCTTACAAGCAAAAGACTTTATCATTAATTCATGTCACTGATACTTGGTACATATCCCATAATAACACTTAAGGTTATGAGTTGAAAATTGATAGCAATAAATTTTGTGTGTGAGGTTCCTTATTGGCTTAATATGGTAGGGTGCGTCACATTTTTAAGATAATGATCACAATCATAACTCCTCTGTGTGACGCACCCTACTAGCTATAATTGTGGTTAAAAATCGAATTTTTGTGTAAGAGGTAATTATGTTAAAATAGTTACCAATAATAAAATCAATGGAAAAAAATGCTTGATTCTGACACCCTTCAAAAACTACAAAACACCTCAATAGAAGAGAGAATAGAAACTATTTATATTATCCTTAATTCTCTTAAAAATGATTTAAAAAAAACAGCTAAACCGCATTTTTGCCAATCTTTTAAAGTTTGTGAATACAGTTTAGGAGCAGATATTTCAGTGGATAGAGACGAGATTGATGAGGAAAGAAATCAAGAATAATGAAAATTTACGCTATTGATACTAATTTATTAATTTATGCTCATAATCTTGATTCTCCTTTACATGAAAAAGCTAAAAAATTTATCGAAAAAGTGATGAATGTTCGGGATGAAAATGGGAATTTATCTGTTTGTATTCCTGTCCAAGTAATCATCGAGTTTATCAGTGTTGTTACTTCTAAAAAAGTACCAAAACCCTTGTCTATTTCCCAAGCTCAAGCTATAATTCAAGATTATCTTAATACTGGTGTTATGGTAATTTTTCCACAGAAAACTTATTTAACAAACTTTTTAGAAATGTTAACTCAAATTAGTTCTCGAAAAGAAATATTTGATATCGCACTTGCTGCTACCCTTAAAGATAATTCCATCTCTGGAATTTATACTGTTAATGTTAAAGATTTTAATTTGATAGAAGGTTTAGAAGTTATTAATCCTCTTGACAAATAAGCTCTTTTTAACGTACATTTTAACCACTAATTTAGAAAAGAGTAAATCTCTTAGTCAAGTAAAATTGGTGACAACGGAAGAAATTTTAACTAAGGTTTTATAATTTTATTTCAGCATAATTAATTATCAATTATCCATTATCAATTATCCATTAAATTATGACCATTTTAACAGTTCAATCCCTAAAAAAAGATTTCGGAATTAAAGAAGTTTTGCAAAATGCTAGTTTTAGCATCGAAGATAACGACAAAGTTGGTTTAATCGGCGTAAATGGTTCGGGAAAATCCACCTTGTTGAAAATGATAGCAGGTTTAGAACCTTCTGACGCGGGGGAAATGACCTTTAAATCAGGATCAAAGATTGTCTATCTACCACAACAACCTGCTGTTGATCCCAATCACAGTGTGTTAGAGCAGGTTTTTGCTGGAAGTCAACAAATGCAATTAATTGGTCAATATGAGGATTTATCACTCAAAATTTCTCACTCTTCCCCCGAAAACCAGAGTAATTTGATGGAAAAACTCGTAAAAGTGACAGAAAAGATCGATAGTCAGGGAATTTGGGAATTAGAAACGAAAGCGAAAATTATTCTCTCTAAATTGGGGATTGAGGATTTAAGCGCAAAAATGGGGGATTTATCTGGCGGTTACTGCAAGCGGATTGCCTTGGCAACTGCGTTGATGTCAGAACCAGATTTATTGCTGATGGACGAACCTACCAACCATTTAGATGCAGCTTCTGTTCAATGGTTAGAGGAATATTTAAAGCAGTTTAAAGGGGCAATATTTTTAATTACCCACGATCGCTACTTTTTGGATCAAGTAACCAATCGTATTTTAGAAATTGATCGCGCCGAGCTTTATACTTATAGTGGAAACTACAGTTATTATCTGGAGAAAAAAGCGTTAGCTGAGGAATCAGAAGCGAGTAGTCAAAGGAAATTTAAAGGTGTTTTAAGAAGGGAATTAGAGTGGTTAAAAAGAGGTCCTAAAGCGCGTAGTACCAAACAAAAAGCTAGAATTGGTAGGGTTTTGGACATGAAAAATACCAGCTTTCGGGAAACCCAAGCTAAAGTGGAAATTGATACTCCGGGGAGGAGAATTGGTAGTAAGGTAATTGAGCTTTATAATATTAGTAAATCATTTGGAGATCGTACCATAATTAATGATTTTACTTTTGAATTTTCTCCCGGAGATTGTGTGGGAATTATTGGCGAAAATGGAGCAGGAAAATCCACTTTTCTTAACTTAATTACCAAGAGAATTGAACCAGATAGCGGAAGGGTAGAAATTGGTAGAACCATTCATATCGGTTACTTTGACCAACATTCTGAAGATTTGCTGAGTGAGTCCGACAATGAAAAAAGGGTCATTGATTATATCAAGGACGTTGCCGTTTATGTCGAAACCGCCGATGGTACTCAAATTAGTGCGTCACAAATGTTAGAGAGATTTCTCTTCACACCTAATCAACAATATGCACCCATTCACAAACTTTCTGGGGGGGAAAAACGGCGTTTATTTTTGCTGAAAGTCTTGATGAGTGCGCCGAATGTGTTAATCTTGGATGAACCTACCAACGATCTTGACGTACAAACCTTGGCAGTTTTAGAAGAATACATCGAATCTTTCAACGGTTGCGTAATAGTTGTCTCCCACGATCGCTATTTTTTAGATCGTACCGTCAATGCAATTTTTGCCCTTGAAACTAACGGTAATTTGCGACAATATGGCGGCAATTATTCCGATTATTTAGAAGATAAAAAGCTGGAAACCAAAGAAATTACCACAAAAAAAGAGGATAAAATAGAGGAAAAACCTTCTCAAAAACCTAAATCAAATAATAGTAAACCTCGTCGTTTATCTAATTACCAATTAAAGGAATTAGAAACCTTAGAAACGGTAAAAATTCCCGAACTTGAAGGCAAAAAAGCCAAACTTGAACAGCAAATTTATCACAATTCTAACCCTGATTATAGCCAATTAGAATCATTAACCGGAGAACTCGATCGCCTAAGCAAAGAAATAGAAAAAGCAACGGAAAGATGGTTAGAATTAGCAGAAATCAACGGATAATTGATAGTTGATAGTTGATAGTTGATAGTTGATAGTTGATAATAAATTTATCTTATTGTCAATTAAAATCACCTATTTAATGGACAATTTTACTTGCAGAGATGTTACTAATTTCAAAATCAAAAATGTATCGTGTAGATACATTTTGACATTGAAAAATAGTAATAATTAGTCAGAAAAAATCTTTGCGTCTTTGCGCCTTTGCGTGAGAAAATGGAAGATAACTTTGCGCCTTTGCGTCTTTGCGTGAGAAACACAACCTATAATCGTAGCAAAAATGACTAATAATGCCAGAATTGCCACCGTAGAGAGAAAAACAGGAGAAACCGACGTAAAAGTAACCATCAACATTGATGGTACTGGTCAATGTAACGTCAAGACGGGAATCCCCTTCCTTGATCATATGCTACATCAACTCTCCTCCCACGGGCTATTTGACCTTGATATTCAAGCCACGGGTGATCTCCACATCGACGACCACCATACCAATGAAGATGTCGGCATAACGCTAGGAATGGCTCTGGGTAAGGCTTTGGGAGATCGCAAAGGGATTTATCGTTTCGGTCATTTCGTTGCTCCCCTCGATGAATCCCTAATCCAAGTTGCTCTTGACTTTTCTGGTCGCCCTCACCTTGGCTATAATTTGCAAATTCCCACGGAGCGTGTTGGCACTTACGACACCCAATTGGTACGGGAATTTTTTGTTGCAATAGTTAATCACAGTTTGATGACCCTACATATTCGTCAACTTGATGGAATCAACTCCCATCACATTATTGAGGCAACTTTCAAAGCTTTTGCCCGTGCGATGCGGATGGCTGTGGAAATCGACTCCCGTCGCGCGTCGGAAATTCCCAGTAGTAAAGGAGTTTTGTAATAATTAATTATATAGGGTGGGTAATGCCCACCTGAGTGAAAAATTAGTTATCATCAAAATGTTAAGTTTTGTAAAGTAAATTAAGAAAAGCCTTGAAATCATTAATTAATGTCACGAAAACTACCCCTTGGTATTCCCTTGAAACAATTTGGCAAGGGGGAGAAGAAACGGTCAAGCAGGGTTTACCCCATAGTTTGCTTTCCCCAACTTGGCAAATCCTGCTGTTGGGGGATGGTTCGCCAACCCGTCATTTACGCTTGCTGACTAGCGAACCTACGGAAGTGGATGTGATTGATATGTCAGTCGTTGGTGACCATGATGATGGCGCTCCTAGTCAAGTGGAGGCGATCGCCAGCCCTAGATTACGCCGCCAAGTGTGGTTACGTACAGCATCAGGGCAAAGGTTGGCTTATGCGGCTTCGTGGTGGGATGCGAATCATGTGGACGAATACCTGCAAAATCGCTCGTTACCGATTTGGGAAAGTCTCTCCCGTCTTCACACTGAGTTATATCGCGATATTCAGGGTATTTATTACGGAAATTCTGAGGAATTGGCCACGGGTTTTAACGAAAAAGGTCCGTTTTGGGGGCGTCATTACATATTTTGGCATAATGGAAGACCTTTAACGTTAATTTATGAAGTTTTTTCTCCTTATTTGTGTAAATATTTAGGAGAAATATCAGTTAATAATTAATAACAATTATCTGTTAATTTTTACTTATTTATGAAGGAGAAATTATCTTGAAAACTACTCGCTATTTTGAAGAACAAGTTTTAATTAAACGACCATATATTAAGCGAGAATGGTGTCAACAAGCAATGGAAAATTATGTTAAAAAAGATATTGAACCTAAGGGAAGAATTAGATATTGGGTTTATCTTGCTGAATTAAATAAATATTTACGAGTTGTTACATTAGATGATGGACAAACTGTTCATAATGCTTTCCCTGATCGTAATTTTAAGGAGTAAAAATAATGAAATTTAACTATTATCCCGAAACAGATTCTTTGTATATTAGTTTATCTGAAAAAACTAGCGTTGATTCTTATGAAATTGCTCCGAATATTGTGTTAGATTTTGATAGTGAAGGACAATTAATAGGAATTGATATAGATCATGCTAGTCAAAATGTCGATTTAACTCGTTTAGAAGCAAGTTCTTTACCTCTTAAATCTTTGGCTTTTGTTAATAGTAAATAAGCTAAATTATTCCTCTTAATCTCTCTTTAAAAATGGATATATTTCTCACTTTAAATAATATTAATTATGTCTTTTTCTCCCCGTTTTAATGATGCTTTAATTTTTGCTAGTGATTTACACAGCAAGCAAGTCCGTCGTGGTTCAAATGTTCCCTATATTTCCCATTTGTTGGGGGTTTGTAGTCTTGTGATTGAATACGGTGGCAATGAAGATGAGGCCATTGCAGCTTTGCTCCACGATGCGATCGAGGACCAAGGAGGTGCTACGATTAGGGAGGTAATTCGCACCCGTTTTGGTGATAATGTTACCAGTATTGTGGATGGTTGCACCGATAATGATATTACCCCCAAACCTCCTTGGAAGGAGCGAAAATTGTCCTATATTAACCACTTGAAAACTGCTTCTCCTTCGGTTAGGTTGGTTTCTGCTGCCGACAAGTTATATAATGCAAGTTCAATTATTAAGGATTATCGCATAATTGGTGATGAATTGTGGTCCCGTTTTCATGGTAAAAAGGAGGGTACTTTGTGGTATTATCGCAGTTTAGTTGATACTTTTTTAATGGGTGAAATTACTCCGATTATTTCTGAATTAAATCGGGTTGTTTCTGAGTTGGAAAATTTAGTTGCTAATTAGTCCATTAACTAAAATTAACTTTATTTTTCTCACTTAATATATTAATTAATATTCTCATCAATGATTCTAAATCATCGGGAAGGGGAAATAATTTAATATCCTGATAAATTGTCTTTGTTCCCCTATTTAACATTCCAAATTGCCACATAGTTCCTGTGGATAATACCCCAAATAATAACGCTTGATTTCCAGTTCTCTCCCATTGATCTAAGGCTATTAATTCCACTGATAATTGGGTAAATCCATTAACCAAATCTTCATTTTTGGCTTCAATTACAATCAATTCTTGATTATTTTCAATCAAATAATCTAAATATCCCTGTAATTGTTCACTAATTTTTAGAGGATATTCTATTCTTAAATGTGCATGGGTAAATCTAATCAAATAGGTGATAACTGGTGAGATTAATATTTCTCTTTTTGACATTTCTGTCGTTAAATTTACCAAGGGTAAAACTTCCTCAAATTGCTCCCTTAAATCTCATATTTTTGCTAATTTTCTCTCATATTTGGGTAAATTTAACCTTTTTTTGATTAAGGAATATCCGAAGTATTCACACACTTCATCGGTTTCCATTTTTAATTCAAATATCTTACCAAATGTGTAAATTTGGTCTGGTTTTATTGTCATTATTTCCCTCATTCCTAACCCCTTTCTCACAAAGGAAGGGAAATTATTAATTATTAATTATTAATTAATATAAATTACCTCTGCTAAAATTTTATCTTTATATCTCTGTTTTAAACCATTTTTGGTGACAACATCAGCTTTAATTCCTACACATTCACTTATATATAATTCTAAATCAATTAATTCAAATAAACTAGGAGCTTCTGTGTAGTTAATTAAAACATCAAGATTGCTGTTTTCATTTTCTTCACCCCGAATATATGAACCAAAAATTCCCAATTCTGTAATCTGATATTGCTTTTTTATCTGTGGTTTTATACTCTTAATTATTGTCTTAATTTCTGCTAATTTTTTCATATTTTTCTCCTCGAATCTAGCTTTTTCTGATTAAGTCTTATCTCCCCCTCACCCCCCATCCCCCTCTCACCAAGGGTGAGGGGGAGTAAAGATATAATAAGACTTAAAATGCTATGCTGACATTTTTTCATTGTCAATTATTTTATACTTTTACCAATTTATCCTGCAAATTAACCTCTATTTTTTCCTCTTTATTTCTGTTAACAATTATCCTAAATTCTTCCCCCTCGATTGTCTCTTTTTCAATTAATAAATCTACCAAATCATCGATTAAACTGCGATTGTCTCGGATAATGTTTTTGGCAATTTTATAACTTTTTTCCGCAATTTCACGCACGGTAACGTCAATTTTAGCTGCGATTTCTTGGGAATAATCAGAGGAACGATTCATTAATCCATTACCTAAAAATACTTGGTTGTCATCCTCTTCTAATGCCAGTTGACCTAACTCTGACATTCCATATTTGGTCACCATTTGTCGCGCTATGGAGGTAACTCTTTCCAAGTCATTTCCTGCTCCTGTGGTTACTTCTTCATGGCCAAAAACCACATCTTCGGCTGCCCTTCCCCCCAATAATCCTGCTATCCTTGCTAATAATTGGCTTCTGGTGATTAAACCCTGTTCTTCATCTGGTGTAAACCAAGTCAACCCCCTTGCTTGACCTCTTGGTATTAGGGTGACTTTTTCGACCGGGTCATGTCCTTCCATCAACGAGCCGACGATCGCATGGCCAACTTCGTGGTAAGCAATCAACCGCTTTGCTTTACTATCTAATAATGGCACTCCTTCCATGCCCGCAATGACCCGATCTATGGCATCATTAATCTCTAGGTTGGTAATCGCTTCTTTGCGCCTTCTCGCTGTGAAAATCGCCGCTTCGTTTAATAAATTGGCTAAATCTGCCCCGGTAAACCCCGGTGTGCGACGGGCAATCGCCTCTAAGCTGACCTCCGCATCAAGTATTTTATTTTGACTATGAACTTCCAAAATGCCTAATCTCCCTTGACAATCGGGATAATCGACGATGACTTGGCGATCGAATCTGCCTGGCCTTAATAAAGCTTTGTCGAGGACATCAGGTCGATTAGTTGCTGCAATAATGATAATCCCCGTATTTCCCTCAAAACCGTCCATTTCCGTTAGAAGTTGGTTGAGGGTTTGCTCACGTTCGTCGTTTCCTCCGCCAATACCAGCTCCTCTTTGGCGGCCTACTGCGTCAATTTCGTCGATAAACACCAGACAGGGGGCATTTTCCTTCGCCTTTTTGAATAAATCACGGACGCGGGAAGCACCAACTCCGACGAACATTTCTACAAATTCTGAACCAGAAATACTGAAAAAGGGAACTTCTGCTTCCCCTGAAATCGCTTTTGCTAACAGGGTTTTACCTGTGCCCGGAGGTCCAACTAACAACACTCCCCGAGGAATTTTTGCCCCCAAGGTGGTAAATCTTTCTGGCTCTTTGAGGAATGTTACAACCTCCTGTAATTCTTCCTTGGCCTCTTCCACACCGGCCACATCATCAAATTTAACCCCTGTTTTGGCAGCCATTTGAAATCTGGCGCGGGATTTGCCAAAATTGAACGCTTGAGATGAAGCTTGAGCCGATTTTCGAATAATCATGACTAAACCGCCCAACAGAATACCAATTAACACCAAGTTGGTTAATAATCCCAAGGCGCTGGCATTATCTAAGGTGGGTTTAACTTCAAAATCGACTTCCGAGGAGCGAATTTTATTGATCAATTCTGGATTTTGGTTAAATAAAACGACATTGAGGGGGAGTTCGTTTTTACCCTGATTTTTTAAGGTGACTCGGGCTAATTCGGAAGTTGGATCAACTTCGATTTTTTGGATTTCCCCACGGTCCAATTTTTCTAATAATTGACTGTAGGAAAGGGTGGGTTTTGGTTGATTGGCTAACCCCGGAGTCGCTAAAAATAAGGTCTGTATTAGCATCCAAGTTGCCGCTAATTGCCCTAATTGATTCTGTTTTTTGCTCTTTTCTGTTAGCCAATTACGTTTTTTCATAACCCATTAATTAAATTTTTTTTAGCTTATTCTTACTTTAACCAATTTTTTGTCAATTTGGTTAGGAATTGAGGACGGCGATACAGTCTATTTCCACTAAGACATCTTTGGGTAATCTCGCAACTTCCACGCAAGCTCGCGCCGGAGCAGTTTCTGTGGCAAAATATTCGCTATATACTTGGTTCATACTGCCAAAATTCGCCAAATCGCTTAAAAATACGCTGGTTTTCACCACGTTTTCCCAATTCGCTCCCGCTTCGGTTAAAATTGCTTCCATATTCGCCATTACTTGCTTGGTTTGCGCCGTGATGTCGCCTTCGCCTACTATTTCCCCGGTGTCGGGATTTAATGGGATTTGCCCTGCAACAAATAACATTTGGCCGCTGGCTACTACTGCTTGGTTATATGGTCCAACGGGGGCGGGAGCTTTTTCAGTTCTAATTATTTTTTTCATTTTCTCTTGTTTTTTCAGTGTTTTTCCCTATTTTCCCATGTTTTGGGTTTTTTCTCTCGCACTCTTCGCAAAGTGGAGTTATCGGTTTGTTTCCTATTTGATCGCTTTTTGTCTCACGCAAAGACGCAAAGGCGCAAAGTGGAGTTATCGGTTTGTTCAATGGGCTTTGGGTTTTTTCACGCCAAGTTATCTGGGATGGGTTAGGTGGCGATCATTTGCTAATTTTAACCAATAACAGTAAGACTTGGCAAACACTACAAATGTGGCCGAATACCATAATTTCGGTAACGTAAGTAATCTTTTAATATTAGATCATGATCAAAACAAAGGTTATTTGGTATTTGCCACGGAGCAAAAATGCCGATATTTTTTGCGTCATCTGCTGCTTTTGGTTCACCTTTTCCCGTTGCGATAAATACTATACTAATTGTATGTTGACGACTGTCTCTTTTGGGGTCGGAATATACATAAAACTGCTCAATTAATTCCACTTCTAAGGTTACTTCTTCTAAGGCTTCTCGCTTGGCTGCTGTTTCTATAGATTCGCCATAATCGACAAATCCTCCCGGAATTGCCCATCCATAAGGGATATTTTTCCTCTCAATTAATATTATTGGTCTTTCGGGACGATCAATTAATTCGATGATTATATCTACAGTCGGAACAGGGTTACGATAATTCATGTTAGTTATTTATTTAAAATTTACTATGATAAATTATACTTTATCTCTGAATAATTATCAAGTATAAATAATTTAGTGATTTTTTATTAATTATTATTTGTTACCCTAAAAATAGGATTAATAACTAATAGAAAATAAAAGAGATTCGATCAATTGGCGATGCTAATTCTGTGTTATATAGTACTTTCCGATTAAATGTTATCTGGCCCCTCACCCCCCTTCCCACCACCAACCAAAGGGAGAGGGGGAAAAGAGAGGTAAAATGTCAAATGAAAATGCTATAATCAGATTTAATTATTTTTAGCTAATTTAAGTCATTATTATGGATAATAAACGAAAAAACTTAACTATTCTCGGTCATGGTGCTTGGGGTACGGTTTTAGGCAGTTTAGCGGCTAGAAATCATCATAAAATTCGCTTTTGGTCTCGTCATGGTACTGCATCCATAGAATTTCTCGCCATGGATGCACACATAGTGTTGTCGGCGGTTTCAATGACGGGGGTACGACCAACCATTGAAAGGTTGCAATCTGTGGCCATGTCTGCAAATACGGTGATTGTCAGCGCGACGAAGGGGTTGGATGCGGTGACAACTCTTACCCCTACCCAAATCTGGCAAAATGCTTTTCCTAATCACGCTGTGGTGGTGCTTTCGGGTCCTAATTTGTCTAAGGAAATTGCCCAAGGTTTGCCGGCCGCTACGGTGGTTGCTAGTAATAATCTACAAGCGGCGGAAATGGTGCAGCAGTTGTTTGCTTCTGAGGTTTTTCGCGTCTATGTGAATAATGACCCAATTGGAACGGAGTTGGGAGGCGTGTTGAAGAATGTCATGGCGATCGCCGCCGGAGTTTGCGACGGTTTAAAATTAGGAACTAATGCCAAATCTGCCTTATTAACTCGCGCTTTACCAGAGATGATTCGGGTGGGAAATCATTTAGGAGCTGCTACAGAAACCTTTTTTGGACTGTCAGGATTAGGTGATTTATTAGCGACTTGTGAAAGTCCTTTATCCCGCAATTATCAGGTAGGTTTTGGTTTAGCACAGGGCAAATCTTTGGGGCAAATTCTATTAGAAATTGAGGGAACTGCTGAGGGGGTAAATACGGTTAATGTGTTAATAGATTTAGCGAATCGGGAGAAAATTGCTGTGCCAATTTCCCTGGAAGTTTTTAAGTTAATTAATGGAAAAATAACTCCCCAGGAAGCAGTAAAAGCTTTAATGGCTAGGGAATTAAAGGAGGAGTTTTGTGATTTAGATTTTTAATTATATGTTAAAATAATAGATATTTAACCTAAGAAAAGGTGTTAATTATGGTAGTATCAGATTCGATCACTTTTGAGGAAGCAATTAATTTTACTCAATCTTTACTAGAAGAAATTGAAACGGGTAAAATTACAGACGAAAAGTTAGAAGAAACCTTAACTTCTTTAGTTAAAACCATGAATGGAGCTAGGGGTTTTTTCGTTACTTATCTTACGGCGGATTTATCCTGTGTTGATAATCCTTCGCAAAGTATTCTTAATGCTTTAAAAACTTCCCCCGAATTTGTCTCGGAATTAATGGTAAAAAATTTGGTGATGTCAACAGCAATGGCTATTACTCATAACCGTAATTCTGACTCGGAAATGGCGCAAAATTCTCAAAAAGTTAGTCGCAATTCTGCTAATTTAATTAATAAATTGCAACTGGATTTATTGCAAGCAAAATTACAGGAAATGGCCAAAAGTCTCTCGACAAATTCAGGAGAATATCAAGAGTTTTTAGCAAAATGGGGTTATGATGATGAACAAAAACAAGCTATGCTTGAAGCTGTAATTTCCTGTCAGAATTAAAAGGTTTATTGTTGCGCTTCTCTGGCTGGTAGGGGTGAACAACCGTTCACCCCTACACCCAACAACGAGCCTATTTTTTGCTTAATAATTGGCTGATTTTTTTGATTCCCCAACTTGAAAATGCACCTAAAAATAAGATACCAATTGCCGGATTAAATAATGGTATCCAGAGTTTTTGCCATGTGGCTAAACCTAAATTTATGCCGACATAATCACCGAAAACGGCGATCGCAAACCAGAAAAAACCAACTAATACTAAAAACACATCAATTACTAATAGTTTATCTATAAAATTAACAATTGTTTCCTTCATTTTGATCTCCTTTTTTATTAATTAATATATTATTATTATTTGGTAAGGTGCGTCAGACAAATAATTGAAAATATTTAAGAAATTTGAATTATCTGACGCACCCTACATTATTCCCCAATGGTTTTTGCTTCCCCAAGGGGAGAAAAACGGATTTCAATGCGTCTTCTACTTGAGTCAGAATCGCGATTTTGCGGGGCAAATTTACCCGAAGGTAAAAACAATTGGGCCGCAGAATAAGCTCTAAATTGTAACCCTTTTAAGCGCCCTTTTTGCTGAATATTTTGCAGTTGTCTCGTTACTTCTAAAGCGCGTATTAAGCCTAAATCGGCATTTGAACCGGCTTTCAAGGTACTAACGGAAGCGTTACCAAGGGTAACTTTTTCTAAATTTTGATCTAAATTACTACCACTAAAACCGTTAGGTTGGCCATCAGTATGACCAATTATTTCTACTACATAAATATCATGTTTTTTTGTAATTTCTTCTATTTGTTTAACTAAATTTGTATTAATAAATTCCGCTAATTGGGTGGGTAAAACTGCACTCCCTGACTCAAATTTATATGCTCCAGAATCTTTAATTAATAATACGGGTGGAGCTTTTTTATCAATGTCAGATAAACGTTCAATTTCAGTTGTAAGTTGCTTTACTTTTATTTCATACTCCCCTAAACGATTAACTTTTGCTTGTAGTTGCTCTATTTGTTTTTGTCGATCATTGTCAGTCATTTTTGCGTTTTTATTTAATACTAATAACTTAAATAATACTAATACTAAAAAAAGAGTTAAAATCATAAAAGCATTGGACATTAAATCGGTATAAGAAGCCCAAATTTGTGGCTCTTTATGATTAGAAATATATCGAGATTTTCGCATGATTTTATTTTTATTCTCCTTTTTATAACCTGTATTATGAAATATAACACTTTCCGATTAAGTGTTATATTTCCCTCATCCCCCAACCCCCCTCATCCCAAAGGGAGAGGGGGAAAGAGAGGTAAAATGTCAAATGAAAATGCTATATAACACACCTTATTTTTTTATTTATTTAACTTTTTCGTAGCATATTTTACTAACCATTCTGTTAAAAATTCTTCAGAAATTTTGCCATCTGCTAAATTTTTTATGGTCAAAACTACCTCCATTTCTGGAGCCTCAAAATAAAAATTATTTAGTCCTAAAAATACATACATTGCCATAAAAGCAACTCTTTTATTACCATCAATAAAAGCATGATTCTTACAGAAAGCAAAGCCATAAGCTGCGGCTAAATTAAACAAAGAGACTTCGGAATTATAGGTAAAACAATGACGAGGACGTGCTAAACTTGCTTCTAATAATCCCTCATCTCTTACTCCAAATAAACCTCCATATTGTCTAATTAAATCCTTATGAATAGCTAATATTATTAATTTATTTAACCAAATTGGCTCATTCATTGAGCAAGTTTCCTCAGTGCATTTCTAAATTTTTGATTTCCTTCCTGATATATGGCGATCGCCTGTTCAAATTCCGGATCATAAGGACTTAATTCAATTCCTTGCTCAGTTTCTGTTACAAATAGAATATCTCCTTCATCTAAGGTAAATTTTTCTAACAATTCTTTAGGGAAAGTAACTCCAATTGAATTACCAATTTTTCTTAATTTTAATGTTTTCATTAATTTTTGATTTAATAATGTTATTACGTTTGTAGTTACAATGATAACACTAAAAATCATTTTTGTGTTATCATTCCGATTTATTCAAAAAATCTAATTATTAGACAATTGAATTAATTTGGTTAACTTGTTATTTAAACTAGGTAATTCTTGTTGTAAATGTTTAAATTGTTGGCTTGTTAATTGAACTACTTTTTCGAGAGAATTATCTAAATTTTCCATGTTAATTAATTCTTGTTGTAAGTTATGACAAATTGTATTAAAGTAATTATTCTCTGTTTTTTGTATTTGTAATATTTGATTAGAATGTTTATCTAAATTAGTTATTTGTTGTTCACCTAATTTAGTTATTTTCTCAATACTTTGATGTAAGTTAGCTGCAATATCAGTTTGGATTAAACTAATTTGTTTAGAATGTTTGTCTAAATTAGTTAATTGTTGCTCTCCTAAGTTAACCATTTTTTCGGTGGTTTCCTGTAATTTTGCGATATTATTAGTTTCAGTTTGTAACTGTTTAGCAATATTGGTCAGATAATTTTGATTAGTTTTTTGTGACTCCATAAATTGAGTGGATTGTGTCTCTAAATTAGTTAATTGTTGTTCACCTAAGTTAACTATTTTATTAATCTCTTGATTTAAGTTATTAGAAAGCAAATTAATTGAGTTATTATTAGATTCTTGTAACTTAACAAATTCCTCTGATTGTTTGTTTAAATTGCTTAATTGAAGCGCTCCTAATTTAACCATTTTTTCATTAGTTTCCTGTAATTTTACAATATTATTAGTTTCAGTTTGTAACTGTTTAGTAATATTGTTTAGATAATTTTGATTAGTTTTTTGTGACTCCATAAATTGAATCGATTGCGTCTCTAAATTCGTTAATTGTTTCTCTCCTAAGTTAACCATTTTTTCTGTAGTTTCCTGTAATTTTACAATATTATTAGTTTCAGTTTGTAACTGTTTAGCCATATTGGTCAGATAATTTTGATTAGTTTTTTGTGACTCCATAAATTGAATCGATTGCGTCTCTAAATTCCTTAATTGTTGCTCTCCTAAGTTAACCATTTTACCAATTCCGTCATTTAAGTTAGTGGAAATATTCTGGTGTAATTCCCTAAATTGAGTGGATTGTTTATCTAAATTTGCTAATTGTTTGCCACTTAATTCGGTTAATTTTTGGACAGAATTATTAATATTAAGAATACCATTTTCAAGGGATTGGGTTGACTGATTTAAAACCGTAGTTGACTCGCTAAATTTTGCTTGAGTTTCCGCAAAACTTGCCGCAGTTAATGATAGTTGATCGGCAAATTCACTATTTTTAATGGTTTCTGCTGATTCTAAAAATGTAATGGCACTTTCCTGCAATACTCCGGCGGATTTTTCAAATTCTTGGTAAATTTTGTCAGCTAATTCTGTAGCTTTGACATTTTCTGCCATAAATTGGGGTAAAATTTCACCTAAAGATTTGGTTGATTGAGAAAAATTAGCTTGAGTTTCTGCTAATTTGAAAGTTAAATTTTCTAAATTTTCAGAAAATTTACTTGCTTCAATTTTTTCGGCTGCATTTTTAAATTTATTGGTAGAATCAGCAAAAATATTAGAAGTTGTTTGTAAACTGTGAGAAACTTGGACAAATTTTTGATTTTCTGTGGTAACTAATTTAACCTGATTTTCTATTATTTGAACCTGAGATTTAACTACATTACTTGCTGCTTGAAAAGTTGTTACAGCGTTAGAAAATGTCCCCGAAGATTCTAATAATCTCTGATAAACTTCCCTTGCTAATTGGTGAGATACTGCATTTTCTGCAATCATTTTATCGGCTGCTTTACCCATGGTTGACTCAATTACTTGGCCTACTTTTTCGTGAAATCTTGTTAAAAATTCGTTCTGTTGTTCCACCATCCGATTAACAGCTTTATCCATTCTGGTATAACCATCAATACTAGGATGTAATTCATTGTCTAAGTAATCTTCTAACAAACTCATTAACTTATTTAAAGCAAAATTGGTATTCCATCTGAGGTTACATAAAATTAAAATTGAGCTACAGAAAACCCCAAATAAGCTAGTAATAAAAGCGATTCCCATCCCTTTTAATGGTTCTTGAATTTGTGTTATTAAACTATTAATATTATCGTCATTTGTCTGACTAATGGTATCACTAAGACTAGATAAATTAAGGGTAATACCTAAAAATGTTCCCAATAAACCAAAATATAACAAAAGATTGGGCAAAATTCGACAAAATTCATCCCATTTTTCGCAATGTAATTTACTCCCGAAAAACTCAAAAGTTTCCTCACTATAAACACTATCTATTAAAGCAGTAGTGTTCACATTTTCTAATATATTACTCGCTTTTTGGAATTTCTGTTTTAATGTATCAACTATTCCTGAATGACGATTTCTTTGGATGTTTCTAGCAGAATCCCGTAAATGAAAATAAATACTACGACGTAAAAATATCGTAAAACAACTGATAGAAATTACGCTAAAAACAGAGACACTTAGTAATGGAAAAAGCTTAACAAATTCTAACATGATTTATACTCCTAATGTAATGTTGTTATTGTAATATTATGAAGACTCCCTCACCCTTTGGGAGAGGGTTGGGGTGAGGATTATATCCCTAAAATCCTTTTTTTAGCAGCATTAAATTCCTCCTCGGTTAAAAAACCTTCTTTTTTCATTTGCACTAATTCCCGTAATTTATCCATCTTAGAATCAGGATTAATATTATTAGAATTATCCACGATTTCTGGTTCAATAATGCTAGATTTAGGAAGATATTTTTCATTATTGTTATATCCTAAACTTTGATTATTTGCTTGTTTTTGTTTTTCAAATTCCTTAAATTTTTCTTGTAATGTGTTGTCAATTTTGTTCATAAAACGGGCAAGAACACCCTCTTGATAAGGAGTATCAAAACTTTCAAATTGTCCTGTACCTCCTACCTTATCTTTATAAGGGTAATTAGGATCTGTTTTTTCTAATCCTCTTATTTCTTTAATAAACTCTTGCAATTGACCTTTATATTTTTTCCAAAGTTCTTTATTGAAAATAAAGCTTTCAATTAATTTTTTAATTTTGTCATCTAATTGAGAACTTAAATTTTGAAAATTTGCTAATTGTTCTAATGCTTGAGTCCAAATATTACTAATTAATATTATTTCTGTTGTTTCCATAAGTCTATCGTAATATTCAAATTCAAACATTTCATTAGCATTTTTTGTAATAATTTTAAAGGCTATACAAGGATATAAAATATCTTGTAATCTTTCTATTTCAGCTGCGTCAGGGGGCAAAATATCGGTGAATATTACAGATTCATTGTGAAGATGATTTCCATTATCTTTTAAACGTAGATAGTGTTGTTGTAAATATTTAATATTATTTAAAATTCTCAGGGGAAATCCACCATATTCTTGAACCAAAATAATTTCATCTTCAGCTTGAATTGGTTTTAAAACAGTTTCAGAAATACCTAAATCTCTGGTTAAAATACTTTTTAAATTGGCTACTTCTTGGGTATCTGCATTTTTAAAACCAATAATTTTTTCATTTTTACCCGGATCATTATAAAAATAAGGATCACTTAAACTAAGAGGTAATAATAAATCTGATTCTTTGATAATTTGTTCTAAACGATTGATCCTTTCTGAAGTTGTTAAATATTTTTGCATAAACCGTTTAATGACTGATTGTACAATGTTTAGAGTTTGTGTTCCGAACATTTGTTCAATAGTTTTATTTAGCTCCTCTTTAATTTCTTGAATATCTAAAATATCTCTAGTAGCTAAACTAATTAAAGAGTTATTATTAGCTAATTTTTTGACAATATTTTCACTAATTAGCATTAATTGAGATTGTCTTTCTTCTTGGGGAATTAATTTTTTGTAACAATCTTCTAAGTCATCTTTAGTAAAGATTGCTTGTCCACTCATTTCATCTAAATTAAGTTGTTTTTGTTCCTCTTCTTCCTTTTCATAAACACTGATTAAATCTTTAGTAAATTGATTAAAATTAGTTGATTTACTATCTAATTTTTGGACGTGTTGTTGTAAACTTTTAACAATTTCTAAGGCTTCTTCAGTTGCCGTAAAATCAAAATTACGTTTAATCATATCAGCAATTTCTCTAATTACTCGACTTATTTCCTGTTGAAATTGATTCTTTTTCTTTTTCTCTTGAGGAAATAAAAAATTACCTTTTTTCTCAATTTCAGCAATAATTTGCATCGTATCTTGCCATTTTTTATTAATATCATCTAGGTCTGATACTTTCTTAAAATTTTGTTTTTTATCCTCCAAATAATTTTGATAATCATTAAGCTTAGTTTTTAAAGCTTGCAACCAACTTCTGCTATTGTTAACTGAAAATTTATCATTGGCAGGATTTAATAAATTGGCGAAATAACTATCAATATCTTCCTTTAATTTTTCAGTAAGATTTACTCTTGTTTGTTGTAATAACGTTAACCAAATTCCCCTTGTAGTTTCACTTTCTCCCGTTTGAATTGTCCTAAATTGTTTTTTAAATTTATCAGGTAACTGATGGATAATATTTTGGCGTTCTTCTTTTTTTTCTGTTTCATCAATGCTTCTTTCTAATTGATTAATCCATGTTTTTATTGTTTTACTAAAGGTATTATTCCCCTCTTGAGTAATTTCTTGTAATTTAATACTGAAATAATCTTTATTAGTAACAGTAGTTTTCCAAAAATCACTTAAAAAACTTTCTAATAAATCTTTGGCATCAGGACTTTGACCAATCCCATATAACCAAAACTGGACTACTTTAACACTAATGTGTTTCCAAGCAACCTGAATAATTTTATCCCTCGGAAAATAAATTTCTGCTAAACCAAAAGTCATATAACTTTGTGTATTAGGTCTTGGGTGTCTGTCAAAATCAGGTAAATGAGATGAAATATTATTTCTTAATCCTTGAATTGTTGGTGATAATTCTCCCACAAAATCTAAAAATATTTTGTGAGCAATAATATTACAAAGTTTACTTTGTTCGAGAATTTTATAAGAACCATCGCTTGTTTGATTAGAAACTAGATAAGTAAAATCAAAAGGAGGCCGATCTTCTTGAATATTAACTGAGTTTTGTGGATCATAACAAGCAACAAATTCTGTACCAGGAGTGGTATAGTGATTTAGTTCTTTTAAAGCACTATAAGTATTAGCATTTTTTCTGGGATCATCCTGACTTTTACGATACAATTCTGGACTAATGATAAAATATCCAAAAAATTTTCCCCCTTGACTACCAAAAATATGTCTTAGGGTATAAGCAGTATCTAAAAACATTCCGCTTCCCGTACCACCACAGAGAGAACCCACTACAAAAATATTCAATCCTGACTCAACTATTAAGCCTTTTTGTAATAGTTTTTCATCATAGCCTCTATTTCGATTATCTGCCATTTCAATTGCTTCTTTAATCCGACGATAATTGTTAAAAAAGGCTAATCGTCCTACTGGTCTAATGGCATTAGCTCCCTTTGTAATTGCGTTTAAATCCTTTATTAGTTGGGGTGGAAACCATGATGCAATATGGTCATAAGGATTAATTTGATCGCTATATTTTGACTTTTTCTCAACACCTTGGACGAAATTATTTACTTGATTTTGATTCATGGTGGCTTCTACTGTTTCAGCATCACGAAATAAAATATCTTCTCCATGGTAAGTAGAACCAGTCCGCAAACCTGAACTTTTAGAAGCAGCGGTATCCGTGTCAATATGAACAAAACTGACCACGGGCAATTCACTCAAGCTGCCGTAACGGTCAATAATTTGCCGCCGAATCCTCATCAAAACATCCCTACCCGTACCACCTAAACCCACACAAATAGTACGTTGAATCGTCCGATTTTGCCTTTCTGTATTCATTTCAGCCATTTTTACCTCCTTAATAACATTTTTTAAGAAACCAAGTTTCTTCAAGAAACTTGGTTTCTATACTACTTATTTTTCAATTCTAATGGTTATCTCGTAATCCTTATCCGGACAATTAAGGCGAATTATGCAGTTAGAAATTATTTCTTTTTTAGTAATTTCTCGGCTGTTAAATTCAATGGGATGATCTTGATCTCCAGAAAATGTCAGAAAAAGTTGATTACCCTGACGTTGCAAATAACCCCTAATCTGATCGCCCGGACATTCAATCGAGTTATTTTCACTTCCACCAATAGCAATTTTATCTCCATTTTTAAGGGTTAAATTTTGGGTTTCATCTTTGGGTAATTCGACTTTAATATTCCATGGTTTTTTAATCTGTAAAAGGTATTTGAGGAAGAAAAAAGTACCAATTAAATCCCCGATAATAAACAAGGAAACCAATAACACAGGTAGCCATAATTGACTAATTAAATAGTTAGTAACTAAACAGGTTTCTTTACCACCGGGAGCAGGAGTACAAATTTCTTGGACTGTAGGGGGAATATCGACTACAGTTAACTTATAGTTATCAATAGAAAGCGATCGCTCCTGTTTTGGTAACACATTTAACCAATTATTTCTCTCCTTCGTTTCTGATGAATTTGAATTTCTATAAGGGGAATCAAAAGGAGTTTCGATCCATGGTTCTTTAGTATTTAAAGGAGCGTCAGTTACCCAAACAATAGACTGAGGTTTAATCGGTTTATTATCTAACATTCGGCACTGATTAATTTCAGCTAATTGATGATAAATAAACCCTTCAGCTTTTTGAATATCAGTATTACTCAGGTTTCTATCAGTTTGAAAGGGAATGATCGAGAGAATTTTATCAATTTCAGCTTCATTTTCTGTAAATTGAATTATCTCTTTGCTAGGATAAATATCATTTGCAAATGGAATCACATACACCGTATCTCCCTTACTCAAACTATCAGAAACTATCTGACGCAAACGGACACGACCCTGGTCATTAAAACCAACACTCTCAGTAAGGTCAATGGCGAGAACAACATCTCGGCCACGGAGAAAAGAAACCCATTCCAAACCCGTTTTTTGCCAAGGTTTCAAGGGTTGACCGATAGTAACAGTGGTACAATTATTCGTCAAAATACTCTAATTTTTAAGTAAGATTGTTGACCTTTATTATATATATAAATGTCGAGAAGTACCATGGTACGTCTCGACATCGGTTTAAAAATGGGACGCCCGGGATTCGAACCCGGAACTAATCGGTTAAAAGCCGAGTACTCTACCGTTGAGTTAGCGTCCCGTTGAAATGTCATTTGCTATCGACAGTTTCTAATAGTAGCAAAGTCTTTTCTAAAAAGCAAGCATTTTGCTAAACTTTTTTTACAGACATCTCAACCCATGAATTTACGGTAGTTTCAGGGTCAAGATAGATTAATCCGACACCACTATTTAAGGAATTGCGCGGACCGGTCCAAGGTTCGAGACAAATAAAGTCTTTATCCTTCAATGTCCAAAATACAAGAGTGGAATATTGCTCTGAAAAACTAATCACCAATTCTAAACCAGTTTCTTGGTCAATCATGGAGGTAGAATTACCCTGAAGGCTAGTAAAACTTACGTCAATTTCTTGTTGACTAAAATCGAATTTTCCTGACCAAGGGTGAACAATTTTAGTTTGTTTCTCTTGATATTCAGAAGAGGGAATATTTAACTCTAATTTGAACTTATTTTTAACAGAAAAATAGGGATGAAATCCGGTAGAAAATGGCATTTTAACTGAGGATTTATTGGTGTAATTCTGTTCGATTCTGAGGGTATTACCAGTGAATTTATAAGTAAAATTAACTTCAAATTCCCAGGGATAAACTAACAAAGTTTCCTGATTACTTTTGAGGGTTAAAGTGAGACTACCTGAGTCATTATTTAGGGTTTCAGATGTTACTTCCCAAGGTAAATCTCGCGCAAAACCGTGTTGTTTAAGGTTATATTTTTGGAGATCGTAACTATAACTATTATCAGGTAAATCACCACAAATAGGGAATAAAATTGGGATACCTCCTCTAACACTTAAATTAGGATCGGTAAAACGTTCTTTATCTAAATAGAAAATATCATGATTTTCTATTTGCCAACTTGTGACAATTCCTCCTTTTTTAGGGACAATTTCTAAACTACAATTTTCGTTACTGATAATATAGGTTTGATATTGTTTGTTTTCTTTTGTTATTTTTAACATGAATTTACTCCTTTTTCCTAATATTTTATAACCAGATTTTGGTCATAAAAAATGATATTGCTGCACTACCAACCGGCACAGTAAAATTATCTAATCCTAACCATGAAATCATCTCTAAACTAGCAGCAACTAGGGCAACTATTAAAGATATTAGCCAAATTTGCCAAAGATTACCAAAAATAGCTACCAAAATTATACTATTAATAAGATAGCTTACTACGGCCATAATTAAAGTACCTTCCCAACTTTTTTTACTCCCGAAAATTCGATAGGGATGTTGCCCGAAGTTTTGACCAATAAGTGCCGCTAAACCGTCTCCCCAAGTCATAATTAAGATACCAATGGCCGCATATTGAGGTTGATTAATTTTCCAAAACAGCGCCACTAATAAACCGATACTAATAGCATAAAAGAAAGTGCCTAAACTTTGCCTACCAACACTGTTAATACTGGGTAAAATGGGCAAAAAATAGGAGATTATCGCCATTATAGAGGCGATCGCTGCTGCTAGAACCACAATTTCGGCGGGAATTTTGTACCACCAAGCGAGTAAAATAATATTACCCGTGCCAATGTGAACCACTTTTCTGGTAAATTCGGCATTAAGATGGGTAAAACGGTTTAATCCTTCTGCTAAGATAATAATTACTATTAAATAGGTGAAAATAATAGCTAAAGGATACCAAAATTGAGAATAATTTTCCAGCAAGATTTTAACAAGAATAACAACAATTTTAAGATTAACAGATGAAGAGTATTTTAATATTATTAATTCGTGGATATCGAACTTTTATTTCTCCTTTATTTTTGCCTAGTTGCAGGTTTAATCCCACCTGTTCCCAATATGGTTTAGAAGCCATTGAAAAATTCGGCGCAATAAAAGGCAGTTGGTTAGCAATTAAACGTATTTTACGTTGTCATCCTTTTCATCCCGGTGGTTATGATCCTGTACCCAATACTGAAAAATTACACAAGTAATCTAAAAATCGGATTTTTGAAGAGAATAAATTACTTGATAAGTCTTTAAAATTTCGGCTTTACGATAGGGATTTTCTAACATTTTTTTCTCAATTATATCGACACTCCGTTCAAATTTTTCTTCTAATTCTCGTTTCATTCTAACAAGATCAAATAAATCTAAGTTAGATTCTGGTTTAAATTCAAGTAAAATATCTAGGTCACTGAAATAATTAAAATCATCCCTTAATACTGAACCAAATAAAGCAAATTCTTGAATGTACCAACGTTGACAAAAATCCTTAATCCACTCAAGAGAGACATGATTAAGACGTGTTTTCCATTTATTTTTTAGGGTAAGAATCATACTATTATTTGTTGATAAACGAAGGTTTTTTCTTAGTAAGATTATAACAATAACTAAAAAAATTTTTACTCTAGGTGATTGTTATGATAAAATGAAACCTTGTTATTTTAGATTAAATTTTATGTCACATTCTAGCAGTGTAACTGTACAAGTACCAGCAACTACGGCGAATATTGGACCTGGTTTTGATTGTTTGGGAGCAGCTTTAACCCTGTATAATCAGGTTAAATTTAGCATTACTGACTCTCCTTTACAGATTAAAGTAATGGGAAAAGAAGCTGATTTAGTAAGTACAGATGAAAGTAATTTGTTATATAAATCTTTTGCTAAATTATATAATCACCTCGGTCAAAATGTACCGAATTTGGCAATGGAAATTAATTTAGGTGTACCGTTAGCCAGAGGTTTAGGAAGTTCAGCAACAGCTATTATTGCTGGTTTAGTCGGAGCTAATTTTTTAGCTGGAAATCCCCTTTCTACTACCGAAATCCTGAATTTAGCTATTCAGATTGAAGGCCATCCTGATAATGTTGTACCTGCTTTATTAGGCGGTTGTCAACTATCAGTGGGAAGTGCTAATAATTGGCAAATTTCAGAGATTTCTTGGCACAATGAAATTATCCCTATTTTAGCCATTCCTAATTTTGAATTATCCACCGAAGAAGCTCGAAAAGTCCTCCCTGTAAGTTATTCCCGTAGTGATGCTATTTTTAATCTTGCCCATTTAGGATTATTAATTAAAGGGTTAGAAACCAATAATAAAGACTTCTTAAAAATTGCCATGGAAGATAAAATTCACCAACCCTATCGAGAAACTTTAATTAAAGGTTATGACTCCGTAAAATTGGCGGCAATTGAAGCGGGAGCTTATAATATGGTTATTAGTGGAGCAGGTCCGACTTTGTTAGCTTTAACTGATAGAAATAACGCTGAAAATGTAGTTAATTCAATGACTAATGCTTGGCAAAATGAGGGTATTATTGCCAAGGTGCGATCGCTTTCTCTTGATTATCAAGGAGCAACTATTCTTGATAGTTAATAATTAATTTATGGTTATGAATAAATTATTAAATTGATCATTATTTCTGAAAAATTTGTCATAACTTATTCATAATTTATAACTCATAATTCGGAAGTTGTTAAGCTTTTTTGAAAAAACGAATTATCTCCCTAACTTGTTCTAAAAATTGGCTATCTTCTGTTAATTGGGCGATCGCATTGCGAGCATTTTTACTAATATTTTCATGTTCTTGTTGATTGACAGCTTGAAAATGTTCAATATTAGCTCGAAGTTGCTGATAATTACGCCGTAATTCTTGCCATTCTTGTTCCTGTTTTTTAACCAAAGAATCTTCATTATTTGGGTCTAATATTTGTTCTAATTTCTTTAATGTCTCGTCCATCATTAACACCCGTTCGCGCAATTCAAGGACATCTTCCCGGGGATATTTAATTTGTTGACGAATTGTCCTTAAACGTTGAGCCAAATATTGATAACCCCGAATTGCGGGACGTAATGCGGTTAAGAGCAATGTTGCCCCCGAAGACAGATAACCCACCACACTAATTCCCGATGCTGCCAAAAAATACAAGCCCCCTGCGGAGAGCAGATGTAGGGCGATCGCCACTATGATAGAAAAATAGGCCACTTTTTGGACATATTTCAATTGTTTTTCATCAATAGGAATATTTTTTTGACGGGAAATATGAGCGTCGAAGATTACTTCTTGAGCGTCAAAATAAACATTCCAAGGTATAGTAACAATGGCTAATAACCACCAAAAAATAGCAATTCCAATCAGCCAATCGACTAAATTTCCCGCAGGAATATTCAGCCATTGCAAAATAAAAAATGCTACCAAGAGAACAAAACTAAAACCAAAACTAAAACCAAAATAACCAAACATCATAATCTTTTTTGCTTAAACTAAATTCTTAATCATAATCATGATATAATTTTTGTTATTAATTAATTTAATTGTGACAATTTAAGCACTGTCACAGAAGCTGAAAAAAAATTGGAAAACCAGTATAATAACCGTTGTTTATGACTCAAAATAAAGACCATTTTACGATTACTTTTGCTCCCCTTTCTTTCGATGAAGTTTATCAATTAGCAGATGATCCCGCCAATGGTGCGATCGTGGTGATGAGTGGCACAGTTCGTCAGCAAACCGACGGAAAACCGGTAATATACTTAGAATATCAGGCTTATGAACCGATGGCGATCGCCATATTTAAGCAAATAGGGGCAGATATTCGGCAAAAATGGCCTGATACTAACACCATTGTGATACATCATCGGGTAGGACGCTTAAAAATCGGGGAAATAAGCGTTTTAGTGGCCGTGGGTTGTCCCCATCGGGGTGAAAGTTTTGCGGCTTGTCGCTATGCTATAGATACCTTGAAACATAACGCTCCCATTTGGAAAAAAGAACATTTTACTAATGGCTCAAGTAACTGGGTGAATATAGGAGCTTGTGAAGAAGGGGAAAATAATTAATATTAACAGCAAAATACTTCAATAATGGAAAAACCTGAATTATCTGCTCATCAAAAATGCGTTTTAGTCTGTCAAAATACCTCCTGTTTAAATAATGGTTCTGGTCAAATTTTAGCCTTATTTGAAAATAGTAATTTACCAGAAAATGTCAGCATAATTGCAGCAGAATGTCAAGGTCAATGTAGTGTCGGACCAACCGTGAGAATTATTCCCGAAGAAACTTGGTATTGCCGAGTAAATCCCAGTGATGTTCCGAAGATTGTGACACAACATTTATGGAAAGGAAATCGAGTAGAAGAAAAATTACATCCTCGGATTCATTTACGTTTTTAAAGCGAATTTTTCCTGTCAATTTTAATTACTTACTCCTGTTTTTTTAAGTTGATAAATTACGAGTAGGAATGACTAAAATAGGACATTTTGCTTGTTTAATAATACCTTCACTGATACTACCAACTAAAGTTTTATAAAGGCCACTTTTACCATGAGAACCCACGACTATTAAATCAGCTTTCAATTTTTCTGCTTCACTGATAATAGTTTCAATAGTAGCACCTTGTAATAATAAAGCGGTGGTTTGAATGTCATTCTGACGCAATTTTTCTGCTAATTCTTGTAGTTGGCGGTGTTCTTCACGAAATCTAAAAGCAAGATGATTTCTCTCAGTTTGGGGACCAGTTTCATAACCCAAAAAATCTGGTTCTGGAGCTGCAATATGAAGCAACCAAATTTGACTAGAAGTTGTTTTAGCGATGGTTTTGATACTATTAATGATGGTTTCTGTATGTTCAGAAAAATCGACAGTAATAATGATATTTTTCATGTTATTTTCCCTATTTATTTAACGATGAGTAGAGCAGATTTTTAATTTAATTATCATAATAATAATTTATCGGTCTGCTCCACTGGACTAAGATTATTGGGCAAGTTGATCTAATTTTTCTTTAATGTTAAGTTTAATTAAACTTTTCAATAAGAGATAAAACCAGAAAGTTGCTAAACAGAAAAAGACGATCGCCCAATTGGGATAATGAGCCATCAAAAAGAGAATAGCTGCAATTAAATTAAACCCAAATAAACAGGTATTAACTAAACATTTGAGCGCTAAATGTATAGTTTTCAAAGTGCGATCGCTTTCCACAGAACGAACAGTAAATTGTAATTCTCCCGTGGTTATTTTCGCTTCTAAATCTCTAATTAAAAGCTCAGTTTTACTGGGTTTAGCTAACTGAAATTGGATCAAATCCTTAGTTTGTTTTGCAAGTGTGGTCAGCAGATTTCCCTTACCATTACTAGAAAAAGCGAGACTTTTGACAAAAGGTCCAGCTGCTGCTAAAAGATTATATTGGGGGTCTAAACTGCGAGCAATTCCATCTAAAGTCGTAACAGATTTAACAATAAAAGTCATCTGAGGAGGTAACCTAAAAGGTTGCTGTTCAAACATTTGATAAAGTTCACTGCTAATTTGATCAAATTCTTTAATATCGACGGGTTTATCGCGGAATTTTTCCAATAAAAAAGCGACCAATCTTCTGACAGGAGTCATGTCAGACATGGGAGTAATTAAACCCATACAAGTGAGACTTTCCACCACCGTTTCCGTATCCTTTCTTAACACCGCAAAAAAAGTAGTAATCATCTGATCTTTGGCCAAAGATTGTACCTCTGTCATGGTCCCAAAATCATAGAAAATGATCTCACCTTTGAGGGTAACTGCCATATTTCCGGGATGAGGATCTGATTGAAAAAAACCGTCTTGTAATAACTGTTTTAAATAGGAACAAATCCCAATTTTTAAGATTTTATTTGTATCAATATTATTAGCTTTTAAAGTATTAAAATCATCTATTTTTATCCCGGGTAAATATTCCATTGTTAATACCTTTTTCGTGGTATATTGCCAATAAATTGAGGGTGTAATTACTCCGGGATAACTTTTGAAATTTTCCCGAAAGCGATCGGCATTTTTTCCCTCTTGAATATAGTCAATTTCTTGATATAAAATCTGAAAAAATTCCCGATATAAAGAATGTAACTCATATTTTTTCACCTCTGGAATAAAGCGATTAGCAAAATTTACCAAATAAGTTAACACCCGAAAATCTAGTTTAAATAATGGTTCTAAACCCGGTCTTTGGACCTTAACAGCGACATTTTCTCCGGTAAATAAGTTCGCTTTATGAACTTGTCCTAAACTAGCAGAAGCAAGGGGCAAACTATCAAAATTCTGGTAGATTTTATCCAGAGAAGTATTAAATTCTTTTTCAATAGTTTTGATTGCTTCTTGAGAACTAAAAGGAGGAACTTTATCCTGTAATAAAGATAATTCTTGGATATATTCCAAAGGTAATAAATCAGGACGAGTCGATAAAGATTGGCCAATTTTAATAAAAGTTGGTCCCAAATAAATCATATTATTAACTAACCATTTGGCCTGTTTCTGTCTATTTTTAGAGGAATTATTATCCCATAAATTAGCCCAAAATAGTAAAAATAAAAACTTAAAAGAAACCGTAGATATTTCCAGTAAACGTAAAGGGAAAAATCTAGTTTTTTGCCAAGTTAACGGTTTTAAAGAGGTACTCTTGCTCACAAATTATTTTACTGATAACCAACTAAAATAGATGACTAAATTTAAAGATAGCATGATTTTTAACCAAAGAAAACCTAAAAAAATCAGCGATTCGGTTACTTGCCAAAACTGCAACAATTTTTAATATTTTTTAACAACATCTTTAGATTCTCAATCAAGACTGTCTGATATGATACTTATGGTATGAAAAAAACTAAAAATTACGGCTTAAAAATATGACAGACACAATTTCTCTTAATGTAGAAACTATCGCCGAGCTCCCGAAAATTACTGAATTAGTGGTTTTTGGCGATAGTTTGTCTGATATAGGCAATATTTATCAAGTCACGAACCAAGAAACACCTCCTAGTCCTCCCTATTTTGAAGGTCGTTTTTCCAATGGTCCCATTTGGGTTGATCAACTCTTACCGGAACTTGGTTTAACTTCCAATTCGTTGCTCAATTTTGCTTATGGAGGAGCTGAAACTGGTGTAAATACAGTAACTCAGGGGATACCAGGATTAACTGAACAAGTTGCCCTATTTGAAGCTAGTCTTGATTCTAATCCAGTTGATCCCAATGCCTTATATACCATTTTAATCGGTGGTAATGATTTGACCAACTCAGCTAGTCAAAACACGATCGCCACTGCTATCACTAATATTTCAACATCCATCACAGATTTGGCGAATTTAGGAGCAGAAAATATCATCGTCTTAAACTTACCAAATCTAGGACTACTACCTAAAAATATTGACGCTGATACTTCAACGATCGCCACGGATTTAGCAACAGCATTTAATACAGAGTTAAATTCAAGTCTCACTACTTTAGAAACCACCCTGAATTTGGACTTACATTTGGTTGATTTGTTTGGCTTAACCACAGCCATTGGTGCTAATCCCAATGATTATGGTTTTACTCAACCGACAAATGATGTCTTAATTGATGAAAATCCGGCTAGTATTGATCCTAATAACTATGTATTTTGGGATGAACTTCACCCCACGACAAAAACCCATGGTTTGATCACGGATACGGTCATTACGACCATGGAAAATGAGGGCATTTTAGCTGTGGTGGGACAAACTGACGTTATCCTCAATGGTGTCAGGGAAGATGTTCGTACTCAGGAAACTAATTTAGGAAACTTGATTGCTGATGCACATTTAACGAATGCTCAAGCCATTGATTCGACTGTCGATATTGCTTTAGTTAATGGTGGTGGTATTGGTAGTAATATCAATATTGGTGATATTACTAATTTTGAAGTGGAGGCCGTTTCACCTTTTAATAATGACTTAGTTTTGTTAACCCTGACTGGTACTGAATTAGAGCAGATTATTGAACATTCAGTCGCACAATACGGAAATATGGACATCGGTCCTTTTCCCCAAATTAGCGGTTTATCCTTTAGTTATGACCAGGATCAACAGGCGATCGCCTTTGATGAAACCGGTGCAGTAGTTACCGATGGCGAAAGGATACAATCCTTAGTGGTTAATGACTCTGACGGTAAGGTGATTAAATTAGTCGAAAATGGCGACTTAGTTGCTGAAAATGCTAATACCGAATTTCGTGTCGTCACCTTAAGTTTTCTGGCCGAAGGTGGAGACGATTATCCCTTTGATATTTTTGGCGATAATCTCGTTACCATTGAACTTACAGAGCAAATATCCCTGACTACCTATCTACAGGAAAACCACCTTGATACTCCCTTTAATATCGCGGATACAGCCATCGAAAACGATGAAAGGAGTCAAAACCTCAATTTCAGAGAAGACACAGTAATTGCCACGGAAACCACAGCAGAACCGATTTCTGTTTTTGGTGGTATTGGCGTTGATAACCTTGATGCTGCTGATCCCGAAACCGGTTTTTCTGGTAATAATACCTTGACTTTTACTGGTTCTAGTAATGATTTGGTTGATACTTCCAGCGCAACCTTGGGCCATAATCGCATTTATGCGGGTAGTGGTGATGATTCTCTCGTCGCAGGAAAGGGCGATCGCATTTTTGCCGGTAACGGTGATGATAACATCACTCTTTCTGAGGGTCAGGGAAATAACCGCGTTTACGGTGGTAATGGTAATGATACCTTTACTTTGGGTGCAGGCGATCGCCTCTTTGGTGGTGACGGGGTTGATAAATTCTACGTTACCACAGGTGGCGACAACCTCATTACCGGTGGTACAGAAAAAGATGAATTTTGGATCGCCAACGCAGAATTACCTGCTCCTGGTAACAGAATTACTGACTTTACTAAAGGTGAAGATGTCCTCGGTATTGGTGGTGATTTTGGCACACAATTAGACAGTTTTGCCGACTTAAATATTGTCGCCAACGAGGGAATTACGACTATTAGTATGAAGGAAACTAACGATATTTTAGTTACCTTAAATGGCGAATTTAATTTAACAGCAAATGACTTTGTTTTTGCTTAATTAAAAGTTAGGTGGCATTGCCCATCTAACCAATTACCACGGAATTCAGAACTCCGATTTTGGCCACATTTGAGAAAATGTGGTTTTTTCGGCGTTACACCTATGCAAGATGATTTGATATTTATTTTCAATGTAGGGGTAGGGCTTGTCCCTACCCTATCAGCGTTTCGGGGGCAACCACAAGGGATTGCCCCTACAATTTCATCTCAGAGTCATGCAACGCCGTTTTTTCTAGCCTGAGAAATCAGATTTTCGCCAATTTTTCGTTTGAGCCATAAATCTAGGTTTGCGAAAATTGTATAGAGGAAAACAATCTTAATTTAAAGATAAACTATTACCCCTATTATCGTAATGTGTTCAATAATAGGGATTAATTAAAATTAAGTAAGTTATATGGCAGCATTTCTCTCGAAAATTGGTAGCTATCAAAGTGCAAACGGTTCGGAAATTTCTGCTTTTGATGCGCAAAGTAAGCGTCTTTTTGTGGTTGCAGGAACTGTGGTAGAAGTTTTAGATATTGCGTCTTTGACGAATCCCACTAAGATTGCTGATTTAGTATTTGATACCACTAACTTGACTACTGGTTTCACTTTCGCTCCCAATAGTGTGGCCGTGGGGAAAGAAGGAACAGTTAGTGAAGGTATCGTCACTGTTGCTTTAGCGATCGCCGATGATTTATGGAATCAAAACCAGGGCGAGGTGCAATTTTTCAACGCCGCTACAGGAGCATTTTTAGGTAAAGAAACGGTGGGTAATCTCCCCGATATGGTGACCTTTAGTCCAGATGGTACAAAGGTTTTAACCGCTAATGAAGGTGAACCCAACGAAGATTATAGCTTCGATCCTGAAGGTTCGATCAGTATTATTGATTTGACTAATGGGTTAGAAAATGCCCAAATTCAAGAGGCAACTTTTACTAATTTTAATGCTCAAATTGAAGACCTCAAAGCTGAGGGAGTGAGAATTTTTGGTCCTAATGCTACGGTAGCACAGGATTTAGAACCCGAATATATCGCCTTTTCTGGAGATGGTCAAAAAGCTTATGTGACTTTACAGGAAAATAATGCGATCGCCATTGTGGATATTGCTACGGCAACTGTAGAATCCGTCAAGCCTCTAGGATTTAAAGATTATAACACCCAAACTCTGAAAACTTCTTTCTTTAATGATGCTGATTTACCGGTGATTGGTACATCCGACACTTTAGGAGAAGTTCTTTTAGGAGGTCTTTCTGGTTTACATTTTGAGGGAATCAACTCAGAAAATGGCAATTTACAATTTATCACCCATCCTGATATTGGACCAAGTGCCACAGGAAATCGTGATGTTACGGGTGATGGAGTAGATGACAGAGTGAGAACCTATTTTCTCCCTGATTTACAACCTCAGTTAATTCGTTTTGAATATAACCCCAAAGATGGCAGTCTCAGCATTGTCGATCAACTTTCTTTGACTCGCCAAGATGGCACTCCTTTAACTGGTTTACCAAATCTTCCCACCGATGACACGGGTCGGATTCCCATTGATGAAAATGGTAATATTTTGGCTTACGATCCTTTAGGTGCAGATTTAGAAGGAATTGTCAAATCCCCTGATGGTAGTTATTGGATGGCCGATGAATACAGACCTGCTATTTACCATTTTGAAGCCAATGGTACTTTAATTAACCGTTTTGTCCCTGAAGGTCTACCCGCGGATTTGGGAACAGCGGCTTTTCCTGAAGTTTATAATACTAGGGTAGCTAATCGTGGCTTTGAGGCGATCGCCTATCAAGATGATAAAGTTTACGCTTTTGTACAGTCTCCTTTTGACAATCCCAGTAGTGCAAACACCTCGACGATCAGAATTTTAGAATTTGATCCCCAAACCCAAACTACCATTGGGGAATACCTTTATATCCAAGAAGACAAAGGAGGAGGTAGTGACAAAATTGGAGATGCTGTTGCTACTAATCAAATAGGCGAATTTCTAGTTATTGAGCGAGATTCTAGCACCGAAGCTGATTCTAAAAAGGTTGTTTTCCGTATTGATTTAACTCAAGCAACCAATTTACAAAGTTTACCTGCTGATATTTTAGCAGAAGGAGAAACCTTTGATAGTTTAACCTTAGAACAGTTAGCAGCCAAAGGAATTAATCCTGTAACTAAAGAAGTACATACCGATTTAGCCGCAGTAGGTTACACTTTCACTGATAAACCCGAAGGTTTAACTTGGATTAACGAGACAACGATCGCCGTTCTCAACGATAATGATTTTGCTGAAACTGGTATTCCCATTGGTTTAGGTATTATTACCTTAAATACCAATAATACCTTAGATGCGAGCGATCGCGACGGTGGAATTAATATGGCTAATTGGCCTATTTTCGGAATGTATCAACCAGATACGATCGCCTCCTACACAGTAGATGGTCAGACCTATTATGTTACAGCAAATGAAGGAGACTCAAGGGTTAGACCCAGCGATGACGGAATTTTAGATGGTCAAGACGAAGGAGACATCTACAACGAAGAATCAAGAATCAAAGATTTAATCCTTGATCCAGTTGCTTTCCCCAATGCAGAAGAATTACAGGCCGATGATCAACTTGGTCGTTTAATTGTTACCACAACCCGAGGAGATACGGACGGAGATGGTGACTATGACCAATTATACGCTTTTGGTGGTCGTTCCTTTACGATTTGGAATAGTCAGGGTAACTTAGTTTATGACAGTGGCAACGATTTAGAACAGATCACCGCTGCTCAATTTCCTTATCTGTTCAATTCCCAAGGAGACACAGATGGTTTTGATAGTCGTAGTGACAACAAAGGACCTGAACCCGAAGGAGTGGCCGTGGGAACCATCGACGGAAGAACCTACGCTTTCGTTGGTTTAGAAAGAATTGGCGGAGTCATGGTTTATGATGTGACTAATCCCACCGCTCCCCATTTTGTGGAATATCAAGCTGGTATGGAAGATGTCGCTCCAGAGGGTTTAACCTTTATTAGTGGGGAAAATAGTCCCAACGGTCGGCCTCTGTTAGTTGTTAACAATGAGGAAAGTAATACTACCAGTATTTTTGAGGTTAATGTACCTTCTCCTGTGGTCAAAAATATCGCTGTTATTGCCGCAGAAAATACTGAAATCAGCCTTGATCCTGCTAATTTTAGCAAAAACTTCATTGATTACCAAAATGACCCCTTAGACACCGTTAAAATTACTACTTTACCCGAAAACGGTACTCTCAAGTTATCGGGTGTGGATGTTACTCAAGATGCTGAAATTAACGTCATTGAAATGGCGAATTTAAGCTTTACTCCCGATGCTGACTTTAACGGTCAAACTAGCTTCCTTTGGAATGGTTCGGACGGCCAACAATATGCAACTAAAGAGGCCAAAGTCAATCTTCGAGTGATGAATGTTTCTGGTACTTCCACGGAATTAGACGATCGCCTCATTGGTGATAAGAACGACAATCTCCTTGAAGGAGCAGGAGGAAACGATATTCTCAGGGGAAACCGTGGAAATGACATTCTCAACGGTGGTGATGGTAATGATGTCTTTAATGGTGGTTTAGGTGATGACCTGATCGATGGTGGAACCGGTGTTGATCGCCTTGTTGGTCAAGGTAATCTCGACTTTACCCTCACTGATACCAGTTTAACGGGTCAAGGTACTGATACTTTTGTCAATATCGAAAAAGTTAGTTTAATCGGTGGTAAAGGTGATAATTTCCTCAACGCTGAAGCTTTCACCCTCGGTGACGTGGTTCTCCGAGGTAATGATGGAAACGACACTCTTAAAGGTGGAGCAGGGGTTGACGTCCTTTTCGGTGGTGACGGAGACGACCTTCTCTATGGTGGTTTAGGTCAAGATCGTTTCTTTGGTGATGATGGTGCTGATACTTTCGTCCTACAAGCCAATGGCGATCGAGACATCATCAAAGACTTTACCAACGGAGAAGATAAATTCGGTTTATCTGATGGTTTACAATTTAGTGGCCTAAGTATCACTGGTTTAAATAAAGGACATAATACCTTAATTAGTGATAATGAAGGTAATAAATTGGCCTTATTAGAGAATGTTAATCCCAATTTAATTGATGCAAGTGACTTTGTAACCATGTAATTTTTCCCAGAGATTACAGATAAAAAAGGTGTAAAAAAATTGCACCTTTTTTATTGAAAAGACTGAGGTAAAGTAACAGTAAAAGACGTGACAAAACTAGGAGAATTTTCAAGAGGAAAACTAGAAACCTCGATATTTCCCTCCAAATGATCCACCAAAGATTTAACCATAGTTAAACCCAAACCAGTCCCCGGAATTGCACTATCTGTAACTCCTTTTCCCCGACGAAACTTATCAAAAATATAACGTTGTTCATCAGGGGAAATACCCCAACCATAATTAGTAATAGTTATGATAATTAGATAACCTTCCCTCGTTATTTTTCTCTCAATATTTAGCTCAACTTTCGTCTCAGGATCAGCATATTTTCCCGCATTTAATAACAACTCACCGATAATTTGTTCTAAAGTATAGGGGTCCGTATATAACTGTAAATTATCAACTAAAGACTGCTTTTTATTAACCAGTAAATCATAATTTACCACTAAATTTAAACCCTTATTTTCCGACCATTTCTTGTTAAACTCCATCCCTAATTTATCAATAATATCCTTTAAATTTACTTGTTTTAACTGAATAGATAACTTTTGCGATTCCACTTGTTGTAAAGTTAATAAATCCTTAATTAAATTATATTCCCGATTCCATTCTTGTTCTAAAATATCTAAATATTTCGTTTGTTTTTCTGCATCACAATAGGGTTGACGTAACATTTTAATCGCAATTTTCATTGTGGTTAAAGGAGTATTTAACTCGTGACTCATACTACTAAGAAAATCGTCCTTTAGTTTATTTAACTGTTGTAACTCCTCCAATTGTTGACGCATTTTTTCCGATAATTTAGCTTGGACATCCAAACTCCATTTAAGTTGAGAAGTTCGTTCCTCCACCAAAGATTGAACCCTACTTAAGGATTGATTATGAAGCATATTTATGCTGATTTGAATACTGACCCAATTAACTAATTGTAACTCATGATTTGACCAAACATGACTTTTCTGATCTTGTAAAATAAGGAATCCTAAAATTATGGGAGTTCTTGCTTCACTCGTCATACTGCCCATAATTGGGACAAATAATAAAGACTCAGTAGTCTGAGAATCGAAAATTATTTCAGGATTATTTATGATTAAATCGGGATAATTATTAACATTTTCGATCGCTAAAGTTTCAGGAGCTTTTTCTAAAGCTTTTAAAATTAAGTCGGATTCAGCTATATTAAATGACTGATTTTTTTGATACTTTTTATTATTTTTAAATTTTTCAGATTGGCAAATGATATCGGCTTTTCCTTGGGGTTTTGCCTCTTTTCCTAACCGTTTAAAGAGGGGGTTATTATATTTTAAAGTAAGAATTAAGCCTTGATTAATCTGTAAGGTTTTTAGCGTAGATTCCAGAGCCAAAATGAATAAAGAATTAAGAGAAGACGTTTGCAGTAAAGTTCCTCCTATTTCTCTAAGTAAAGTTTCATACTGATTACTTAACTTAGCTTCCTGTTGCAATTGACATACTCGTAAAGCAAGTGAAACCAAAACAGAAATATTTTTTAGAGAACTTATCTCATTTTCAGTCCAATTATAAGCTTGATATTCTCCTAAAATAATAGCAGAGTTAAGCTGATTATAACCAGAAGTCTTACTAATTAATAAAGCGGATAAATTTGAATTTTTACAAGTATTTTTAAAGGGACTTTCGGAAATATTACTAATAGCAAATAAACCGAAATCCAGAATTTCTTGAACTGGTATATGGGCAATATTTTGCGAATTAAAATTATTATTAATCGACCAAAAAGCTAAATTATGTTTAGATTGCTCATTAATTTCATGGGTAATAAAACAAACATCCACCGAGAAACTTTGCCCTAATTCTTTAGCAATATCCATCAGCATCTGATTAACATCTGGACTAGAAATAATAATCTGAATAATTCTATTTTCAAGTTGCTGATAAGGGAGGGTTTCTGACATAATTAATTAACTTTGTTAATTGATTTTCGTGATTGCCTTTGATTGATCGTTATTGCGCTAAAGCGCAACAACAAACCTTAATCGACAATTCCGGGAGCAAAACCTTGACGTTGCACGTTTTCAGTCACAACTCGAGGTTCTAAAAATTGTAACAGATAATCCGGACCACCCGCCTTTGAACCTACCCCCGACATTTTGAAACCACCGAAGGGTTGACGAGCCACGATCGCCCCGGTAATGGTACGATTAATGTATAAATTACCCACCTCAAACTCTTGACTAGCACGGTTTATATGGTCTGGAGTGCGAGAATATAAACCACCAGTTAAAGCATAATCCGTCCCGTTCGCCACTTGCAAAGCTTCGTCAAAATTCTTAACTTTGATTACTGCAACCACGGGACCGAAAATTTCTTCCTGAGCAATTTTGGCATTTGGGGCAAGATCCGCAATAATCGTCGGACTGACAAAATAACCATGGTCAGGGGATTCCATTTCTAAAACCACCCGGCCTTCTTGACGACCAATTTCAATATATTCCTGAATCCGTTTTTGGGCCGCTCCGTCAATCACCGGACCAACTTTAACACTGGGCTCATCCGTTGGACCAATATTTAAGGAATTCGTAGCTTCGACAAAACGCTCCAAAAAGGCATTATATACCGTTTCTAGCACGATTACCCGCGAACAGGCGGAACATTTTTGCCCCGTATAACCAAAGGCTGATTGTACTACTCCAGCAACTGCTTGATCCAAGTCGGCACTCTCATCAATAATCAGGGCATTTTTGCCGCCCATTTCGGCAATTACCCGCTTTAAATGCTTTTGACCAGGTTGAACCAGCGCTGCATTTGCATAAATCCAACAACCAACTTCCCGTGAACCGGTAAACGCAATCAAATGGACATCTTTATGCTTGACCATATATGCACCAACCGTAGAACCCTTACCCGGTACATATTGCAACACTCCTTGGGGAATTCCTGCTTCCACTAAAATTTCCACGATTTTGGCCGCAATTACGGTGGCTGTTTCCGCCGGTTTTAACAATGTGCAGTTACCCGCAACTAATGCTGCTACAGTCATACCTGTGGAGATCGCAAAAGGAAAATTCCAAGGCGAGATGACTAAAGCAACCCCTTTAGCTTGATAAAAATAGCGGTCAGTTTCCCCCGGAATATCATAATTGTAGCCGCGATCAAGACGTTCCATTTCATCAGCATAATAGCGACAAAAATCGATCGCCTCGGAAACTTCAGCATCAGCTTGGGGGATAATTTTCCCTACTTCTAAACAGATCCAAGCATTCAATTCATGGCGACGATTTTCCATAATTTCCGCTGCTTTTCTGAGGATATTTGCTCTTTCTTTAGCAGGAGTTTTGCTCCATTTTGGAAAGGCTTTTTTCCCTGCTTGAATTGCGTTTTCCGCTTGTTCTTCTGAAATTAAGCCAATTTTGCCCACGACTTCTTGATATTGAGAAGGATTAACCGACTCAATATAATTATTAGTTTCCACATATTTGCCATCAATTAAAGGTAAATATGTTTTGCCTAAATTTCCCTTAACTTTCACTAAAGCTTGATGGGCTTTATTTCTTAAATTATTATTAGCATAATCCGTATCCGGAGCATTAGCAAACTGATTATTAACGAGGATTTTTTCCTCTGAAGATAATTGGGGAGGAGCGATTAATTCTGCAATTGGTTTTTCCTCTGAATTTTGGCGTAGAAAAGAACTATTGGCGGTATTTTCTAATAACCGACGAATTAAATAGGCCATCCCGGGTAATAAATCACCATAAGGAGCATAAACCCTCACCCGATGTCCCCGTTTGGCGATCGCTTTTGCGAGGTTATCTCCCATCCCATATAACACTTGACATTCAAAACGACGACGAGGTATGTTTAACGTTTCAGCAATGGCGCAAGCTAATGCTTGAGTGCGCACATTATGACTACCAATAGCTGCATAAAGATACTCATTATTTTCTAATAATAATTGAGTCATTTTTTCGTAGTTAATATCCGTTTCTGGTTTCTGATTAAAGACCGGTTGAGGCCAATGATTTTGTAAAGATTTAATGGTTTCCTGGTCCCAATAAGCTCCTTTTACCAGTCTAACAGTAACAGGATTACCCCGTTTTTTTGCCCACTCAATTAAATTTTCTAAGTCTTGATAGGAGTCTTTTAAATATGCTTGTAAAGTTACGCCAATGTCCGTGCGATTTCTAAAATCCTCCTCCATTAATAGCTCTTTTAAAATTGCTAAAGTCAGGTTTTTATATTGATACTGTTCCATATCAAAATGAACCGCACAACCTAAATCCTTTGCCCTTTTTAGTAAAATCCTAATGCGATCGCATACCTTTTCCTTACTACCTTCTGGATCCAAAGGATCAAATTGGGAGTAAAAAGCCGTTAACTTAACTGACACTTGCACCCTAGCTAATTCTTCACCATCAGCTTGATCAATTTGTGACACATTTGACCATTTTTTTGACTGGTCAGAAAGGCTTTCCATTAACTCCATATATCTAGCAGAGTAGGATTGAGCTTCAGATTCCGTGATTACCGCTTCACCTAACAAATCAATAGTGAAACCCATCTTATCTTTTCTAAGACGTTCAACCGTTTTAATTACTTCCTTAATATTAGCACCAGAAATATATTTATAGGCCAAAGTTTCCACCGCTTTCGTAACAGTAGCTGCGGCAATTTGTGCCGGAGGAGTATTCGCGTCAGCAAAGTTAAGTAATCCCTTTAAAGCTGATGGTAATTCCACCGATTCATCCGACATATATTGTTGTAAATGATTCGCTATTTCAGTATTACTTTGCAGTGCTGGAATACTATCAATAAATCTAAACAAATTGACTTTTAAACCGGGGTTACTCATTGCCCATTCTAATAGCTTATCATCCCAGCGCATTTGGTCCTTAATCTTATCAAAAAGACCCCTTTTTTCCCGAGTTGCTTCTATCAGTTGTCTCGCAATTTCTTGAGTTTTATTTTCGTAATTTTGTGTCGTTTTTCCCGCTACAACCATAATAATAGATACTCCAATAATTATTAGGTGGGCATTTTTTTTATAAATGACTGGTTAAATTTTTCAGATTAAATTGAAAATGCCCACCCTACCTAAATTATCACAAACCTCAAAGCCAATTCTTAATTTATACCTTGAAAAAATCAAAATTCCCTGACAATTATAATTATTATTCCTAATTGCTCCACTATATTTTTAATGAAAAAAATAGATTCATCTATTTTTAAAATCACAGATGAATACAGATAAAACACAATAATTAATCTTAATATTTAGCAAAATTAATTGTTAAATATTCCCAATTTTCAATTATTAACTTAGCCATCCTTTTAAACGTGCTGCAATACTCGGACGACGTAATTTTCGCATGGCCTTAGTTTGAATTTGACGTACTCTTTCCCTGGATAAATTGAACATAACTCCCACTTCCTCCAAAGTCGCTGGTTGATTGTCATATAAACCATAACGCAAAGAAATGACATCCTTTTCCCTTTCCGTCAAAATTTCAGCTAAAACATCCCAAATGTCTTGTCTCATCATGTTTTGACTCATTTGCTCTTCTGGTAAAATTGCTTGGTGATCTTCTAGTAAATCGACCAATTCCGTGTCTTCTCCTTTGCCAACCCGATGATTTAAAGATAAAGATTGTCTTCTTAAGTCCAATAAATGACGTAATTGTTCGGGAGTTGCTTCGATTTCCGCTGCTAATTCGTCTTCGTTGGGATTACGTTGTAATTGTTGTTTTAGTATTCTTTGTGCTTTTTTTAGTTTATTTAACTTCTCGACTATGTGAATAGGAAGACGAATTGTTCTAGCGTCATTGGCGATGGTTCTTGTAATTGCTTGACGAATCCACCAGTAGGCATAAGTCGAGAATTTGTAACCTTTATCGGGGTCAAATTTTTCGGCTGCTCGATTTAAACCAATTGCTCCTTCTTGAATTAAATCGAGAAAAGGTACACCACGGTTGAGGTAACGTTTGGCGATGGAAACGACTAATCTGAGATTAGAGCGAATCATTTTTATTTTGGCTAAACGGCCTTTATAAAGACGATGTTCCAATTGCTTTATCGTAGCAAATCCTAGTGATTCCGCCAATTCTTGCTTAGTTGGAATCCGTTGTAATTCTTTGCTTAATTCTTTTTCTTTTTCTTCTACCTGAAGCAGAAATTGAACACAATAGGCAAATTTTATTTCTTCTTCTGCATTTAAAAGGGGATAACGTCCCATTTCTTTAAAGAAAGTTCCGACGGTATCTTCTGAACTAATACGACCAATTTTCTGGGTAAAATTATTGTCAGAATCTTTGTTATCATTTAAACTATGATCGTCGAGTTCTTCGCTTGTTAAATCTAAGAGAGAATGATGATTATCTTTCATTTTAGTACCCCATTTTGTCATTTATTAAAGGTTATTAAATTGTCTTTGATTCCTTTTTTTGGGTTATTTTGTTTTAATTGGTGATTGTAATTAAGTTAAGGTAAAAAAAGGAAGATCAGGGTTAGATTATCAAATTGTCAAGGAATAAAAGGTTATGCTAATTACAAATTGGCATAAATTTTGTTAAAAAGTCTTTATTTGTTTAAGTATAGCATCTTTTTTGTTAACTGCTGGCGGTAAAGTTGAATATAATAGATGGATAAATAATTAATTAATTAGGTATTGGTATGTATAGTAATTTAATGGTAGCTCAACCAATCACTTTTTATCAGACGGAATCATCACAAGTAATTTATTTTGAGGTGTTAGTAGATTGTCCTGATTTACCCGGATTATATACCTATAAAAAACCTCAAGATTTAGTAGTAGAAATCGGGGATATTGTTAGTGTGTCATTTGGACCACAAATAATGGGAGGTATTGTAATTCGGGAGTTATCTTCACCTCCTTTGGAGTTAGAAATTAGTCGAATTAAAGAAATTGAGAATGTAATTGTAACGGGGTTTTTCACGCCTCAGTATTGGCAATTATTAGAAAAGGTGGCCAGTTATTACTATACAGAATTAATCACGGTTATAAAAGTAGCTTTACCGCCAGGATTATTAAGAAAAGAGACGCGAAGAATAAGGTTAAATCGGGATAAATTGCCTGAAATGGTAGCGGAATTTTGTAGTGAACCTGCGAGACTAATTTTGGCATTACTTCAAGGGCAAAAAGACGGAGATTATAGCGAAAAATATCTTAAAAAGAACGTCAAAAATGCCCATAAAGGGATTCGGGATTTGCTCAAAAGAGAGTGGATAATTAGTTATCTTGAACCACCGAATAAAGTAAAACCAAAATTACAAAAAGCTGTCACATTAATTAGTGATAATCCCTTGGAAAAATTAGGACCTAAACAAAGAGAAGCTTTAGAAACCTTAAAAAATTTAGGCGGGGAATTGTGGTTAGAAGAATTAACGAAAAAAGCCGATGTAAAAGCGGCCGTTATTAACTCTTTAGTTGACAAAGGTTGTGTAGTAATAGAATATAGAGAAAAATTACGTTTAGCACAAGAAAAGGACATAAATAGAGATTATAATAAGAAATTAACACAATTTCAGCAAGGGGCATTAACGACAATTAACAATTTAAGCGGTTATAATCAGGTCTTGCTACATGGAATAACAGGATCAGGGAAAACCGAAGTTTATTTACAGGCAATTTCCCCTATATTAGAACAGGGAAAATCGGCCTTAGTTTTAGTACCAGAAATCGGCTTAACTCCGCAATTAACCGATCGCTTTACGGCCCGTTTCGGGGACAAAGTCTATGTTTATCATAGTGGATTAAACGAAGGGGAAAGATATGACACTTGGCGAAACTTATTAAATGGGGAACAATATATTTTAATAGGAACAAGATCCGCCGTATTTGCTCCCTTACAAAACCTAGGAATAATTATTTTAGATGAAGAACATGATCACAGTTACAAACAGCAACAACCTGCACCAAATTATCATGCGAAAACCGTCGCCAAATGGCGGGCCAAATTAGAAAATTGTCCCCTAATATTAGGATCAGCAACACCATCTTTAGAAACCTGGTTAGAAATGATCGAAAAAAGGGATATTTTAAATGAGAAAAACCATTATCTCCACTTACCAGAAAGGATTGGCGAGAGCAAATTACCTACTATAGAAATAGTAGATTTAAGGACAGAATTAAAACAAGGAAATCGGTCAATTTTCAGTCGAAAACTGCAAAATGAACTGACAAAAATGCACGAAAAAAAAGAACAAGGAATCTTATTTGTACCTCGTCGAGGCCATAGTACCTTTGTCTCATGTCGTAGCTGTGGATATGTAATCGAATGTCCCCATTGTGACGTATCTTTATCCTATCATTATGCCGCCGAAGGAGCCACCGAATTATTAAGATGTCATTACTGCAATTATGCCACCTTACAACCGAAACATTGCCCCGAATGTACCTCACCCTACCTCAAATTTTTTGGTAGTGGCACACAAAAAGTAGTTTTGGAATTAAACAAAATGTTTCCCCAAATACGTTGTTTAAGATTTGATAGTGACACAACTTCGACTAAAGGTTCACATAAAAGAATTTTAGATAATTTTAAAAAAGGGGACGCTGATTTATTAATCGGGACACAAATGTTAACCAAAGGAATTGACATCGCCGGAGTAACATTAGTAGGAGTAGTAGCCGCCGATGGTTTACTAAATTTATCAGATTATCGCGCCAGTGAAAGAGCATTTCAAACCCTAACACAGGTTGCGGGCAGAGCCGGAAGGGGGGATAATCCTGGTAGAGTAATCATCCAGACCTATTCCACAGAAAGCCCCGTAATTGAAGCAGTATTAAAACATAATTATGAAGGATTTGTCGAGCAAGAATTAGAGCAAAGAAAAGACTTAAATTATCCACCTTATGGTAACTTAATCGTCATAAAAATGACCGGACTAGAGCAAATGTTAGTCCAACAAACAGCAAATATAATAACAGAAAAACTCAGAAAATTAGACTTAAACTGTGAAATATTAGGACCAGCACCTGCTAGTATAATGCGCATATCAGAGCGTTATCGGTGGCAAATATTACTAAAATTTCCTGAACCATTGCCAAAAAACCTCTTTAATATTAAAGAATTAAGGTCCTCTTGTCCCGCATCCATAAGTCTAACCATTGACGTTGATCCCTTACAATTAGACTAACTCTTTCTTCCTTTGCGTCTTTGCGTCTTTGCGTGAGAAAATAAACACAGGAAAAAAGCAATCAACCTTAAAAACTTTTGGGTCGAAAACGTAAGAAAATAAACACAGGAAAAAAGCAATTAACCATGAAAGTAATCGGATTAATGAGTGGAACATCAGTGGATGGAATTGATGCCGCCTTCGTAGAAATTAGCGGACAAGAACTTGATTTGCACATCGAAATGTTAGCGGGAGAAACATACCCCTATCCCGAACCATTGCGGCAGGAAATTTTGGCCGTCTGTGGTGGAAAAGCCTTAACCATGGCGCAAATGGCCGCTTTAGACGATGAGATCGCCGTTGAATTCGCCAAGGCTGCCCAAAAAATCCAACAGGATCAACCCGAAGCGGAGTTAATTGGTTCACACGGTCAAACCGTATTTCACCGGCCTGCCCATGAAAATTTAGGCTATAGTTTGCAGCTAGGTAGAGGAGCCTTAATTGCCAATTTAACCAAAAAAAAGACCGTGAGTAACTTTCGTCAAGCGGACATTGCGGCCGGCGGTCAAGGAGCGCCCCTAGTACCAGCCATCGATGCTTATTGGTTGGGTGATTTAACCAAATCTCGGGTGATTCAAAATATTGGCGGAATTGGTAATCTGACTTATATTCCGGCCCAATCCAAGTTAAACTGGAAAGAGGAAGTTTCTGGTTGGGATAGTGGACCAGGTAATGCTCTGTTAGATTTAGCGGTACAATGGCTGTCTGAGGGGAAAAAAACCTTTGATCAGGATGGCCAATGGGCTGCCCAAGGTACTCCTTGTGAGGCTTTGGTCAAGCGGTGGCTAAAACATGAGTTTTTCCAGCAACAACCACCGAAATCAACGGGACGGGAATTGTTTGGTGAAACTTACCTGCAACAATGCTGGCACGATGGCATTGAAAAAAACCTAACTCCGGCGGATTTTTTGGCTACTTTAACGGAGTTAACCGCTGCTTCCATTGTGTTAAGCTATGTTAGCTTTCTCCCGAAACTGCCGGATCAGGTTTTGCTTTGTGGAGGTGGTAGTCGCAATGGCTATCTCAAACAACGTCTCATCGCTAGGTTGAATCCTACTACTCAGGTATTAACTACCGATGAAGTGGGGGTAAACGGAGATTTTAAGGAGGCGATCGCCTTTGCCATATTAGCCTATTGGCGCTTAAATGGCACAATTAGTGGTATTTTACCTTTAGTAACCGGAGCAAAGCAGCCAGTGTTACTCGGAGAAGTACATTTTCCCATTGTTTAACTAATAACTGATAAATAAAATGGCTCATAGTTTTTTAGTCGGACCAGGACGTTGGGTTTTAAAAGGAAACTGGTCAGAACGCAATGAAGAACCCATTAGTGTAAAAGGTAAAACGATAATTGCTTGGAGTCAAGATAATTGGTTTACCATGGTGACTAAATTGGTTTTTCCAGCTGGCAATCGTGAGGAAATTTCTTTTCAGTATCGAGGTCATCTTGACGGTGGCGAAAGACATTATACTTATGTCTTACAACAAAGTCTGCTCGGTAGAGTCGAAGGTGAAGGTTGGATTGGACCAGATTCGATCATTCAGCGTTATTGGGTTTTAGGAGATAAACAGCGTCAAAGCGGTTTTGAAACGTTTTATCGTCTCAATGATGATAAATATGCCATTTCTAGTGGAGTGCTGTCGGGTCATTACCTGATTAGTACCATGGAAGCAATATTAGAACGTCAGTCCTAAATCATTATACGATTATAATTAGTTATTTTGATTGTTGTGTGGCGACAATTATCATTAATTAAATCTATTATTAAACATTAAATCTTAGTAAATTGACGGTATTATTCTTATGGCAGACCCTAACATTGGACGATTACTCGCTAACCGCTATCACCTCGTCGATATGGTTGGCGAGGGTGCTATGGGTCGAGTATATCGTGCAGAAGATACGATATTAGGTGGCGTAACAGTGGCCATTAAATTCCTTTCCCAAATGCTGTTAAATGAAAAAATGCGCATCCGTTTTGAACAGGAAGCGACGATTTCGGCACTTTTGGGCGAAAAAAGCATTCACATTGTCCGGGTGCGAGATTATGGTATTGATGATAATGATTGTCCTTTTTATGTGATGGAGTATCTCCAAGGAAAAGGACTGAATGATCTAATTCAGTCAGAAAGCATTGATCTGAAACGCTTTTTTGTGTTTATGCGTCATATTTGTTTGGGCATGGAAGCGGCTCACCAAGGTATTATGTATAAAGGCGAACTTTGTCCTATTATTCATCGTGACATTAAACCCAGTAATATGTTAGTGATTCAAGAGCCGACTTTAGGGGATTTGGTGAAAATCCTTGATTTTGGTATTGCGAAGTTAATTCAAGCTAGTGGTGACATGACTCACTCTTTTATGGGGACCTTAGCTTATTGTTCTCCTGAACAAATGGAAGGGAAGGAGTTGGATAGTCGCTCCGATATTTACAGTTTGGGAGTGATGATGTATGAAATGTTAACGGGAGAAATGCCTTTATTACCGGATAATTCCTCCTTTGGGGGGTGGTATAAGGTGCATCATTACGCTACCCCTGAGCCATTTGATCCAGATTACAATGTACCGCAACCCCTGCAAAATCTGGTGATGAAGTGTATGGCTAAATCCCCTGATGATCGCCCACAGCGTATTAATGAAATTACGCAAATACTTGAGAGTATTAATAATAATACCCCATTACCGGCATCAGCTTCCCGTAATAGTTTTGCTTTACCAAGCAAAAACGAACCTGAAGAAGCAACCCGCATTTCAGCTCCTTCCATTGATGAAATCTGTTTGCAGTCAGCTTGGCCAAAAGATAAACCACAGCAAAAAATTGTCTTTCCTCGTTTAATTCGTACTCCCGAAGGTATTTACACTACCCTGTGGGTAATGCTGGAAACCGAGGATATTTTGAAACGTAAGTCTAGTACCCGTTATAATCAGTTTCTGTTTTTAACCAATCCTCATCCCATGGTGTTATGGATTACGGTATTACATAACCGGGAGCATGGTCCACGTTGGCTTCCCTGTTATCTTGATTTGAAAACCACACCCGGACAACAATTAGCGAAAATCCTGGCCGATACTGGTTCTTATCGGATTATGTTTTTCGGTTTGGGTGAACCAGAACGTTGTCACAATGTGATGACTTCCACCATTGCTCCTCGACAGTGTCGTATGTTGAATGATTGGGTCACAGTCAGTCAAGCGGTAAAAGGGGAAAATAAACCGCAAATTAGCAAGAAAAAACTCAAGGATGAATTTGAAAAATTGAAACCGAAGATTCTGGCTAAACTGGAAGCTTTACGCTCTGGACACACGGATATTTCGGGATAATAAGTAAGAGGTAAGAGGTAATAGGTAATAGGTAATAGGTAAGAGGTAATCGGTAATCGGTAATAGGTAATCGGTAATAGGTAGGAGGGAAGAGGTAATAGGTAATCGGTAATAGGTAAGAGGTAATAGGTAATAGGTAAGAGGTAATAGGTAGGAGGGAAGAGGTAATAGGTAATCGGTAATAGGTAAGAGGTAATAGGTAATAGGTAAGAGGTAATAGGTAATAGGTAAGAGGTAATAGGTAATAGGTAAGAGGTAATAGGTAAGAGGTAATAGGTAATCGGTAGGAGGGAAGAGGTAATAGGTAAGAGGGAAGAGGTAATAGGTAATTAGGTAAGAAATCCTCTTTACTTGTTATCTTGACATCACAATTATTACATATTAATTATTAGTTATTATTTATTACTTGGGAAAAAATATTTATCTATTATTTATAGAATTATGAGTGATAATAATATTACTATTCAACAAAGGACAGAAAATTTTTCTATTCGAGTAATTAATGCTTATGTAGAACTCAATAAAAGACATTTTGATGATGGGGGAAAAGTATTAGCAAAACAATTTCTAAGAAGTGGGACATCCATTGGAGCTAATTGTGCAGAAGCTATTTATGCACAATCACGAAATGATTTTATTTCTAAGTATTCTATTGCTTTAAAAGAAGCATCGGAAACCAAATATTGGATTAAAATTATGATTAAATCCCAACTTGTTTCTGAGCAAAAATTTTCACTAATGGAACAAGAAATTATCGAAATAATAAGAATTTTAACCGCAATAATTAACAAGCTAAAATCTTAATCAAATTAGCAAGTAACAAATAAAAAATAATAAGTAAATAGGTTATTCAAGATAAGAAATCAAAAAAACCATTACCTAAAAACCTATTACCTATTACCTATTACCTATTACCTAATTAAATGTGTTTCCACTTCCTTGGTTAACTTAGTGGTCCAATAATCGGTTAAATCAGAGTTGATCGCCTCCACCATTACACGGATTAAAGGTTCAGTACCCGAAGCGCGAACCAAGACTCGGCCATCATTACCCAATGATTTTTCGGCCTCAGAAATCGCCTTTTGTAAAGGTTCACAATCTTGCCAACTGTTTAAACGCTCGCAATTATGTAAACGAATATTGCGCAATATTTGAGGGTAGGTAGTAAAACTTTGATCAACTAATTCACTAAGGGAAACGCCAGATTGACGAATTAAAGCGGTTAAATGTAAAGCAGTTTGCAAACCGTCTCCGGAGACACCGTAATGATGACAGAGGATGTGTCCGGATTGTTCACCACCCAACATTGCCCCAGTGCGCCACATTTGGGCTTGGACATATTTGTCACCGACAGCAGTTCTAATCAATTTACCGCCCAATTTTTCCCAAGCTTTTTCAAAACCTAAATTAGCCATCACTGTACCAACCAAAAGGTTATCCGGTAATTGATCCTGTTCTTGAAGATGTTTTCCCCATAAATAGAGTATATAATCACCATCGATTGTACGACCGAGGGAATCAACAGCCATAAGGCGATCAGCATCGCCGTCAAAAGCAAAACCCACATCGGCCTGATGGTTTTTTACAGCTTGTTTGAGGGTTTCTAGGTGGGTTGAACCACAGTTTACATTGATGAGATTACCATCGGGTTCATCGTGAAGGGCAATGACTTCTGCGCCGAGTTGTTCAAATACCGAAGGAGCTAATTTAACCGAAGCTCCCCAAGCCAAATCTAAAACCACTTTTAAACCTGTAAAATTGAGGTTTTGGGGTAGGGAATTAACTAAATTTTCTAAATAATCTTGAATTAGGTAGCTACGGTGGTAATTTTTACCCCAATTGTTGTGAAGGGGAGTGTCGTGGTTCAAACCGTAGGTTTTTCTTAGTTGAAATTCGATCGCCTCACTCAAGGAATGACTAATTTTTGTCCCACCTTGGCCGAAAAATTTAATCCCGTTGTCTTCGGGAGGGTTATGACTTGCCGAAATCATAATTCCCCCTAAAGCGTCATTTACTTTGGTTAAATGCGCTACACAGGGCGTGGGACAAATGCCCAAATTCCACACTTCAACTCCGACAGCGGTTAGGCCAGAGGCGATCGCCGATGCTAACATATCACTAGAATTGCGGGAATCTTGGCCTAAAATAATCGGTCCTAATTTATGATTTTGTTTAAGAACTTCTCCGGCGGATAAACCTAACTGTAGAGCAAAAGGAGCAGTTAGTAAATCTCCAGCTTTACCACGGATTCCATCTGTACCAAATAAAGGGGTTACGGGTAATTTCTGAGTTGTTATTTGTTGTTTTAAAGGGGTAGTTACCATATAAAAATTCCTCACACTTAATGCAGTTCTCAGTTAACAGTTAATAGTTAATCATTAACAAGTATTAGTTTAACGATGTTTTGTTTATTTTGCTTGTTTTGCTGCTTGATTTTGTAAATATCTCACGCAAAAGGGCTTTTTTCATTGATAATTATTTAGTTATAGTGCTAATTTTACGATGGTTCATTGGGCTCCAATTTTTGGCCAATTTTAGGTTCAGTACCAACAATTAAACGCTGAATATTGGTTTTGTGTCTAAAAATCACATAAAAACCGCCTAAAAGCGCAAAAATTTGATAAGCTAAAGGTTGATGGAGAACCAGCATTAAAACATTAACCGCTAAAGCTCCAGAAATGGAACTGAGGGAAACAATACGAGATAATGCCAAAATTACACCAAAAGTGGCTAAAGTTCCTAAACCGATGAGGGGATTTAACATAAATAAAATACCTAAACTCGTTGCGACAGATTTGCCTCCAGTAAAGTTAAGAAAAATGGATTTACTATGACCGAATAAGGCAGCAATTCCCGCACTAATTATTAACCAAGATTGCCAATTTTCAGGTAAATTTATGCCCTCTAAATGATAACTTAATTTTACTAAACCAAGGGCTAAAGCTCCTTTTAAAACATCAATTGTCAGGACGAAAATCGCCGCTTTTTTGCCTAAAGTTCTGAGGACATTTGTTGCTCCAGTTGACCCCGAACCCACTTCTCGAATATCAATTCCTTGTAAATATTTTCCTGCTAAATAACCAGTGGGAATTGAACCTAATAAATAAGCAACCAAAACTAACAAAATAGCAAAAGAAATTGGTAAAATCATTTTTATTAATTATTAATTATTAATTTGGATACTTTTTGTACCTAGTTTACTTGGCCAAGATAGATGTAAGCTTTGCTGCACAAAAATTTTTACTCTTTTTAGTAACATAAATTAACTCATTTTTGTCACTTAAAAATTATAACCAGACAATTGAGTTGGCTCAGGAGTAAACGCCAACCAGAGAGGAAACTGCAACAAAGATAAACCAATTTGTCCCTCAGTTTCATCAATAATAATTAATGGTAATTGTTTTTGAGCCACTAAACGTTCGGCTTTTTGAACCACGGCTTCTTCGTTGTCAAATAATGCTACACCCCGCTCCGGACCAAAATCACTCCGAGAAATTCCCAGACAATCTTGAAGTCCTCGTCTCCACTCCCCTAATCTTTCAGGGCTATTGGCTAAAATTACCGCCTTGAGGCGATCGCCATATAAATTAGATAAAACGGAAATAATAGCCGAAGTCACCAAAATATTTTGCAAACGACTTCCCATGGTTTTCACCACCCCACGACCACCTTGGGTAAAGAGCCAATTTTGCACCCTTTCGGCATGAATTGGCTCAAAAGTGCGGCGTAATTGCCAAGGGGGACCATAATAATCAGGTAAAGTGCGATATTGGTCTAAAATCTGCTTAATTTGTCGTTGTTTTTGTTCAAAATTCTGCTCACTAAATTGGGGAGTCAGGGTTTTCACTTCTTCAGTAACAGGAGACGGGGGAGTTTCTCTGGTTTCCCAAGCCTCCGTTGTTGGCAACTCCAACTGTTCCGCTGCCGCAGCTAAATCCTGCAAACTTCCGACCAAATAATCTTTAAAACCTTGAACTCGGATGGCCAAATCTTGAGAAACTCCCGCAAAAGTTGTTCTCATTTCTTCTTGAATGCGCTCTTTTCTCCGCTCTAACTGTTCAACAGATATTTGTAAGGTTTGTTTGCGTTGTTCTAAGTCGCTAACTGCTTCAGTTACTAGACGATTCAAATTAGTTTCTAATTCGCTAATTTGTGCTGCTAAAAGTTTATTTTTCTGGTCTTGTAATTGTTTAATTTCCTTTTCTAAATTTGTTTTTTGTGCTTGTAATTTGGCAATATTTGTCTTTAAATTATCACTTTGTTTCAAAAGCATCTCGGTTTTTTTAGACTCGGCAACTTCCTCCGTTTCTGTCTTTTTTAAACCCTCATTTTCTGAAGCTTTTACTGATAGTTTTTCCGAAATTTCTTCGTGGGAATCTGGTTCTAAAATCTGATTATCTGATGTCATTTGAGTTAGGATTTATTAAGGTATTGGGGCAGTTTCTGCACCCTATTAATGGCAATTTCTCTTAATATTAGAATTAATCTTGACGAGGACAATATTTTTCTAAACAAATAGTTAAAGTTTTCGCGTCAAAAATAATCGGTAAAAAATGAATACTTTTAACCTCTTTAAAATAAAACAAAATTGGCACTTTTGGCCAGAAAATACGCCAATTAGACCATTCAGAGTAAGGAAATCTTCTAATTAAACTTTGAGAACGATAAATATCTAAAGCTGTTTCACTAAATTGTAATCTTAGGGTGACAGTTTGTAACAGCAAAAATAAACCAAACAGCGAAACTGGTAAAGATAACCACCATTTCACCAGTAATAGGGGTATGGAAACTATAATCAAAAAAAGTGGAATTTTATAGCTGGGAGCTAATTCAATTGTTGTCTGATTGGTAATATTAGATGGGGAAGTAATCATTTTGCTATAGGTATAATTATTAAAATTTTAGTTTAACCTGATTTGACGGTGATTAAACCATGAAATTTGGGTAATTAATTCTGGTTTGCGCCAATTATGGCCGGTGAGGGAAGAGGTAATAGGTAACAGGTAAGAGGGAATGGGGGAATAGATTAAATTAACCTTAATTTATTGATCTCCTTGCTCTTTTTTAATTTGTAATCTCTTGACCAGAAAAGCGGGGCCTTCCCCTTATTCAGTTAACCATTGATAACTGTTAACTGGTAACTGATAAGTTGCTATTTGTCAAGAGATTGTAATAATTATTAATATTTTGTTACTAAAAAGTTGAAAGTTGATTGCTGCGCACTATATATAAAAATAAGTTAAAATTTTGGCTATTTTTTGTCAATCAAGGTGACTATAGAAAGTAGTCTAAATTGAGAGAAAAAATGTTAGAACACGACGTAATTATTATTGGTGGTGGTTTAGCCGGTTGTCAAGCAGCCTTAGCCATCAAGAAAGAGAATCCCCATCTTGACGTGGCCGTTGTCGCAAAAACCCATCCCATTCGCTCCCACTCCGTCGCAGCACAAGGTGGAATTGCTGCAAGTTTGCAGAATGTTGATTCAGATGACAGTTGGGAGGCACACGCCTTCGACACGGTCAAGGGTTCAGACTATTTAGCCGATCAAGATGCTGTGGAAATCCTGACCAAAGAAGCTCCCAACGTGATCATCGAATTAGAACATTTAGGCGTTTTATTTTCTCGTTTAGAAGATGGGAGAATCGCCCAACGTGCCTTTGGTGGTCATTCCCACAAAAGGGCCTGTTATGCAGCAGATAAGACGGGACACGCCATCTTACATGAATTGGTAAACAATTTGCGGCGCAATCAAGTGCAGATTTACGATGAATGGTATGTCATGCAACTGATTTTAGAGGAAAACGAGGCCAAAGGTGTGGTCATGTATCGCATAGAAGACGGTCACTTAGAGGTAGTGCGAGCAAAAGTGGTCATGTGTGCAACGGGGGGTTATGGTCGGGTATTTAATACAACTTCCAACGATTTTGCCTGCACTGGAGACGGGTTGGCGATGACAGCCGCATCAGGGTTGCCTTTAGAAGACATGGAATTTGTGCAGTTTCACCCCACCGGATTGTATCCCATTGGGGTATTGATTTCTGAAGCGGTCAGGGGAGAAGGAGCATACTTGCGTAATAGTGAGGGAGAGCGATTTATGGCGAGATATGCGCCGAATCAGATGGAATTAGCCCCTCGCGACATCACTTCTCGCTCCATTACCCTGGAAATTCGCGCTGGCAGAGGTATTCATCCAGATGGTAGTGCTGGTGGTCCCTTTGTGCATTTGGATTTAACCCACATGGGGAAAGAAACAATTATGAGTCGCGTGCCTTTTTGTTGGGAAGAAGCTCATCGTTTAATCAATATTGATGCTGTCATCCAACCTATGCCAGTCCGGCCAACGGCCCATTATTGCATGGGTGGTATCCCCGTTAATACCGAGGGCAGAGTCCGAGTCGATGGAACATCGCTCACAGAGGGCTTTTTTGCCGCAGGAGAGTGCGCCTGCGTGTCTGTACACGGGGGGAATCGTTTAGGGAGTAATTCCCTGTTAGAATGCGTTGTCTATGGGCGTATAGTTGGGGAGGCGATCGCCCAATATGTGAAAACAAGAAGTTATCCCCAATTTGACGCACAAAGTTACTTAACAAGTGCAGAACAAAAAATCCAAAGTTTACGCAATCAAAAAGGAAGTATTAGAATCGCAGCTTTAAGACAGCAATTCCAAGATTGTATGAGTGAACATTGCGGAGTATTTAGAAGCGAAAGTGTTATGAGAGAAGGCTTAGAGAGATTACAAACATTAAAAGATGAATATAACAATATTTATCTTGACGATCAAGGAACTTGCTGGAATACCGAACTTTTGGAAGCATTGGAATTAAAAAACATTATGATCGTGGGAGAAATGATTTTAACCTCTGCATTGAATCGACAGGAAAGTAGAGGTGCGCATTCAAGGGAAGATTTCCCCAATCGGAATGATAGCCAGTTTTTACAACATACCTTAGCCTATTATACCGATGGGGGAATTAAGATTAATTATATGCCCGTCGTTATCAATCGTTTTGAACCCAAAGAAAGGAAATATTAACCATTGCCATAGCATTCCTCAATTAGTTGTATCAAATTGACAAAATTCTGGTCAAGATGTTCGAAGCAACATCTCGACCAAATATTATTTATCAAACAAATGTCAAGCATTCATAAAGAAAACTTATCTTAAGCATAAATAACTATAAATTAAAACCCCTTTACAAAACTTAAAATTGTGGTTATAGTAATAACATCATACAAATGATAAATACGTACCTCGAAAAATTAATACAGCAATCATTAAACACATGACTACTACATTACAACAACGCGAAAGCGCTTCCCTTTGGGAACAGTTTTGTCAGTGGATCACCAGCACTGAAAACCGCCTCTATGTAGGTTGGTTCGGTGTTCTCATGATCCCCACCTTGTTGACCGCTACCATCTGCTACATCATTGCTTTTGTAGCTGCACCTCCCGTTGACATTGACGGTATTCGTGAACCTGTCGCTGGTTCTTTATTGTATGGAAACAACATCATCTCTGGTGCTGTTGTACCTAGCTCCAACGCCATCGGTCTTCACTTCTACCCCATCTGGGAAGCTGCATCTTTAGATGAGTGGTTATACAATGGTGGTCCTTACCAGCTCGTAATTTTCCACTTCCTCGTTGGCATCTTTTGCTACATGGGTCGTGAGTGGGAATTATCCTACCGTTTAGGAATGCGTCCTTGGATTTGTGTTGCTTACTCTGCACCTGTTGCAGCTGCTACCGCAGTATTCTTAATCTACCCCATCGGTCAAGGTTCCTTCTCCGACGGTATGCCTTTAGGAATCTCTGGAACATTCAACTTCATGATCGTTTTCCAAGCAGAACACAATATCTTAATGCACCCCTTCCACATGTTAGGTGTTGCTGGTGTGTTTGGTGGTTCTTTATTCTCCGCTATGCACGGTTCACTTGTTACCTCTTCTTTGGTTCGTGAAACCACTGAAACCGAATCTCAAAACTACGGTTACAAATTCGGTCAAGAAGAAGAAACCTACAATATCGTAGCTGCTCACGGTTACTTTGGTCGCTTAATTTTTCAATATGCTTCCTTTAACAACAGCCGTAGCTTACACTTCTTCTTAGGTGCTTGGCCTGTAGTTGGTATTTGGTTTACTGCTTTAGGTGTATCCACCATGGCATTTAACCTCAACGGTTTTAACTTCAACCAATCCGTCATGGATTCCCAAGGTCGTGTAATCAACACCTGGGCTGATATTTTAAACCGTGCTAACTTAGGTTTTGAAGTAATGCACGAGCGTAATGCTCACAACTTCCCCTTAGATTTAGCAGCTGGTGTTCAAGCTCCTGTAGCTTTAACCGCTCCTAGCATCAATGGTTAAGTTTAACAATTAAATCATAATCAAAAAGCACTCTCCTTAATTGGGGAGTGCTTTTTGCTGTTTGGGTTTTATAGAATAAAATAAATATAATAGAATAAAATAAATATAATAGAATAAAAATCGATCTTGATAATTAATTAATATCTAAATTATGAATATCTCTCTAAATCAACTGACCAATCAAAATATTTCTCTGATCGAAAATAATCTTAATGAAAATAAAGAATTAATCATCACCGTAGATGGTGAAGAACGTTTTGTAATTATGCTCCGTGAACATTATCAATATTTGCGTGAATGCGAACTAGAAGTTGCATTATATCAATCAAAATCTTGTCTGGAAAGGGGTGATTTTGTGATTGAAAGTGTAGATGATCATATTAAACGAATAACTGAATGAATTATAGACTTATTTACACTAAAAGTTATAACCAAAGGGCGCAAAAATTTATTAAAAAACATCCTGAATTATTAAAACAATATGAAAAAACTTTAAAATTGCTGGAAGTTAACCCGTTTCATCCTTCACTAAGACTCCATGAGTTGAAAGGAAAACTAAAGGGATTATATTCAGTATCTATTAATATGTCCTATCGTATTGTCCTTAATTTTCTTATTACAGAGCAAGACATAATTCTCATCAATATAGATTCTCACGAACAGGTATATTAATAAAGATTTAAGAAGGGTAAGTTTAGGAAATTTGGGAGATTATAAAATGGTTGGTGAGGGAATTTTTGAGTTAAGAATTGACTATGGTGCTAATTATCGGAATTATTTTGGTCAAGAGGGAAATCAAATAATTTTGTTATTATGTGATGGAGATAAAAGTACCCAAAAAAAAGATATTTTAAAAGCAAAGGAGTATTGGTATGACTACAAAAATCGCTAACACTACCAAAAGTGATCTTTGGCTTAATTCTTTAATAGAATCTTTAAAAGATTTTGAATATGCTGCTGAATATTTAACTGTTATTTTAGAAAATGATCCTGAAAGTGAGCAAATTTTAAGAGTTACTTTACAGGATATTATTAAAGCTCGTCAAGATGATAATTGTTTATCAGAAGATGCTCAACAATATTACCAGAAACTCGAACAAATATTTGCTAAAAATGAGGAGCAATCAATTTATTTGTTTATCAATTTATTAAAGGCTTTAGGATTCAAAATTAACATAATTAATAATTTATAGGGTGGGCAAAATGGCGAAAAATCTTAGCAATTACCCAGAAAAGACAGTTAAAAATGGTGGGCAATGGCGAATTATCATTGAAAATTGAGAACTAAATTAATCGCTGCCATTGCCCACCCTACCAATTTACTACAAATTTACTTGACACCAGTAAATTGGTAGGGTGGGCATTGCCCACCCTTTGAATTTGGGAATATTACCAATTTGTCCATCAAAAGGTTATTTTTTTTTCATTACGGCACCCATACCTACAAGAACAAAATAAGACAGAATTGTTGAAGGTTCAGGAACTGTTTGCTGGGCTTGATTATAATCGTAGGTAACAGTCACATTCGCAGTTGCTTGTGTTGTAAGGTTAGTCGAGATATTGCCACCACCACCTGTTATGGAAACTCCACTAAAAGTCTCAAGAGGTAGAGTAATCAAGTCTCCCACACTGCCTGTAAAAAGGGCTAGTGTCGAAACATCGGTGTACATCTGGTTCGCCGTAGAACTAGAAAGCAAATTAATGGAGCTACTCCCACCCGCTGCTATAGACAAAAAGGAGGTCTGAGCTGAGAGACTGAGATTCAACTGATTACTCCCTGGCAAGGTGAGCAAATAATCGACACTAGTTCCAACTTTTGCTGTTTGCGATGACGCCGCGTTATTAGTTGCCGTACCTGTACTTGTAAAATTACCACCTAAAATTACAGTTGTTTGAATTAACGTTCCTAAAGACGAATCGAACTTAGGTAGAGAAAAAGTGTTAGAAAGTTCGACTGGACCGGAAAAAGAACTGTTAAAAGAAATAGTGGCTGCTTCAGCAATTTTGCTCATACTCATCAGATTGGCTGCTGCCATACTCAGAAGCAAGGGATACCATGTTTTTTTGTTAAAGTTAACCATCACTTAAATTAAAATAATTTTTCTCAATATTACATTAAGATGACAATCCTAAATAGACATCTCCAAAAATTTATGAAGCTCATTAACGCTCTTTTAGGATTCTGGGAAAACTCTTGTCATTACTAAATGCTAGAACCACTGTAACACTAGCGATCGCCCCTTTATTTCTAATAAAAACCTCAAATCATGATTTCCTAACAGAAATCTCATGGCGATCGCCATATTTATAAGTATTCCAGACTTTCGTAATTATAATGATTTTTATAAAGTCCTAAAAGAGCGTTAAGCTGTTCGTAATCTAAACTACACTAACAGAATTACCTTTATTTTTAAGTTTACGATTCCACTTAATAACTAACCCTCCGACCTTAAGAAGATTATGCAAAACCATTTCTAATTCTTCGATAGACTTAAAAAGCCACATCAAGGATTAAAGAATCAGATTAACGCACCACCTAAACTCGTAGGGTGTGTTAATCGGCGATAATTTCTGTATCCACACCAAGGATTAAAGAATCAGATTAACGCACCACCTAAACTCGTAGGGTGGGTTAGCAGCGAGATTAATTTAGACGAAAAACTAGGGAATTTTGATTCGCAGCGTAACCCACCATTTTAAATAAAAAATTGTATCCAATTATACATTTTACACGAAAAAATCGGCCAATAATTGTTAATTAAATTGCCCTTTCCCAAGAAGTCGTGACAATTCCTGAATTGCTATTACCAAATTGCGATACCATAATTGAAAAATAACTAATCAGAAAAAATGCAGGAAACTGGTTTAAATTTAATGGCAATCGCCGTTTTTGCGATGACAATTTCAAGTTTACTTGGACCACTCTTTAATATTTCCCCATTTATTCCAGCCGGTACAACTGTTATTATGATGGGATTAATTACCTTTGATACATTAACTTGGCAAAATAAAGGGGTTAATTTATTATTAGAAATCTTTGCTTCCGAAGCAGATAAAGAAAGGATAATTTACCATGAAGCTGGACATTTTTTAGTAGCTTATTTTTTGAGTATCCCCATTACTGGTTATAGTTTAACCGTTTGGGAGTCTTTAAAACAAGGGAATAAAGGAAAAATAGGAGTTATTTTTGAGACAGAAAATTTACCAGAAAAAGAGAATATTCCCCTAATTTTAGAACGTTTATCCACAGTTTTAATGGCCGGAATTGAAGCAGAAAAAATGATTTATGGTAATGGCCAAGGTGGAGAAGATGATCGAGGAAAATTAAGGCAATTCTTAGTTGATTCTGGTCTGAATAATACCGTATATCAACAAAAAGAAAACTGGGCAAAATTGCAGGCAAAAAATATCTTAGTAAGTAATAAACATACTTATGAAAAGTTAGTTATTGCCCTGAAAGAAAGACAATCTGTCGAAAAATGTTATTTAATAATTAAGAATTCTTAATGATTTTTAGCGATGTGAAGACAGGTCTGGAAATCCGCATTAGTTTTGATTGCTTCGGGATTAATATGAGTAATCGTGGCCTGAAATCCCTCTTTTTCTAACAGTTTAATCAAAATTTCTCGCTTTGGTAAATCCATTTTTCCCCGATGACCAATTTCTCTTAATGTGTAAAAATAAGGGGGAAATTCCGCTTCTTGAGCCAAAATTTCGGTTAATTCCGCTCTTTTTTGCCAATTTAACTCCATCGCCTTCATTTTCATTTTACCCAAATAAGTACGATCGCCCAATTCCCCCAACCATAAGGGACCGGTGACAGTCAGAGGAAGATTATCGTAGTGACAAGAAGTCTTACCGAGTTTAGCCCAAGAAATCGTCTCATAATTGCCACATTCCTGACAATAACCCAAAAAACCGTAATTTTCCGCCGTTAAACACTGATAATGAACCAAACGCACCATCACTCGATAGGTTTGACCAGAAAATAGACTAAAAATTGGCTTAATTCCGAAGCCCCGACTGGCCGCCTGTTGTTGCAAACTACCAAGCAATAACCGCAACCCCTGTTCCTGACCCGCCGGATGCGATCGAGCATAAGCCCCGTAAGCCTTTAAACTGTTTAAAGGGAGTTTCCCTGTCGCTGTTTTTCCGTCGGTACTTGTCAAATACAACAAACCGTTGAGCTTAACAGCGAAAAGACTGGCACTCAAATAAGGCGCAGCAGAGCCAAAACAGTCCACATCCACCAAGTCATAATAGTCCCTACCATTATGGCACTCAAAGAAGCAATCAAGGGCATTTTTATGGGTAATCCTGCCCTTTTTGTCGGACAATATACCCCCTAAATTTTCCTGCAAAATTTCGCCATTCTCCGGATTACCGTCATTTGACCACACCCACTGCGCCTGACTCTCTAGGCAATAACGAAGCGATCGCACCCCAGACCCACTCATCACATCTAAAACGCGCAATTGCTGGTATTCTTGTTGATAGACCATTCCTGCTAATACCCCTAAGTCTCTCACCACCTGAGTTTGAGGACGATAAAAAGTATTGCCAACCTTAAATTTTGCTTGTCCTTCTTGATACTGCATATAAATGTAAATTTGTCAATAACTTGTCTGACACTTTTTAGATTGGCACATAATGAGGCTAAAGTACCTTGTCAACTTATTCACAATCAGAAAATCTCTGAAACCCTTATGATAACTAGATTTGAATATTTTAGGGTGAAAAAATAGACATAAAAAATCCATGTTATATTTTTAAGTATCTCATCTTTTAAGTCCGTTGTCAAGTCAACGGCTGAAACAACCAAAAAACGTTTGATTATTGAGAATAATTCTCATGTCATCTTTTCTTGACATATTTAAAGATTAAAACTAAACTACTTTTAACATAAGTAAAACTTATCATTGCCAGCGAAATCTTAGTTTTTTTTCAGAATTGACAATGGTTAATTGTCGATTCTGAATTGCTAATTATTAACCTTCTTTTTGATGATGAACTTCTACGGTGGTATGAACATTTCCCCTGGGTTGAAAATCACCTTTAATGGTAATGTCTAAAGGATCAGCAGCCGTTACAAAATCATCTAAAATTTGATTGATCGATTCTTCGTGGGAAATGTAACGATCACGATAACTGTTAATATAAAGCTTTAAAGCCTTCAATTCTACTACTTTTTCATTCGGTACATAATTGAGATAAATAGTCGCAAAATCGGGATAACCAGAAAAAGGACATTTACAAGTAAATTCGGGAAGGGTTATTTCCACGTTATATTTTCGACCGAGACGAGGATTTGGGAAGGTAATTAATTCACCTTCGGCAATTTCCCTTTCGCCATATTTTTCGTTAACGGTTTCTGTTGTCATGGTTCGATTATTGTTAAATTATCATTATAAATTTTAACCTAATTAGTTTTGTTTTCTCACGCAAAGACGCAAAGGCGCAAAGGATATATAAATATTATTAGTTAGGGTTTTTTAAGGGTGGGATTTATAAGGCAAGTCCGCCTCGACTCTCTTTGTTATGGTTAGATTTTTCCTTGGGTGTTATTTTCTCACGCAAAGGCGCAAAGGCGCAAAGGGTATATAAATATTATTAGTTAGGGTTTTTTTAGGGTAGGATTTCTAATACAAGTCCCACTCGACTATCTTTCTCATGGTGAGAATTTTCTTTTTTAATGTCAGTGGAAATGCGTAATTTTTTGCTAATCGCATAACCTACAGATAAGGTTGTAAGTCCTACTTCTTCGTTACTTCCAGGGGAAACAAAGCTTTGACTTAAAGAAATATCCCCAGCACTTTTGCGAGAAAAAGCCAAGATTAATTTCACTCCTAAATTAACTCCATCTGTGGCATAATTATTGCTTTGTACATAACGATAGCCGATTAGCGGTGCAATATTAATATTATGCCCTAATGGTAAAACATAATAAGCGATATTTCCGCCCACAGAGGTGCGATCGCCATTAAATGACGTTTCATAATCGGCGTTAAAAGTAAGCCTCGTCTTGCCTAAAAAGAAGTCTTCTAAACCGATATTCAACCCCGATATGCTATCATTGGAGGGAAATTGGGAATAACCAAAACGAATACGGGTAGAAAAACTAGGATCTTTTTTAATCTGTTCTAAGACGTTTGGTATTTCTTTTAACCACTGTTGTAAAACGGGACTGTTATTAATTATCTCGGGGTTTAATTCCAATTCTTCTTTGGTGATAGTCTGACTAAAAACTGGTGGAATATTATGAGGATTAATGACAGTAAATAAAAGAAATAATTTAATGAATAAAAAGTATTGTTTAAGGGAAAATTGGCGCTGTTTCATTATTTTTAAATTAATTAGTTAATGATTGTTAATTTATTTCCCCCAAAAAACGGTAATTTACTTGCCAAATGATTTATTATATAGCACTTACAAAATTTATGAGGAATCTTTTTTTCCCTCTCCCAAATACTGGGGAGTAGGGGGGTAATTAGTGTATTTCATTTAATCTGAAAATAGTATAACGGTTTAATGGATAATAAGGATAATTATTATAATTTATCAAACTAATTAAATTCATAATTTATGATGGTCATTTTCACTGAAAAAATTAAAGAAAAGGCGATTTCACTAGGTTTTCATAAGGTAGGGATAGCATCAGCAACCAGCCAAGAAAAATCAAGCAAATATTTAGCAGAATGGTTAAATTTAGGGTATCATGCCGAGATGGCTTGGATGAATAATCCTAAGCGTTTTGAAATTAAACAATCTTTAACTGAGGTAGAATCAGTTATTTGTGTAGCTTTAAATTACTATACGCCCCACCAACATTCAGAAAACCCCGAAGATGGCAAAATCTCTCGCTATGGTTGGGGTCGAGATTATCATAAAATTATGCACAAAAAGTTAAAAACCTTCTCTCGTTGGTTGGAAGAGCAGCAAGAAGGTGTTAAAACTAAATATTATGCCGATACCGGACCGATTCAAGATAAAGTTTGGGCCAGTCAATCTGGCTTGGGTTGGATTGCTAAAAATGGTAATCTGATTACAAGAGAATATGGTAGTTGGGTTTTTTTGGGGGAAATTTTAACTAATCTTAAGTTAAGTCCCGATCAACCCCACACTAATCATTGTGGCACCTGTACTCGCTGTTTAGATGCTTGTCCTACCCAGGCCATTGTTAAACCTTTTGTGGTGGATGCTAATAAATGTATCGCCTATCACACCATCGAAAATCGCGCCGAAACTTTACCCGAAAACATCACCGTAAATCTCAACAACTGGATTGCTGGTTGTGATATTTGCCAAGATGTCTGTCCTTGGAATCAAAGATTTGCCAAAGAAACCGATATCGCCGATTTTCAGCCTTATCCTGATAATATTGCGCCAAAATTAACAGATTTAGCCCAATTATCCCCAGAAGATTGGGATAACCGGTTTAGAGGTTCAGCTTTAAGACGAATTAAACCCTATATGTGGCGAAGAAATGCGAATTCTGCCAAAAATAATGCAAAAATAACAATTGACAATTGACAAAAACTCCTTTGACAATTGACAATTGTAACAGATTACTTTTAACTGTTAACATTTAACTGAATTACTGTTAACTGTTAACTGTTATTTTTTACTCAGAGAAACCGTAAATAATTTATCTAAAGTGTCAAAAAGACTGGCAGAAAGATCACCTCGATCAATTCTTCTTTGTAAGGAATCATAAAAAGATTCACTCACAACCTGTATTCCATCTCCTAATTCAAAAGGAGGAGATGGTAACATGGGAATACCTTTTTGATATGCAGCGTAAGCATTGATAAACCAGTTAGTTAGGTCAATATCATTATTACGATAACTAAAGCTACGTTGACCTTGTTTATCATTATAAGAAACACCGCGCCATTTAATTTGACTGGCCATAGTTTTTAATTTGTATTTACTTTAATAATTTTACAACTATTAATCTATATTTTTATTTAATTATTGTTTGTTAAAATCGTTACAATTTTAGTTAAGGAATCAGCATAATTGACAATTTATTTAATTAGAATTTGCTAAATAGGGTTTACGGAAAAAAGCTGACAGCTATGTAGATCAAGAATTTCAAGTTGGTGGGACTTGAATTAAGTGCAAGGATTGCAACAAATAATAGTAAAAAACCTTACATTTACTGGGATTAATCAAGATTTTTGCTCGTCAAAAGACCCGGTCAAACTATCAACTATCAACTATCCACTCGCCCTCACCCGCCATTTATTCAGCAAACCCTAAATAATTTGTTACCATTAAATATCAATCTTCGTTTTTGTTAACTAAAAAAGCTAGTTACCTATTTCAAGTTAACTAGCTTTTGAATGGCGGGAAGCGGATTTGAACCACTGACCTTCGGGTTATGAGCCCGACGAGCTACCAGACTGCTCTATCCCGCGTCGCTCTTCTTATTATAAACATAAACATTTAAAAATAGCAAGCCTTTTGGGAAAAAAAGTTTTTGGCAACTTAAATCATGGATAAATCCCCTAGCACTTCTAAGCGTTTATACTTACTCAAGATTAAAAACTGTTCCGAGAGGGATTCAGCTACCGTAGGACTAATCCACCCCATTTGTCTGAGTAAATGAATGGCCACTGCATATTTAGCGCGTTTTGAGCCGTCTTTAACCTTAATCGCTAACCCCATACCTTCACCAAGACGGCCAATACATTGAATCCCCTCAGCTCCTGCTTTACTAACCAATTTGCCGCCGGTTTGCTGGATTAATTCACTGTCAAAATGACCTGCTCCTCCCACCATAATTGGATAGTGAGTCATTGCCCTGACAATGCGCTCTAAATCAAGATTGTCGCCCGAAGCAAGTTGGGCGTATAAATAGGCCATTTGCCCCAATTGCATCAAATAAATCGGCGCTCCACAGTCATCATGGGCGGTAATAAATTCATCAGCCGGCATTTTCAGCAATTCAGAAATTTGGGATAAAATCAATTGTTGTACGGGATGGGCGCGACTGAGGTAATTATTTAAGGGCCAACCGTATTTTTTAGCAACGGCCAACATTCCCGCGTGTTTACCGGAGCAGTTATATTCTAAAGGGCTTTTTTTGCCTTCGGGAATGGGACATTGTAGGGCCGTTGGTTCAATTTCGGCCCGCCAAAGAATATTAAACACCTGTCGTGCTTGTTCTTTCGTACCTTGATGGGAACTACAAATTATGGCCAAGTCTTTATCGGTAAGATTGTAGTTGCTTAAAGTGCCTGTAGTGGTGACCGCTAAAGCTTGAAAAGGTTTGAGGGCAGAGCGCATAAAAGCACAAGTATCAGCACTACCGGCTACGGATAGCAGTCGGCCTCGTTGATCATAAACGGCAGCTTCCGCTTGATGCACTGATTCGATAATGCCCTCTCGTAACAAATGAACTTCTAGATTTGGTGCTGATGTACGTTTTCTCATGCTGATTTACTCTAAATTAAAAACCAAATTAATATACCAAGACTAATTAAAATGCTGATCATTAGGCCTGTTTTTTGTAAACGGGCTAAAATTGGCCGGATTTCATAAGCAACAAGAAGGCGATCGCGATTTAAGACTGAAGCTGGTTTGAGCCAAATTTGGCCATCATACCAACCTGATTCTTCATAGAAAACCTGATCATCTTCCAACCGGGAGCCGACATAACTCCAGCCTAAATATAGTCTAATTAATACAAATATTACGAATAAAGCCGCTCCTCCTGCGCTGCACAAAATCAACTGAAATAGTGCTTTAGCGGGAGTAAAACTGGCTGCCGAAATCGGAGTGGCAATCAATAAACCCCAAAACCAAACCCAGAGCAACTTACGCCCATAATGAACCAATGTAAAAGTTGGCCAACAAAAAAACCAAGACTCCCTTAACTGTTCATATTCATTTACGGGTTGTTGTTCAATGGGTACAGGGCAGATGTCAACGGAAGATTCCCTCATAGAAGAAGTAAGAAGTAAGAAGTAAAAAGTAAGAAGTTAAGAAGTAAGAAAATAGGAAGTAACTGCTTAAGGAATTACTACTTGAGTTACAAGAGAATGCGTTGAGCATGACCCCAAAATGCCTCTAAATTGTAGTATTCTCGTTCTTGGGGTGACATAATATGGACAATGACATCACCATAATCTAACAATATCCAACTGCCCTCGTTTTTGCCTGCGGCTCGGACAGGATTTTGGCCAAATTTCTGTTCCACTTTAGCCTCAATGGAATCGCAAATCGCCCTTACTTGGGCTTTAGAAAAACCGGTGACAATGACAAAATAATCGGTTAAATAGGAGATGTCAGCTATTTTTAAGACGACCAAATCATCAGCTTTACGATCTTCGGCTGCTTCAGCAATAGTGCGCACTAATTCGGTGCTATCTTCGATGTGACTGGTTGATGCTTGATTCTGGTTAACTTCTTGGGTCATCAAAATTTTTAACTAGTAAATTCTATAATTGTATTCTCATCATAACAAAAACAATTAATAATTGATAGTTAACAGTTATAACAACTATCAACTATCAACTATTGTTTAACTTGTTTGTAACAGTTTTTTCTGGTGAATTAGTGCCGCAATGGTAACAATTTCAGCGTCAATACGATAAATAATTCGATAACTATAAACCGCTTTTTCCTTGATATTGTCCTCTCCTAATTCCGGTACTAATTTCCCCGTGTCTGCATCTTGATGTAGATGCCTAGTTGTGGTCAGGATTTCCTGTATCATCGCAGCAGCGTATGATGGGGAATCCCTGGCAATATAGGCGGCAATTGTTTCAACATCTTCAATTGCCTTAACTGACCAAATTACTCGATAAGCCATTTACTTAATATATTTTCCGCATCTTCTTGTTGAAGTCGTCCTTCGGTATCTGCTAATTTTAACCCTTCATACACTTTTTGGAATACATATAAGTGATAGTGTATGTCTTCAACAGAACATTCATTTGGTAGCTTTTTCAACAAAGATTCAATCTTGCTTTTAGTGGTGTTCATATAGCTATCTTAAGATATTAACAGAAGAGATAATTTTATAGTTGTGTTCCCGATTATATCAGATGAACACCGATCGATCGTTTTAAGAAATTCTTTTTTGTTACTGGGAATGGGATTTTTGTGGGGACAATTGATAAGTTGTCCCGGGGTATAGTTATAATTACTTATTGGTAAATAATTTAAAGTAATTAGAAACCAAAAATTCCTTAACACCAAATGTAAGATAAGTCAAGGGATTGATAGTAATTATAATATTACGAAAATCCCTTTTAGCGGAGTTAACGATTTGTTTGGCCACCCAGTCAGCGGACATGATCCCAATGGGATTAAGATTACTTTTAAATGGTCCAAGGATTAGTTTACGAATCACACAGGGAGCGTTTAAACGTTTTAAGGTAACTAAATCCCCTAATGTACGTTTACTTAACTCATATAATGGGCTAAATGCGGGGTTAACTTCTGCTTCTGAAGTATTTACCCACAATTCTTTTTTGACTATGTCTTGATTGGTTTTTACTGTGGTTAAAAATAATTCCATTAAACGGTAACTAGAAAAGGTATTTATTTGATAGGATTTTTCGATCGCCTCCTGAGTTTTTGCTCCGTGAACATTAATTCCGTGGTTAAGTATTAAGATGTCGATTTTCTCTAATTCTTGTGCTAATTCTTGTTCGTTTCCTACTTGCCAAATAACAGTTTTTACTGGCATATTTTCGCCGTTATTGCTGATAGTAAGTTCCTGATTAGATGAGGTGAAAGCGGTTACTTTTGCTCCCGATAAATGTAGGTATTTTAACAGTGCTAAACCTAAAGTTCCACTGGCTCCCGTAACAGCAACCTTCTTCCCTTTTAAAGACAAAGCTGTGCCTAAAATTTGATCTAATACGGTTATTGTTCCGCAAAAATAGGCGTTTTGATTGTCAAAATGGTGTCGCCAATGGTAAGGTTTATTAACAAATAAATTGCCCGGTATGGTGGTAAAATCTCCTGGCCGATGGGTAAGATCGGTTAATTCATCAGCGTGAGGAATTCCGGCACCGCGGGCGATGGCCGTGGCTAAAAATGTTAAAGTATAAATTGAACCAGACCAGGCCGTCCAAGAATAAGCTAAATTAAATTGAGCAATAATTATCCAAAATAAAACGCCAAAAGTTAACATTACCAAAGCTTCTGGTACGTCATTATACCAATGAGCTTGTTTATAAATGGTATCACTGACTACCGACAAGTCCGGACGAAATACCCGATGATGCCAACCATGGAGACGGTAAAGGAGGGGCCATTGATGTGCCAACCAATGATAAAAATCCCGTACCAATTCTACCCAAAAGATAGATAACAATAAGATTACAGCTGCGATTAACATTTTTTTGAGAAGATATAATTAAACGATTATTAAAATCTTGACATAAAAATTTGACAATAAAAAAATAATATTTTGTAGCGAAATATACAGAATTTAAGGTAGAAATATGTTAATAAAAAAGTCCTTTGGTAGGGCATGCACTTCCCACCCTACATTAGGGTTTGCTGAATAAATGGCTGGTGAGGGCGAGTTGATAGTTGATAGTTGATAGTTGATAGTTTGACCGGGTCTTTTGACGAGCAAAAATCTTGATTAATCCCCGTAAATGTAAGGTTTTTTACTATTATTTGTTGAAATCCTTGCACTTAAATCAAGTCCCACCAACTTGAAAGTATTGATATACATGGCTTTGTGCTTTTTTCAGTAAACCCTACATTAGAAGAATTGCACCAAGTCTAATGCTTCAGGTTGACGAATTTCGTTGGCTACTTCTAACCAACCTTGAATGGCATCTTGCAGATTAGTGATGACTTCTTCCATCGTGTCTCCTTCGGTGATACATCCGGGTAGGGCTGGAACTTCAGCCCAGTAACCACCTTCCTCAGCAGGATGAATAATCGCTTTAATTTTCATATTTGATTAATTAATTCTCGATAAAAATAGATTTTTACAGTGAAGTTATTATAACGAAATTTTGGTTAAAATTATCGATTTTCTAGGGTGGGAAAAACGGCAAAAAATCTGAGCAAAAAAGTCAAAAATTATTGACAAAGTGAATTAGACTACAATTATCAAAACTGAAAAACAAAAAATGATTAACCGTAAACCTTGTTATAGTTAACAAGGTTAGATTTGAGAATTATGATCAGAAAAATAAATGTCTTTGATTCGCCAACCTTTAAGATGTCCTCGAATTAATCTTGGCCTACGATTGGTGCTAATTGTTCCCTTTGTAGCACAAATTGTTGGTGCTGTGGGATTGGTTGGTTATTTTTCCTATCGTAGTGGACAACAGTCCATCGAACATTTAGCCGAAAACTTGATGGCGGAAACTGGCGATCGCACCCAGCAACATTTAGATGATTATTTAGGTAAGGCTCAGGAAATCAATCAAACGAATTTAGATGCTTTTCAAGCGGGAATTTTGGATTTAAAGGATTTTTCGACTCTAGGAAAATATTTTTATCGTCAAGTAAGATTATTCGATTTTACTTATGTAAATTTTGGTAGTGCTGATGGCGGTTTTATCGGTGCTGGTTATCTGGTTAATGATAAGTCAAAATGGGAAATAGCGGAAATTCCCCCTAGTAATCCGAGACGACTCTTTTCCTATTCGGTGGATGACAATGGTAATCGTATCAAGATTCTCGAAACCGTTGACAATCCTCAAACCAATGATGCTCCTTGGTTTCATGACGCAGTAAAAGCTGGTAAACCAATTTGGAGTTCCATTTATAATTGGGGAGATGTGCCCGACATGATTACTATTTCAGCGAGTACTCCGGTCTATGATTCCCAAAATCGGTTATTGGGTGTACTGGGAATTGATCTCTCACTTTCGCAAATTAGTGCTTTTTTGAATATTTTAAATCATGAGCCCTCGGGCCGTATTTTTATTATGGAGCGATCGGGTTTAATGGTTGCTAGTTCTGCCAAGGAGTCACCGACACGGATTATTAAGGGAAAAGCTCAACGTTTGTCAGCTTTAGCAAGCAGTGAACCTTTGATCACAGAAGTGACGCAAGCTTTAATTGAACATTTTGGCAGTTTAAGGGCGATCGCCAATCCGGTCAATTTACGTCCTAATTTAAAGCAAAAACCTTTTGTGAGGGTGACACCATATAAAGACGACTATGGTTTAGACTGGCTAATTGTGACGGTAATTCCCGAGTCGGAGTTTATGGGGGAAATTGACCGCAATATCGAGAATACTTTGGTGTTATCTGGTTTGGCTTTGGTAATCACAACGGGAATAGGTTTATTAACGGCGAATTGGATTATTAATCCCATGGAAAAACTTAGCAAAGCAAGTCAAAAGATGGCAAAAGGAGAATGGGACGATTATTTATCAGAGGATATGACCATTACGGAACTAAAAATTCTCTCTGAGTCTTTTAATCGGATGGCCGTTCAACTATGTCAATCCTTTGATGACCATGACAGGGCCTTAGAAAAGTCAGAAACCAAATATCAAACTTTGTTTGAAACTTTACCCATTGGGATTTCCATTACCGATACCAAAGGAAATTTACTCGAAAGTAATCCAGTTTCTGAGGAAATTTTAGGTCTTTCCCGTCAGGAACAAATCCAAAGAAGTGTGGATGATCCAGCTTGGCAAATAATTCACACGAATGGTTCACCCATGAATCCTGAAGAATACGCCAGTGTAAGGGCCTTAAAAGATAATTGTTTTGTGGGGAATGTGGAAATGGGAATTATTCGCCCTGATCATAGCATTCGTTGGATTAGTATGAGTGCTTCTCCCATTCCTTTGGCCGATCATGGCGTAGTAATCACTTATATTGATATTACCGAACGAAAAGAAGCAGAAATGGAAACGGAGCAAATTCAGCAGTTTTTAAATTCCATTGTCGAAAATATCCCGAATATGATTTTTGTCAAGGAAGCCAAAAATCTTAAATTTGTCCGTTTAAACAAAGCGGGTGAAGAATTATTGGGTTATCCCCGAGCAGAATTAATCGGAAAAAATGACTATGACTTTTTTCCCACGGAAGAAGCGGAGTTTTTCGTGGACAAAGATCGAGAAGTTTTTGCCAAAGGCGTTGTGTTAGATATTCAAGAGGAAAGGATTGAAACCCGTTACCAAGGTAGTCGCATTTTACACACGAAAAAAATTCCCCTTTTTGATGAATCGGGTCAACCTCAGTATTTGTTAGGCATTTCCGAAGATATTACCGCTCGCCAACAGGTTGAAGAAGCACTCAGGGAATCTAAAATTCAACTGACACAAAAGGCCGAAGAATTAGAAGAGTTTTTTAATACGGCCTTAGATTTATTGTGCATTGCGAATTTTGAAGGTTATTTTCTCAAAGTCAACCCATCTTGGCAAAATGTGCTGAGTTATTCCCTAGAGGAGTTAACCGGTTGTCGATTCCTTGATTTTGTCCATCCTGATGATTTACCTGCCACAATGAGGGCATTAGAGAAATTAGATCAAGGTGAAATTATTTTCAATTTTACCAACCGTTATCGAACCAAAAACGGCGACTATCGTTACATAGAATGGCGCTCCACAGCTAAAAATAACTTGATTTATGCAGCGGCAAGAGATATTACCCATCGCCAACAAGCAGAAATGGCGTTAATTTCGGCTAAAGAAGCTGCTGAAGCGGCCACCAAGGCGAAAAGCGAGTTTCTGGCCAACATGAGTCACGAAATTAGAACTCCCATGAATGGTGTCATTGGGCTGATTCAGCTACTTTCTTATACCAATTTGAATCCTGAACAACGGGATTTAGTGCAAACCATTGGCGAAAGTGGCGAAACTTTATTGACGATTATTAACGATATTCTCGACTTTTCTAAAATCGAATCCGGGAATTTGCAGTTAGAAGAACAACCTTTCATTCTTGCCGATCTGGTTCAATCTGTGGGCAAACTTTTGCATAATCAAGGGAGCAAAAAAGGGATTAACCTCGAATATACAATTAAACCGGATGTTCCCAAAACTATTGTCGCCGATGCGGCTAGATTACGCCAAATTCTGCTCAATTTGCTCGGAAATGCCCTTAAATTTACGGAAAAAGGCAGCGTTTCGGTTTTGGTTTCTAGTAAATTGCTGACCGAATCTAAGTATGAGATAATGATCATAATCAAGGATACGGGAATTGGCATTGAACCTTCCCGCTTAGATAAATTATTTAAACCTTTTAGTCAAGCTGATGCGTCCATTAGTCGCAAATTTGGTGGTACGGGGTTAGGATTAACAATTAGTAAGAGTTTGATTGATTTAATGGGCGGTGGAATTTGGGTTGAAAGTAACGGTCATATTAGCGGGAATCCGCCGGAAAATTGGATTTTACAAAATTCCCCAACTCAAGGTTCCACTTTTTACTTGACTTTAAATGTCAAAACTGCTCCCTTAACTTCCCTCCCGACGGAGTCGATTTGCACTCAAACTTCCATGAAAACTACAGAAAACCCTCTGGTGAGGATTTTGCTGGCTGAAGATAATCTGGTCAATCAAAAGGTTGCTCTTCTGTTCCTGAAAAAGTTGGGTTATACTGCTGACGTTGCTAACAATGGTCTGGAAGTCTTGCAAAAGTTGGATCAGCAGTTTTATGATGTCATTTTAATGGATATGCAAATGCCGGAAATGGATGGTCTGACGGCAACACGTCTCATTCGTCAAAAAACTGGCCCCCAACCTTGGATTGTGGCGTTGACTGCTAATGCACTGGATGGCGATCGCCAACTCTGTTTTGAGGCTGGCATGAATGATTATATTACCAAGCCTATACGTTTAGAATTGTTAAGGGAAGTATTAAGATTAGCGAAAAAGAAAATTAAATAATATGAACAGAATACATCAATTAGGAGATTTAATTAAGGAGCGTTATCAAGTTATTAAGGTTATTGGTCGGGGAAATATGGGAGTGACTTACTCGGCAAATAATCTAAATTTGCGGCAAAAAGTAGCCGTTAAGGTTGTGTTTTTAACGGATATTACTGATTGGAAAATTTTAGAATTGTTTGAAAGAGAGGCTAAAGTTTTAGCGAATTTAGCTCATCCTAATATTCCTAAATATGTCGATTATTTTGAGGAGAAAACTGATACGGAATCTTACTTTTGCTTAGTTCAAGAATTAATTGAGGGGGAATCTTTAGCAAAATTAGTGGAAAATGGGCGTAAGTTTAGTGAGGAGGAAGTTAAGGAGATTGCCCGACAAACTTTGAAAATTCTGGTTTATTTACAGGGTTTAAATCCTCCTTTAATTCATCGAGATATTAAACCGCAAAATATCATTTTAACTGCCCAAAATCTGGTTTATTTAGTAGATTTTGGAACAGTGCAGGATGTGTATAGAAATACGGTTAGTATTGGGGGAACTTTTGTCGGCACTTTGGGTTATATGCCCCCGGAACAATTTAGAGGACAAACCCTATTAAGTTCTGATTTATATAGTTTAGGAGCAACTTTAATATTTTTAATTACGGGAAAATCTCCCGCAGATTTACCTCAGAAAAATCTAAAAATTGATTTTTATAAATATGCTTTTCTTGCTGAATATTTTGCAATTTGGTTAGAGAAAATGGTGGAACCCATGGCCGAAGATAGATATAATTCAGCAACGGAAGCTTTAGGGAGTTTAGAAAGCGAAATCAAGACTAAGATTAATCCTGTTAGTGACCGAATTGATCTTAGTAAACAATCCCATAAATTATTCGTTAAAATTAAACCTTTAGGTTGGCAATTTACCACGATATTAAGCTTAATTAAATGTCTAATTTGGGATTATTTTTTAGTGGTAATTCCTTGGTTTAATTTATTAAAATATATTTTCACTAAAGGAGTTTTTCAAATTAATGTATTCGGTTTAATTTTATTATTAGGTTCTACTTTATTTGGGTTATATTTATTGATTAATTTTCTTAATCAATTAGTTGGTTATACTTGTGTCGAATTAACACCAAATAAGTTTAAAATTCGTTGGAAATCCCCTACTCTGAAAAAAAATAAGCTGGGAAATACCCTAGATATTACACGTTTAGAAGTTATTTCTCACACCAAAAATATCTATCATCAATCCTATTCTCTTGTTTTATGGTACGGTATTAAACGTTATCTCATTGCTGAAGATTTAACTCGGTTAGAATCAGAAAATTTACTAAATTATTTCGACCAATTTCTAACTGAAAATGGCTTAAATATTGAAATAAAATTTTGATTCTTTTTGGCAAAATGCAGCGCTAAAGCGCAACAACAAGCCTAATATTTTTGCAATATTAATGATAAGTTATTAGAAGGCATTTCGACAATTTCTATACATTTTAATCGATGTTTTTCTGCATTTAATACCACTTCTTCTAAGTTACGTAATCCCCAATCTGCATTTTGCGATCGCAAATACCGATCAAATTCAAGATTAGAATAAGCCGTAATTTTCTCTTTTTGAAAATAAGGACCATAGAGGTATAAAATTCCGTTATTTGGTAATAGTATTTCTGCTCCTTTTATTAACCCTAAAAAGGATTTCCACGGCGAAATATGCACCATATTAATACAGATTATTGCTTGTATTTCTTGAGGTACTTTTGACCACCAATTCTCCTCACTAACGTCTATATTTAAGGGTAATTGAAGATTGGGAGAAGGTGAAAAATCCCGCCATGCTTGAATACTATCTCTACAAATTGGCTGGGGATCTGAGGGATACCATCGTAAACTAGGAAAACAAGACGCAAAAAAGTTGGCGTGTTGTCCAGTACCGGAAGCAATTTCTAAAACAGTGCCTTCGGTGGGTAAAAATCGCTGTAATACTTGAAAAATGGGCTCTTGATTTCGTTCAGTGGCCGGAGCATATTGACGTTTATCTTGATTGATCTGATTCATTTTCTAATGGATTAAGTTCTGTAAATTTTACTAAATAATTATGACTATTTTACCTTTTGTGGTCGCTTTTATGGCTGGATTGTTATTAGGTGTTTTCTATTTTGGTGGACTTTGGTTGACGATTAAAAAAGTTTACCAAGTTAAACGACCTTGGTTATGGCTTTTTCTGAGTTTTCTGGGCCGTTTAATTGTCTGTTTGATTCTTTTTTATGTTTTAATTCGCTATAATTGGGTATATTTGTTACTCGGTTTATTCGGGTTTTTAATAGTTCGTTTTGTTTCTGTCCAAATAGTTAAACAAGGTTATGACTCTTAGTCCAGATCAAGTGATTTTTTGGCAAAAAGGTTTAATTACTATTAATGCTACTTTAATAGTGACTTGGGTCATTATGGCATTAATGGTCATTACGTCATGGTGGATTACAAAACACCTTTCTTCTTCTGCAAAATTAAAAGATGGCCAAAATATCTTAGAGTTTTTGGTGACCATTATTAATGAGCAAATTGAATCTGCAACTGGCCAAAAAGCTAGTGATTTTTTACCTTTTATTGGGACTTTATTTCTCTTTATTTTAGTCTGCAATATTCTGACTATTATTCCTTTTTATTTACCTCCCACTGGTTCACTTTCTACTACTTCAGCTTTAGCTACTTGTGTATTTATTGCTATTCCATTTTATGGGATTAAATCTAAGGGTTGGTTAGGTTATCTAAAAAACTATCTTGAACCAGTTCCCTTGATGTTACCTTTAAATATTATCTCGGAATTAGCTCGCATTGCAGCTTTAGCCATTAGACTTTTTGCTAATCTTTTAAGTGGTGGCTTAATTATCACTGTTTTACTCGTTTTAATGCCGATTTTTTTCCCTGTTATTATGCAAGTTTTAGGTCTCTTAACGGGAGTAATTCAAGCTTATATTTTTGCAATTTTAGCCATGGTTTATATTGCGTCTGGGATGGCAAATGAGGCATAATAAAAGTAAGGATTAATCAGTAAAAAATTACTCATTACTGCTTAAACAATTTGACATTTTTATATAAATATGAGGATAATTTGATGATTGATAATATCGGTTTAGTGGCAGCAGCTTCTTTAATTAGCGCAGGAATTGGCATGGGAATTGGTGCGTTAGGTCCAGCTATTGGTGAGGGTTTGGCTTTAGCTCAAGCTTTAAGTGCGATCGCCCAACAACCAGATGAAGCTAATAATATTACTCGCACTTTATTCGTGGGTTTAGCATTAGTAGAAACTACGGCAATTTATACTTTAGTCGTGGCTTTAATTATTCTATTTGCTAATCCTTTTTGGGCTTATTTTGTTAACCAAGCAGGAGGGTAAATAATGGAAATAAATTGGTTTACTTATTTTGCTCAAATTGTTAATTTCCTAATTTTAATGGCCCTGTTACAAAGGTTTTTATATAAACCGATTACAAGGGCAATGATTCAGCGAAAATTACAAATAAAAGCCACGGTAGATGAAGCTAATGAGAAAAGAATAGCCGCTGAAGCTGAGCTAGAAAAATATCGTCAACAAAATCTAAAATTACAGGAAGAAAAGGAGGAAATTTTATTAAAAACTAGGGAAGAAGCGGAAAAAGAAAGACAAAAATTAGTGGATAAAATTCAGCTAGAAATTCAAGAAAGCAAAAGAAAATGGTATCAAGAAATAGCTCAAGAAAAAGCCGATTTTTTAATTAATGTTCGTCGAAAAACTCTGGAGGAAATTTATCGCGTCTTACGTTTAAGTTTAGCTGATTTAGCTAATGTTCAATTAGAGGAACACATCGTAAATGTCTTCTTACAACGTTTGGAAACAGCACAGCATGAATTAGCTAACATAGCGATTAATAAGATCAACGTTAGTTCGGCTTTTCCTTTAAATAATGAACAACAAAAAAAAATTTCGCAAACCATAGAACAATATACAGGAGTTAAAGATCAGATTACTTTTGAAATACAAACTGATTTAATTTGTGGGATTAGTTTAACATTTAATAGTCAAGAAATAGTTTGGAGTCTGGAAAATTACTTACAAAATTTATCAGAAAATTTAACCACTGTCATTAATAATTGATAATTATCTTGGTAAGGTGGCAGGGTGTTTTCATTCTCGGAGGTGAAAACGGTGGGGACTTAGGGTATTGGGGGATTGGGGGGATTTTTCACTCTCGGATTTGCCATCATAATTAAAAGTCATAAAATTCTCAATTTGTGGCTATAGATTATCAAAAAAGATTGCTTATTCACTGTTTAATGTTCCTTGTTCAAAATAAAAAATTTAGAATGAAAATACCCTGGTAAGGTGGGCAGTTTAAACAAGAATTAAAACTAGCAATTAATTATCTAACAAACTGCCCACCCTACTCACTTATAATAACTAATATTTAATAAATAATAACCATGTCACAACAATCTTTAAATTCCCTGTTAGATGATACTTTTAAAACATTTAGTCAAGTCGTAGATAACCATGAATTAGAGTTAACTACTCGGGAAATTGGTACGATTAAATCCATCGGTAATGGTATCGCTATTGTTGATGGTTTGTTGGGAGTAAAATTAGAGGAATTGGTCCGTTTTCCCCATGATATTTTCGGGATGGCTTTTAATTTAGACCCAGATGAAGTTGGCGTGATTTTATTAAATCATGGTGAATCTTTGAGCGCTGGCGATCGCGTTCAACGTACCGGACGGGTTTTTGATATTTTGGTAGGTGAGGGAATCATTGGTCGGGTTTTAAGCCCAACTGGTCTCCCCCTTGATAATCTAGGACCGATTAAATTTAGTCAACGTCGCCCAGTGGAACGGGAAGCCTACGGAATTATGGATCGCGCCCCTGTCACCGTTCCCTTACAAACGGGGCTCAAGGTCGTTGACGCGCTAATCCCCATTGGTCGCGGACAACGGGAGTTGATTTTGGGCGATCGCCAGACGGGAAAAACCACGATTGCCCTTGATACGATTATCAATCAAAAGGACACGGGAGTTATCTGCATCTATTGTGCGATCGGTCAACGTAATGCGGCCGTCGCCAAAACCATTGCCATTTTAGACAAATATGGCTGTATGGATTATACTACCGTGGTTGTGGCCTCGGGTGATGACCCTAGCGGCCTACAATACATTGCTCCCTATTCCGCTACTTCCATGGCTGAATACTTCATGGAACAGGGCAAAGATGTTTTAATCGTTTATGATGATTTAACTAACCATGCGATCGCCTATCGGGAATTATCTTTATTGCTGAGAAGACCACCGGGTCGAGAAGCTTATCCTGGGGACATTTTCTATGTGCATTCACGGCTACTGGAAAGATCAACCCATTTGCGTTCAGAATTGGGAGGTGGTTCAATTACGGCTTTACCGATTATTCAAACAGAAGCGCAAAATTTATCTGCATACATCCCCACCAACTTGATTTCCATTACCGATGGGCAAATCTACTTAACTCCGGACTTGTTTCAAAAAGGCATTTTTCCTGCCGTAGAAGTGGGAAAATCCGTCTCCCGTGTCGGCGGAAAAACCCAATTACCCGCTTATCGCGCAGTTGCAGGAGACTTACGTTTATCCTATTCCCAATTTCAGGAATTGGAAGTTTTTGCGCGTTTTGGAACACGTTTAGACGAGGCAACTAAACAAACTTTAGAAAGGGGAAAAAGGGTTAGGGAAATCTTAAAACAAAACGAATTTCACCCCTTAAAAGTAGAGGAACAAATTGCGGTTTTATTAGGAGTAACTGAGGGTTTATTTGATAATATTAAATTAACAGAAATGAAGGCCATACAAGAGAAAATTCAAGCTAAACTTAAGTTAGAATTACCATCAGTTTGTTCTGAAATTTGTCAGGGAGAAAAATTAACCGAAAATTCCCGTCAATTATTAGTTAAAATGCTCCAAAAAATAGTTACAGCACTTTCCGATTAAAGGTGATCTAACCCTCACCCCTACCCTCTCCAACCAAGCAGGGAAACCGTTTTAAAGTAAATTTTTCTCTTTTTGAAACCATTGTCTAATATGAGTTTAAAAACTTTTTTCAGAATATAGCATTCCTAAATAGATTGTAAAAAAATGTTTTCACCAAACCCTTACTGTCGAGACATTGCCTGCAACGTCTCGATACAACGAACATAGAATTGCTATAGTAAAAAAAGTTTTTAAATAGCATTAAATATGCACCCCTCACGCTCTCGAAGAATGGTTCGGAATGAGGGTATATAATACTTAATCAGAAAATGCTATCTCAATATTTTGTAAAAAATCGGATTTCTGCTCCATAGTAATCTTTTTTTGATAGTATTACCTCTCAAATTCGATAAATTTGCGGATAATTCCTGCTTCAAGTCTAGCAGAAGCTGAACGCGCTTTTTTCTCTTGTTCATCTAACATTTTAAACTGTTCTTTTACTATTTTTTCTAAGGTTTCTAAATTTGTTCCTTTGATAGCATGACGAGAAGATATTAACACTTCTGAGCCACATTTAACTAAAATTCCTTGGTCAATGGCGATATATTTTTCTTCATTTAATTCGGGATAAATATATAAAATTCCGGGGACTAATCCACTAACAAAATCTATATGACGGGGAAGTAAAGTGAAAAAGCCTTGCTCTCCTTCTGCCATAATTTTCGTTACTTCTGATTGGTAAAATATCTCGGTTGGTAATAATATTTTGAGGTACATTTTTGTTAGTTAATCATTATTTTTTACTTTTTAACTTCATCAATATCTCCCACCATATATAAAGCTTTTTCGGGATAATTAGCAAATTCATCATTTAAAATGCGATCGCATCCTTCCAATGCTTTTTCCACAGTAACAAAACGACCTTTTAACCCCGTAAATTGTTCTGTAGTTAAAAAAGGTTGGGTCAGAAAACGCTCTAATTGTCTCGCTCTTTTGACAATTTTTTTATCCTCCTGTGATAATTCTTCTAACCCTAACATGGCAATAATGTCTTTTAAATCTTCGTAATTTGCCAGGGTATTTCTGATAGCTTGAGCCACATTATAATGATACTCTCCCACTATATTTGGCGCTAACATTTTGGAAGCTGATTTGAGGGGATCTACCGCCGGATATAGCCCCTCACTGGCGCGTTTTCGCGATAAAACTATGGATGCAGAAAGGTGGGCAAAGGTGTGAACCGCCGCTGGATCGGTGAAATCGTCAGCAGGCACGTAAACTGCTTGGACAGAAGTGATTGCACCCTTGACGGTGTTGGCAATGCGCTCCTCTAATTCCGCTAATTCCGTCGCTAAAGTTGGCTGATAACCCACTCTTGAGGGTAAGTTTCCTAATAAACCAGATACCTCTGAGCCTGCTTGAATAAACCTGAAAATGTTATCAATTAATAACAAAACGTCCTGTTTACAGTCGTCGCGGAAATATTCCGCCATGGTTAAAACTGCATGGCCAACCCGAAATCTTGCCCCCGGTGGTTCGTTCATTTGCCCGAAAACTAACGCTGTGTTCTCTAAAACGCCCATTTCTGCCATATCTCGGTACAATTCCTCTCCCTCGCGGCATCTTTCGCCGATTCCGCAAAAAAGGCTCACTCCTTTGTATTGCCTCACCACGTTGTTTATCATTTCAGATAAAAGCACCGTTTTTCCTACCCCTGCTCCCCCGAATAACCCCGTTTTTCCCCCTCTTTCAATGGGTGCGAGGATGTCAATGGCTTTGATTCCTGTTACCAATATCTCCGATTGGGTCGCTTGTTGATTTAAAGGCACGGATTGATGGTGGATAGAGCGATATTCTTTAAAGTCAATCTCCGGGAGGCGATCGATGGTTTCCCCAAAAACATTGAACATTCTACCCAATAATTGTTGACCCACTGGTACTTGTAAAGGTGCGCCAGTGTCGATGAGGCGATCGCCCCTGGCCAAACCTCGCAAACTGGTTAAAGCAATACCTTGGACTGTCTGTTCATCTAAATGGGAAAGGACTTCAATTATCATTTTGTTGTCCTCTCCCGTGACTAATTTATGATAGATATTCGGCAATTTATCGGGGAAATAACCTTTAATTACGCTACCACGAATGCTAATAATTGTACCTTGATTTGTTGTCATTTTTCGGGAAGTTTTTAGATAATAAATTTACTTATTTCACACCATTATAACTAGGGAAATCTTAACTTACCAGGATTTTAAAATAAATTAATAAACCTAATTTTAGCCAAATGACTAGACAAGAATTAAAACAGGAGCTGAGAGAAGATTCTCTCAAAGAGGAAACAATTACCAAGTTATTTCTTAATCATGGTAATCCTAATCCTAAAATTTATCCTTTTCCCTAGGAGCTGAGTAAAGAAGAATTAGCTGAGATTTTTCCTTCTCAAAATACAAAATAATCAAAAGATATTTCAGAATTAATGGCAGTCGGGAAAACTCGGAAATTTTGATCATTCTTTTTTAATTAATTCTAATTGATAATAATATAAAGCGACTGGTTTTCCCAAGGTTTTTAAATAATTAGGGTCTTGGGGTGATAAATAAATTGCTGTCACTTGATTTGCGGTTATTTTATGCTCATTTAAAAGCTGATAATTTGTCGTAGTTTCTACCTCATTGAGATAAATTTGTGATGGACTGCGGAATAATTGTTGTGTAATTTCTGAGCCAATAAAGTTATCTTTTGTGACTAATTCACTGTCTCTTTTGATCACAGTAGAAATAAGTTGTTTTTGACCAGCTAAATAGGTAATTTGTCGGCTAGGATTATTTGGATCAACCTTAACATTTAACAAATTAGTTCCTAAATAAGCTTGACCAATATTTAACCCATTAAAAGCACGATCAGCAACTAGACCATATTTTGCGATAATTGCGCTTTTAAAAGTTACTAATTTAGGGATAAATTGTACTTGAAAATTTATCGGTTTATCTAAATAATTGCTATTACTATTAAATCCTGGAGTTACTATTTTTGGTGCTAAAGGTGCTATTTGTTCCCTTAAAATACTGGTAACATTCCATTGACCTTCCAGCCAGTCAGGATAAATTAAATCATCTTCATTACTATTTAAGATTGGCCGCTCTTCCCAATGAGGGTATTGTTGCCATCTTTGTGTTAAATTATTAGCGATAATTGGCTTAGTATTGACTAACAAAATTAAGATAATTAAACAAATTAGTTTCATTATTGCTGTTATTTTTTCCGTAAGTTACATCGACTATTCCCTAATTATTTTAAACCTTTTTTTGCCCTGAAAAAAAAATCACAACTTGCCCAAATAACCGAAAACCTCGATAATTTTAGGCAAAATCCAATACGACAGCTTGTCTTTTGACATTAAACCCTTAATTAATGACGATTATGGGGATATTTAAAAGGAACATTGAACATGAGAAAACTATTTCTGTCTTTAGTTATGGCTGCTGCGATTGCCTTATTTAGTGTCAACCCAGTTTGGGCAGGGGATTTGGCCAATGGAGCTAAGGTTTTTACCGCTAATTGTGCTTCTTGTCATGCTGGTGGTAAAAATTTGGTTAATGCTCAAAAAACGCTTTCTAAAGCTGATTTAGAAAAATATGATATGTATGACTTGGAGAAAATTAAAACCCAAATAAACAATGGCAAAATGGCAATGCCTTCTTTTAAGGGCCGTTTAACCGATGCTCAAATTGATGACGTGGCTAATTATGTTTTAGGCAGCGCTGACAAAGGTTGGGTAAAATAAATAATTGACAATTGATCATTGACAATGGATAACTAATAATTAATTTTTAGCTTAATTAGCTAAAAATTAATTATTAGTTATTTATTTTACTTATTAAAGATTAATTTATCTATGTCTGCTTTACCGAATTATCGTCCGCAAAAATTATCCCTTGGTCCTTTAGAAACTGAAATCTTAGAAATAGTTTGGCAACTAAATTTGGTTACGGTAAAAGATGTACACGATCGCATTTTAGCGGATCCAGATCGAGAATTGGCCTATACTTCTGTTACCACAGTTTTAAAAAGATTAACGGTTAAAGGTTGGTTAAATTGTGACAAAAAAGGGCGAATTTATGTGTGGACTCCCTTAGTTTCTAAACAAGAAGCTCAAGCCATTAATTCCTATCAAAAATTACAGGAATTTTTAGCGATTAGTAATCCTGATATAGTCGCTTCTTTTGCTCAAGATATTGATAGTAATACCTTAGAAAAATTAACAGAAATAACTAATATTTTGACAAGTTATTCTCAAACAAAAATGATTAACAAAAAATAGTATTAACCATTTACTGTCAAAGCTTCCTTTAATTTTACATACAAATTAGAATGATCAGAGGGCGGTTTAAATTTATCAATGGAACTAGCCTTAAATTGTTTGGCAATTAAAGCTAATTTATCCTGTTTTTCTTCTCGAAATTCTTGGGTAACAGCTTCTAAAATTGTGGGATTTTCAGGGCTTATTGTCGAATCTTTTTCCGCCGTAAAATTGTCAACTTCTGCACTTAAAGAAGCGGGTAAATATAACTTTTCTTGATGTTGTTTACTCCCATAAGAAGAATAGGCAAAAGAAGCTAAATAACGGGGTAATTTACGGCAAATTAACCGTTCAAATTCATGGTTAAAATGAAAAGTAGGAGCACCTTTTCTTGACCAAAAATTAAGAATTTGCTCCACAGAAACCGCTTTATAACGTCCTTGATACAAAGCTTCAACAACGGCTAAACGTACCCAAAGAGGATGATATTTTTTGCTCCAATAACCAATCAATTGTTGGGCGGTATATCCCCTTAACTCAAAGCCATAATGATTGAGCAATTCTTCTGTTTGGGCGATGGCTGACTCGTAATTTTGTTGTGTCATTCAACTTTAACCAGACTTCACATTGATATACTAAATTTGAGTTTAAGCTATTTTAAACTTTTTAGCCTGATTAAACTCAACTAAACCTCGCATTTTTCTGAAAAAATGAGCCAAAAATTAGCTTTTCTCGGATTAGGTGTCATGGGAGCGCCCATGGCTGCCAATTTAGTCAAAAATGGTTTCCCCGTCACGGGCTGGAATCGCACCCCACATCGCCCCCATGTTCAAAGTTCCGAAAATGCCGGAGTTAAGGTGGTATCTTCCCTTGAGGCTGCCGTTGCTTCTGCTGACATTATTTTTACCTGTTTGGGGGATACGGACGACGTGGAAGAAGTGATTTTAGGATCAGTGGTTAAATATGCTCAAAGAAACGCTTTAATTGTCGATTTTAGCACCATTGGCAGCAAAACAGCAAAAACCATTGGTATCCAGCTAAAAAACCATCATTTACGCTTCTTAGATGCCCCTGTTTCCGGCGGCGATCTGGGTGCAAAAGGGGGGACTTTAACTATCATGGTAGGCGGCGAATCAAGGGATTTTCAAGAGGGTTTACCTTATTTTCAAGCAATGGGACAAAATATAACTCACTGCGGAGATGTGGGTAGTGGTCAAGCTGTCAAAATGTGCAATCAAGTTTTAGCCGCCCTTCACATGGTGGGTTTGTGCGAAGCCATCAAAATGGCTGAACAACAGGGGATTGATCCCAATTTAATGATACAGGTTTGTAGCACGGGAGCGGCTGGTTCTTGGGCTTTAACAAATTTAGGACCAAAAATTACTAATTCTGACTTTGCTCCGGGGTTTATGATTAAGCATATTCTCAAGGATTTAAGAATAGTAAAAGAAATTGATCAGCAAAATTTACCGGGGATAGAATTAGCGGATAAACTATTTAAAATTGCGGCGGAATTAGAAGCAGGAAATGTTAAATTTGATGGTACACAGGCCATGTTTAAATCCTATCAAATAAAGGACAATTAACCATTAGTCTTTTTACACTTGATCAGCTTACAACTTGAAGTTATTGATCAAGAAATATCTCGCTTTTTTTACCTCTTCCCTCTTACCTAGGGTTTACGGAAAAAAGCTGACAGCTATGTAGATCAAGACTTGCAAGTTGGTGGGACTTGAATTAAGTGCAAGGATGTCAACAAATAATAGTAAAAAACCTTACATTTACGGGGATTAATCAAGATTTTTGCTCGTCAAAAGACCCGGTCAAACTATCAACTATCAACTATCAACTATCAACTCGCCCTCACCAGCCATTTATTCAGCAAACCCTACCTATTACCTCTTCCCTCTTACCTCCTACCAAATTAAAATGCTATCCTAGGGGATAAGATATTCTCGCGGAGATTGATATGGTAGCAAGCCCAGAAAGGACACAATCAGCAACTACCAATGTTGCCGGAACAGACCGAGTAGCGGTTTTATTAATGGGATATGGCGAAGTGGAAAGCTATGAAGACTTTGCCAATTACAATGAGCAAGCTTTGCAATTATTAACCGCCAAATTTGCTCCTGTGCCCACATGGATTTATCCCACCTTAGCCAAAGTTTTGGCCATTTTTGATCTCCATGAATGGGGACATCAACATAATAATTTTATTTCCCCCCATAATAAAATTTTTGAAGCACAAAGGGAAGGAATTGAACAGGAATTAAAGAAAACTTGGGGAGACAAAATTAAAGTTTTCAAAGCATTTAATTTCTGTGCACCCTTTTTACCTGATCAAGTTTTAAGCCAAATAAAAGAGGAAGGTTTTGATAAATTATTGATCTATCCTTTATTAGTTGTCGATTCAATTTTTACCAGTGGAATTGCCGTTGAACAGGTGAATAATGGGCTGACCAAATTAGCAGAAGGAGACGAACATTGGCTTAAATCTTCCCGTTATATTCCCTCCTTTTATAACGAGCCCGAATATATCAATTTACTGGCCAATATGGTGGAGCAAAAAATAGCCTCTGAGTTAAAAGAATCCTATTTACCTTCACAAATTGGTATCGTTTTAATGAACCATGGTTGCCCCCATAAAGCCAAAGGTTTTACTTCCGGAATTGAGGAAAGTCAGGCACTTTATGACTTAGTTAGGGAAAAATTAATTAATAAATATCCCTTAATTTCTGTGGGTTGGTTAAATCATGATACTCCCTTGATTGATTGGACTCAACCTAACGCAGAATTAGCCGCACAAAATATCATTGATTTAGGCGCAAAAGCTGTTATGATGATGCCCATTGGTTTCGCGACGGAAAATCACGAAACTTTGTTGGATGTGGAACATATTATTCACCATTTACAACATCGTAATAGTCAAGTTAAATTTGTGCAGATGAATTGTGTTAATGATGATGCCGAATTTTTGGCCATGGCTGCGAGTTGGGCTCACCCACAAATTGAGGCTTTATTATCAGAAACTGGTGCAATAGTTAACCTAAATTTAGCTAATCATCACCATCATCACGATCATGATCATCACCATCATCACCATTAATTAATTATAGTAATTCCCAATAAAAATCAAACAAAAGTTTTTAGTTTGTTGTTGGACTTTAGTCCTAAGAAGCGCTAAAGCGCAACTACGAACCTATTTTTCAATTGTTCTAATCTTAATGGGAATTACTATATAAATGGGTGGGTAAAAGGGCCTGAATATTCTTGATTTGATAACAAGATTTTTCGCCATTTTACCCACTTTACAATTTACTAATAATTTTCTAAAAGAGTTTCGCTTAATTTTTCGGCAATACCTTCAATCCAATTTTCATCTTTTTTCGTATAACTACGGGGAGCATTTGCACCTAATATTAAAACGCCGTTTTTGCCTAATGGTTGACAAATTATTCCTTGAGTATTTTTGGGAAGATAATCAAATTCGATTCGGCCAGGATACAGTTTTAAATCCACTAAATAAACGGGTTTTCCTGTGTCTAAAACCCGTTTGACAATTGCTCCTGGTTTAACTTGGGAGTTAGTTCCTAAGATTCCCCGACGCAAAATGGTTTTACCTTGATAATAAATAACTAAAGAGCGGGTAACTGTATTAGTTAAAAGTAAGCGACTCGCCCAAGCTAGTTCTTTTTTTGTATTTTCTGGTAACGTTTCCGCTATTTCTAATCCCTCTTGACCAATTAATTCGACAGTATCTGGCGGTAAAGATTGGACTTGTTGCCATAAAATTGTCACCAAAATTAACACGGCACTTTCAATGATGGCGATGGCATCACCCCGCGCTTGGGAATCGGTAATATTGAGATTAGTTAAACGATTTACCATTAATAATAATCCCCCTAAAATGCCGACACTCAGGGGTAAAAACCTTAAGATTGAACTTCCGTTCGATTTGTTCATAAATATTAATTAACAATTAAAAACATTTTTAGTTGACAATTGAAGCTTGTTATAAAAACTATCAACTATCAACTATTAACTATTTTAGTCGTCTCCTAATTCTAAAATACGCTGAAAGAGATAGCCTGTTCCTCTAGCAGTGAGGATTAACTCAGGATTTGAGGGATCTTGCTCTAATTTAGCACGTAAACGGGAAATATGAACATCTACGACCCTTGTGTCAACATGACGCTCTGGAGTATAACCCCAAACTTCCTGTAAAATTTCTGAGCGAGAAAAAGCTTCGCCAGACTTACTAACCAATAATTCTAAAAGACTAAATTCCATTCCCGTTAAACGGATACGCTCGTCTCCTTTATAGACTTGGCGTTTGTTTGTATCAATTTTTATAGCTGCAATTGAAATAACTCCCGAACTCGGAATACCCGAAGCTCCTGTTTTTTCCACTCGACGCAATACTGACCTGATTCTTGCTTCTAATTCCTTGGGGGAAAATGGTTTGACGACGTAATCGTCAGCTCCTAATTCTAACCCCGTGATGCGATCGGCAACGTCCCCCAATGCGGTTAGCATAATAATGGGAATGTCTGACTCTTTGCGCAATTCCTGACAGACTCCGTAACCGTCTAATTTGGGCATCATTACGTCTAATACGACCAAATCAGGTTCAGTAGTGCGGAATATTTCTAAGGCTTCTTCTCCGTCAGCTGCGGTAACAACGTCATAACCAATCATGGATAGACGAGTTTCTAGGATTCTTCTAATACTCGCTTCGTCATCAACGACGAGGATTTTTTCTTTATTGGCTTCCAAGTCTAATTCTCCTGATTTTTGGTTAATATGATCGAATATTAAGTTATTTTACGATATCTGTCTTAGTTATGGGCTATTGGTTATTGGTCAGAAAAATCCAAACTAATAACTAATAGTTAATAATTAGTAACAATTAATGGGCAAAAATATCTTGGTAAAAGTTTAAATCTAGTTCCGCAAAAAGGGGAATACAATTAAAACATTTTTGGGCTAATTCCCAACGTTCTTCTCTTTTTAACATCTCAATTAATTTGTCTTTTACTGTTAGTAAATAGCGCACATCATTGGCCGCATAACTTAATTGTTTCTCCGACAAATTGACCGCATTTCCCCAGTCAGAGCATTGGGACGTTTTGTCTAATTCGATTTTTTCTAATTCTTGAACTAGGTTTTTTAACCCGTGACTTGAAGTGTAAGTTCGCGCTAGTTTACTGGCAATTTTGGTACAAAAAATTGGGTTAGTTTCTATTTCTAATTGGTAACTTAATTGGGCGACATCAAACCTAGCAAAGTGGAACACTTTAAGAATATTTTTGGCTTCCATTAATTGTTTTAAATTCGGAGCTTCCGTCTGTTTTTTTGCTATTTTTATCGCCGTCACGTAGCCGGAAGGATCACATAGTTGCACTAAACACAGGCGATCGCGTTGGGGAATTAAGCCCATGGTTTCTGTGTCAATGGCGATCGCCTCAGCCGACAGATAACGGGTTAAGGTTTCGGGGGAAAGATCGCGATCGCAAACTTCAAAATTAGTTTCCATAGTTAACAACCAGATAAAAGTAAGGCGATTTTACCATTAATTAGACCGATTTGTTAATTTTTAGGGCTTACTTTTAAACTTTTATTTTATGATCATCTTCTTAATCCTTAATTGTTACGATTATCTTGATTTAGTTTGCGAATGAGCCAATAACTCAGAGACAGTGCGACACAAGCAAAACCCAGGGCAATTAAATCTATTTTTTCGTATTCTTTGGGGTTAAAAATGATAATTTTGCGGGCGATGGCAATAATGGCTGTAACAACAACCAATTCCACTTGAACAATATGTTTTTTCAGATAAGCAGTAATATTTTCTAGGAGTTCAAGGGCAATTAAAACATTAAGAAATAGTCCAAAAATTTCGATTAAAGTTTTATTAAAAAAACCAATAGGATGGGTAGTAAATAAATCTTTAATCAAAATAAGAACTAAATCAAATAATGAAACAATAATAACAATAATTAAAGCGATTGATAATAGTTTAGAAACTATATTTTCTATAGAATGAATGCCATGTAAAAAGTTATCATCACTAAAAAAGTGCTTAATTTTGGCTAATAAATTATCGTTTTTTTTCATAGTTGTGTGAATTCAAGAAATTGAAAGTAGTGACAAATATAATTTGCCACTATTTTAGATTAATTACTATCAGTAGTTAATTGTTTAGCCGGGTTTTTAAAAGCAAAACGAAGCAAAGGAGGTGCGATAAAAGTAGTGATAATTACCATCACAATGATAGCGGCTTCCAAGGGCTTGTCTAATACACCACTAGCCGAACCAATACCCGCAAAAACTAATCCAACTTCACCCCGTGGAATCATGCCAAAGCCAATAGCAAGTCGGTTAAGCTGTTCTTTTCCTGAAACTGACCAACCTGTAATGGTTTTTCCAATAATAGCAACTACGATTAAAAAGGTAGCAATAATTAATCCTTCGCGATTTTCGACTATGAAAGGATTTAAAACACTTAAATCTGTTTTTGCTCCTACAGTAACAAAAAAGATTGGCACTAAAATATCGGCAATGGGAATTATTTGTTTATCTAACTCTTTGCGTTTATCCGTTTCATCTAATACTAAACCAGCAGCAAATGCGCCTAAAATTGCTTCTAAATGAATGGCATTAGCCAAAAATGCCATTAAAAAAGCGAAAATAAGAGCCGGAATTACTAATTGCCCTCTAGTTTGTAATTTATCAGAAATAGTGACAAAAGATTGGTTAAAAAATTGTCCTAAAAAGATCGAACCAAGTAAGAAAACTGAAGCACTAATAATGAGATAAATTAAATTCATGACATCAATTTCACCGGTTTTAGCCAGACTAGCTACCACCGCTAAAACGATAATCCCTAAAACATCATCAATTACCGCCGCTCCCACAATAATTTGGCCTTCTCTTGACTTTAAATATCCTAATTCTGACAACACTTTTGAGGTAATTCCTATACTCGTAGCAGTAAGGGCTGCACCAGCAAAAATAGCGGGAATTGTGGGAACATGGAATAGCAAAATTAGGCCAATTGTACCAGCAGCAAAAGGAGCAATTACACCAACAACAGCTACAATTGCTGCTTGATAACCGACTTTTTGTAATTCCCTTAAATCCGATTCTAAACCTATTTCAAATAAGAGAATAATTACCCCTAATTCAGACAGTATAGAAACCGCTTCACTTTGACTGGCAAAAATCTGATTAATTGCTTCGGGATTAAGATTATTAATCTTTTCTAATAATTGCATAACTAAGGAGTCAGAAGCTACGGCTCCTCCTTCGGGAAATACCAGTAAATGTAAGGCTGAAGCTCCGATAATTACACCACCGACTAATTCACCTAAAACCGGTGGTAAATCGAGCTTTTTCGATAACTCACCACCTATTTTACTGGCTAAATAAATGACAACTAAACTGAGTAAAACTCCAGTTAAAACTATGGGAGCATTTTCTGCTTCGGTGGTCGCTAATAAGGGCGAAAAATTGGAAAATATGGACATAAATTTATCCTTAATTAAAAGTTATTTTGGTTGAGACCAATTTCTTCGGTAATATTCAAATCAGAAAGCCGATTTTTAGAACTTTTGTCAGTTGCAATCATTGTTATTTTATCACCAACTAGACTCTTGAGCCAATCTATCAATAAAGTGAGTTTAACTCACCTTATTTTGATAGTTAAAAACCATGATTTGTTCTGTTTAATTATACATTCCTGAATCCAAATTAATCGCTTTATCTTTAACAAAATTGAGCCCTAATTGTAAAGCTTCTTTGCGAGTTTGAACGATATTTTCTGGGGGAACAATCTCGAATAGTCCTAATTTTGCCAATCTTGCTTCAACTTTTGGCTTAATTCCGGCAATGACAACTTGACGCTTATTATCAACTGCTTCTTGTACCGTATTTTCGATCGCCAATGAGGCAGTAACACCCAACATTGGTACATCACTCAGGTCAAGGACTAGAACATCATGTTCCTTCATGGCGGTTTGTTCACGGGAGATCGCTTGGGAAACACCGAAAATCATGGGACCACTGAGATAGAATAATAAAACGCGATTATTAGCTTCATCTAAAAGGGCATTTTCTTCAGGAGTTAAATTAATTTCATCGTCAGCATCTGTGACAGTTTTCATCGATTCAGAATGGAGATTACTTAACTTTTCAATGGTCAAAATATTAGCAATGAAAACACCGACACCCACCGCTACAATGAGGTCAACAAATACGGTTAAAAATAGGACACCGTACATAATCAAAGAACCATTTAAAGATACCTTATGAGAGCGTTTCAAGAAACTCCAATCGAGAATATCAAGACCTACTTTAAGGGCGATACCTGCTAACACAGACATGGGGACTTGTTCCGCTAAACCTGCTGCCCAAAGAAGTACAACTAATAAAATTAAAGCCCGAGTTAGACCAGAAACCGCCGTTTTTGCACCTGTTTGGATGTTAACCACTGTACCCATGGTAGCACCTGCACCGGGCAAACCACCACATAAACCTGACACAATATTGGCAATTCCTTGACCGATTAATTCCTTATTTGATTGGTGATGAGTGCGGGTAATACTATCAGCAACAACGGCAGTTAATAGGGTATCAATACAGCCTAACATACCCAACATAATGCCATCTACTATCATGATGGTAACTTGGTCTGGTTTAAAAGTAGGAAGAACCAGAGTAGGCAACCCCATGGGAATTTCGCCAATGCGATTAATTTCGGCATTTTGAAATACCACTAAAGAGATAATTGTACCCAAAATTAAAGCGACTAATTGGGGAGGAACAAAACGCTTTAATTTCTTAGGATAAAGAAAAATAATTGCAATAGTAATAGCCGCTAAAATTGTTTCAGGAATACTAATATTTGCGAGGAGATTTGGTAAGTTTTGAATAGTACCTACCACACCGCCTTTAGGCGCTTTCTGTCCTAAAAATGGCGCAATTTGGAGGATTACTAAAATGACACCAATTCCCGACATAAAGCCAGAAATCACACTATAGGGCATCATCGTAATATATTTACCAAGACGGAAAGAACCAAAAATTATTTGGAAGATTCCAGCCAACATGGACACGGTAAAGGCCATGGCCAAACCTTGTTCTGGACTATCAGCGGTTGCTGTCAACTTGGCTAAAATACCTGTGAAAACCACGGTCATGGGACCAGTCGGTTCAGAAATCAAACTTGGTGTACCGCCAAAAAGAGCGGCGAAAAAACCAATACACACCGCACCGTATAAACCAGCCACAGGACCGGCTCCAGAAGCAACACCGAAAGCGAGAGCAATAGGGAGAGAAACGATGGCTGCGGTTAAACCACCGAACAGATCTCCCTGTAAATTACGAAAATGAATTTTATTGGTTATTTGCATGGTTAAATCCTTTACTCACTGAACCTTTATAGTTAAATGACAATCTAAATCTTAATTACTATTTAAAAAACTCTATGATAATCATACTGGTTATTCTTATATTAAACAAGGAGTAAATTAGGGAAATTTCTGAAGTATTCGCTTAAATTTGACCGATATAAGGTGATTAGCTTTACTTTAAGCTCAATAACGCAAAATTAAAGCGATTTTAGCCCTAATTTTCAGGACTATTTTCTTGGAAAATAAAATAAATTTAGTTTTGCGGCGCTAAATCTTAAGTTTTGTAACAAAGACTTGACAAAAATACGTTTTTATCAGCGAAAAGGCAAACAAAGAAAGTGATCTTAACGACAGATTTTAAGGGTTGTTTATGGTAGTCTTTGCTCAAATTAAAAAAAGTTTTATGTATAAATTTGAACTTACTGCCCATACTAAACCTGGTCAAGCTGTGGAGATCGTTGGCTCAACACCCGATTTGGGACAGTGGGATGTTAATAAGTCTATTGCTCTCCACACCAATGGCGATCGCTACCCGATGTGGTCAACGGAAAAAGCGCTTAATTTTCGCTTTCCCCTCAAGTATGATCAGCTAAACATTATCGAGTATAAATACTTAATCAAAGATGAACAGGGTAACATAGAATGGGAAAATTTTGCACCTAATCGCCGACTATTGATTTCTAATGAGATGGAAAATCAGATTATTACGGTGGATGATGGAGCTTTTGGTTATTGGCAACCCTATCCCTTTGGCTATTTAACCCAAACTAAGCCAAAAATTACTCTACCTCAACAAAATAAAGGTCTCAAAATTGTTGTTATTGGTAGTTCGGTGGCATTGGGGTATAAATCTTGGTTGTTAAAAGGTTGGGTACAACTTCTATCTGAAACCTTAGCTGAAAAATACGGTCATCAGGTGGTCAATGTTTCCGAGTCGGGAGCGAATGTGGGTAGAACTATCTCTCGTTTTCCCTCCCTGGTGACACCAGAAAAACCAGACCTCGTCATTATTGCGTTATCCCTCGGTAATGAGGGATTAGCCTACTCTAAACCAAATGAACAAAAGGGAATACAACGACGTTTTGAAGCTGGGCTACAACAGTTGGTAAAAATGACCAAAGAAATCGGTGCAATTCCCGTGTTAGGTGGTCTTTACCCCCATAATTACTATTCCTTTGAACATTATCAGTTATTAAAAGAGACTCACCAGAGAATCCTAAGTTGGGGTTTACCCGTCTTAAATTGGTTAGATCATCTTGATGATGGCCACGGACATTGGCGAGATGATACTTCTTTTGATCCTGCTCACCCGAATAGTAAGGGTCATCAATTAATGTATGAATCGATTAATTTAAACCTTTTTAATATTAAAAAAAAAGAGATTCAACAAGAAGTAAAAAAGTTACAAGAGACTAGGCAAAATTTTATCTATCAAGACTCTACGAATTTTGAAGTTATTAGTAATTTAAACGAAAATAGCATAAAATTTGTTAATTATTCTGTCTATAATTACGGTATAACTCCTCAGTTTGAACCACTGCAAACCGCTTTAAAAAAGCAAACTGCCCTCAGACCTGGTCTCTATCTTGCTAAAAACTTTCAACCCGGAATCCTCCCCTTTTTTGAACTAACAGAGTCGGGGATTATTGACACCTATTTTTATATACCTGGAGCAACGGAAGTTGAATATGTATCCGTGGTTAACTGGTTTACACCACCGCAGTCAGATGTTTTATTCTACGATGGTCAAATAGGCATTATTAAGGAAAATGACAAAAATTTCTGGGTAATAAATGAAACTGGCCATGAATACAATATTCATCCCATGTGGAAACAAGTCCGTAACTCCTTGAAAAATATGACTTCTGGAGTTTATCAGGACTTGGTTTTTCCGGATGTTCCCTTTAGAACTGTCATGATTGATCAAGATGGTTTGGCCAGCCGATTCAAAATTCCGCCAAAAGCTGCGGTAATATTTGAATACCAGTGTCAACTAGCCGACATCAGTCGGGTAGGAATCATTCCTTTAGGAGCGCGGTGTGCAGCTCGCATGGTACTTTATAAATTGGGTTATGATGGACCGGCCTATCCTTTCGACTTGACACGCACTACCGACGTTGGCGATGTTGCCGATATGATTGCCCACGGTTTCGCAGATATGTGGAATCGTGACCTACTCTGTTATAACCCTGAAGAACATCGTATCTACCATCGTAGGTGGTCAGGGTTATCTTTTGCCCATGAAATAGAAGATGATGAAGACCCCTTAACTGACCTGAATCCTGTTTTTGAACGGATGTACACCCGTTATCACGCACGTTCGGAGCGTTTTTGGTTTACCATGCGTTATGCTGATGAATTATTGTTTGTCAGAAATAGTTACTGCGATCGCCAAGGAATAATCGATCTAGTCGAAAAATTGAAGTGGAAATGCGAGGGCAAACCCTTCCGTTTATTGATCATTTCCCCCCAAGATAGCAGGGAATATGCTTGGTTGCCCAACGTAATTCATTACAATTATGACTTTAACCCTGATCGAATGTACGAGGATCAGGGTTATTGGGATTATTGTACGGGAATTATGGGAAGTATTTTACAGGACCTTGGCATTTCTAGCAAAAACCTCTTTTGGTGTCCACCTACTCTCAAATGGCATTAATTCTCAGAAATTAGCTTTTTTCAATTAATGGGATTTGTCAATTAGACTTCTGCTAGAAGTCTATTCTTGATCTCGAACGCCAACCACGGGATTATTTCTTTATTAAAAAAGATGCTAGTTTTTTCTGAAAAAACAGGGAACTTTTAAACTTAATTCCCCATTTTTTTTCTTAATTTAAGATTAATGCACAGAATCGTAATTTTGTCAAGCAAGACGAATCAAATTGTAGGGTGGGTTAGGGCAGCCAACAAGCCAAGATGATCCACCTAAATCATCAAGCTTGCCATAACCCACCATCTACTGTCTGGTGGGTTACGGTGGATTGTTCAATGCGGGTGGTGGTTGGGGATTTTTCGCCACCTAACCCACCCTACAAGCTATAGTGATTCCAATTAAGATTAAAACAGTTGAAAAATAGGTTCGTAGTTGCGCTTTAACGCTTCTTAGGACTAAAGTCCAACAACAAACTAAAAACTTTTGTTTAATTTTTATTTGGAATTACTATACAATCTCCTAAGTTAAATCATCAGTGGAAAAAGCAAACAGAAAATCAGTTTCAGTTAAACTATTAGTTTTAACACCTTGAAGGGTAACAAGTTTAACATCATCGAGCAGGATGCTAGAACCTTGAAACTTAAGATCATCAAAAGTGAAATCGTCTCCCACCAGACCAATTTTGTCTTCACCAGCTTTAAAATCAGTAATCTTAGTGATATTTTTAAGGTTATCATCATCTAAATCATCGGCAATTAACCAAAATTGATCACTACCTTGACCACCGATTAAGATATTTTTCGCATCAAAATCGACAATTAATTTATCGTCACCTTTACCACCGTTTAAACGGTTATTACCTTCAATGTCCCATAAACTATCATTTCCGTTATCACCAAATAGTTTATCGTCACCTTGACCACCATTAATCAAATCATCACCTTGACCACCTCTGATGGTATCTTTTCCTCGATCGCCCTTGATAAGATCATTGCCAGCACGGCCTAAAATAGTATCATGGCCTTCTTTGCCGTCAATTAAATCATCATCGGAAGTACCTTCTAATTTGTCTCCTTTTTTAGTTCCTGTTTGAATCGAGGAAGGGATTTTGTCATCAGAATTTTGCCCTTTACCCTTGACAAAAGAACCAGATTCCGTATCATTAAGATAATAAATAGGAGGTTTAGTCACAATTGTGGGATCATCCTCACTATAACCCACATAAACACCAACCCACGCCGTATCGGTGTTACCATTACCATCATCAATGCTATAGCTAAAACCATCATAGCCAACAAAACCAGAGGCAGGAGTGTAGAGTAACTTATTATCTCCAGTTAAAGCAATGGTAGCACCGGAATAGGAGTTAGATTCGTACTTGGTAATTTGTAATTGATCACCTTCTTTGTCCGTATCATTCGCCAACACATCAAGAGTTACAGCAGTATCTATTAGTGTATTAGTATAATCTTCCACCGCATCCACATTCGGTGCGATGTAAACCCCGACATAAGCGGTATCGGTGTTACCATCATCATCCGTGACAGTATAGTAGAAATTTTCGTAACCAACAAAACCATTTGCAGGAGTATAAGTAATGGTATTATCATCATTTAATTGCAATGTACCCTGAAAATACCAATCTCCAGCATAACTGGTAATGGTTAAACTGTCACCTTCTAAGTCGGTATCATTCGCCAACACATCAAGAGTTACAGGAGTATCAATTACTGTATTAGTATAATCTTCCACCGCATCCACATTCGGTGCGATGTAAATTCCTACCGAGGCTGTATCGGTGTTTCCATCATCATCCGTGACGGTATAGTAGAAAAATTCATAACCACTAAAACCGTTTTCGGGAGTATAAGTGATGGTATTATCATCATTTAATTCCAGTGTACCTTTAAACCAATAATCGCCACCATACTTAGTAATGGTTAAACTGTCACCTTCTTGATCCGTATCATTCGCCAACACATCAATGGTTACAGGAGTATTTTGCACTGTCTTAGTATCATAATCCTCCACAGCATCCACATTCGGTGCAATGTAAACTCCTACAGAAGCGGTGTCTGTATTGCCATTACCATCAATAATGGTATAGTAGAAATATTCATAACCACTAAAACCGGTTTCGGGAGTATAGGTGATGGTATTATCATCATTTAATTGCAGTGTACCTTTAAACCAATAATCGCCACCATAGTTGGTAATGGTTAAAATGTCATTTTGTTTGTCGGTGTCATTCGCCAACACATCAATGGTAACAGCAGTATTTTGTGCTGTATTGCTATAGTCTTCCACTGCATCAGTATCAGGTTTCCAATAATCCCCATAATAGGGAGGAGCGATTCTAATATCATCCATGATTCTATCCATCTTTGATTTTCCTTGGTATTATTCTTGATTAAATTAATTCTCAGACTTTTTTTTGACAGTTTTAGATTAGTGATTGTTCCTTTTTCACTTAAAGAATTTGGCGTTGCACCTATGCAAGATGATTTGATATTTATTTTCAATGTAGGGGTAGGGCTTGTCCCTACCCTATCAGCGTTTCGGGGGCAACCACAAGGGATTGCCCCTACAATTTCATCTCAGAGTCATGCAACGCCAAGAATTTTATTGCTAAACAAATTTTTAATTAAGTGAGAAAATTTAAAATCCTATCTTTATAATTATGCCCTTTTTTTTGTGAAATTTGACAAACTGCTTTTAAGTTTTTTGGATAAACTTATCAAGTAAAGTTTTGTGATATTTCCTTGACAAAAGCTGATTTATGGGTTATTTTTTACCCTTTTATTGTCTAAATCTAAACGCTCGTTGTTGTGCGGTAGGGGTCAACGGCCGTTGACCCCTACAGAATATAGCGCTTCCCGCGCAACTACAAACCCATGGGCGATCGCCACAATTTCGCGGTATTATTATTTAAAGTAGCGAAGGTCTGACCATCTGAACTAAAGGACATTACCCTTACTTCTTCGTTAATACTGTGGATTTCTTCTCCCGTGGGAATGTACCAAAATTTAACGGTGTTATCCTCATAACTACTAGCTAAAATTTTGCCTTCGGGATGAATTGCGAGGGTGATAAGATTAGTTTCACGGCCTGGAAATGTCCTGATTTCTTCTTTGGTATTAATATCCCATTGGGTTATATTTTTATCATTAGTAATCCCAAAGATTGTGTTACCATCGGGACTAAAAATCAGGGATTTACAACTATTATAATCATGGAAAATAGTTGCTATTGTTGAAAATGGTTCTATTTGGTGAATTTTAATCAGGTTATCTGCACTACTAACTAATATGTCAGAATTAGGACTAAATACCACTGAATTAACTGCACTGTAATGGCGTTGTGTGTCAGATCTTAAAGTTAATTTCTGCTTATTATCAGGTTCTATTTTATAGATTTTGATAAATCCATCAGTTGTACCTATAACTAAAAAAAGGTTATTTTTGCTAATAGTTAAACTATGACACTTCGGTAACTGCAAATAAGAGAGATATTCATATTTATCTGTTTTCTTGTGGTATATATATTTATCAGAATGGCTCTCAATTTGTGTATTTAAAGAACGTATAAAAATATCAGTAAAATCATTATTAATTATAATTGGTTGAATTTGTTTTTTAATGGTAGTAAATTCACTAGGTAATTTTAAATCATTCAGAAACCAAAAATCTTGTAGTGGTTTTCCTGAATCAAAATCATAGATTATCTGATAAATGTAAGCTAGATCTTTTCCTTGTTCTTCTTCTACTCTATATAATCCCAAAAACATCACAATAAAATAATTGAGATCACCTGAAATTGCTAAACCAATTGACTCATTTGAATAAAGTGGCCTACCCTTTAAATTGTATTCAATAAATTGAATAGGATTAAGTTCATGTTTTGTCACAACATTTAAACTATCCACATACTGTTTAATCTTATTTTTCTCTATATTTTCAGGAGATTTTGCTTTAACAAAGGAGGAATTATTAACAGTAACCTCCGTAATATTCAGATTAATTTCTAATTCCTCAACAAATTCCCCGTCCACAAAATCAACCTTAACTATTCCACCAAAATCAAGCTTAACTAAACATTGATTTAACTTTTCGACATAGCTTTTATCACCGATAGTTGAATTATCTTTAGCTATTGACAAAAGCTCATTTATATCCACATCGCCGTTTACTTCATTGCCTAAAAGGTGACGTTGTTTTAGCCATAATTTCAGGGAATTAATGACTTGGGATTTTGCCCAATCTGGTTGGGAAATTTGCGCTAAATTTAAGGCAAAATCTAAGATTAAATCTGGTAAAAATACGCCATAACTTGCGGCTAAACTTTCATATAATTGGTCATAATAAACCTTAACC
>JAABRE010000060.1 GCA_011391125.1 Synechococcales cyanobacterium S06
GTAAACATGGCAAAAGAATATTTACTAAAGTTCTTTTGCTATTTTATCATTAAAATTACCCCAATTTTCACTTCTTTTTTTTACCTTTCACCATTTCTGGAGAAATAGAGATTATGACACGTTTATTTAATTTAGAATCCTATCCCCAACTTTGCAAATATGCTAATTTATATCAGCAAAATATTACCAATTTAATTCCCGAAGAAGACTGTTTTCCTTCTGATTATAAATCTCGATTATCTAAAGAGAATAATCAAGGTTATTTGTCGGATAAAAACACATTTAATCTCTTAATAACTAATTCTCAAATACCCCAACTTCAAGAATTTTTTATTAACTTAGATGAGATTAACCAAGACTTATATATTATTAATGATAATCTCAATTTATTGAGTTTAAGAAATGTGTTTACTACTGGGGAAAAATACCTTTATAAAACCGTGTATTATTACTGGAATTATTACTCTCAAATTCAACCATTTTTAAGGGAAAAAACCTCCTTAATTTTTCTGGATTTTAATAGTATTAATAATCCTGTTTGTTATCCTTTAAAATTTAGTCAAAATGATAATTATTTAATACCTATTCTCGATAATCGTAAAACTAAATCTGCAAAATTAACCCTTAATTTACAACCAAAAGATATTTATAATGATATTTTAAATGATTTAGCCAAGGAAATTTTAACTCGTAATTTTCCCCAATTAGCTAACAATTTAGAAACCTTAAATTACTTAGCACATTATCTGAAAAATGTCAATTTTTTTGAGCAAAAAGATTCAGTAATTTTAGAAATATTACACGAAAATAACATTTATTATAAAGCAGTAAAAATTGACAATAATTTACTCGAAAAAGTAACCTTAAAACATCTTAATTTATCAGAAATCGAGGAATTTATAGCGAATAACTCCGAATATTTATTTGTTTTCCTGAGTGAGTATAATAATTTACCTACTTTACAAAAATGGCAGACTGAAAATTTAATTATTCCTAACATAAACCAACCAGAATTTAAACAAATTTGGGAAGAAAAACAGACTAAGAATTTCCCCTTATTTGGCCAATATTTAGATAACATTCAGTTTAAAATGAGTTTCAATAATGAAATAGTTTGGCTTAAATTACTGTCAGAAGAAGAAGCTGAAAATATTTATTATGAAGGAGAAACAGAAGCGAAAATATTTACCGCAAAAGTAGCAGAAACAGGTCAATCTGAATTTGATTTACCAAAAGAAAATGCCAATTTACCCTTTAAAATTAATGGGGAAGAATATCTAGTTAAAGGAATAATACAAGATTATAAAGTGTATTACCCTGAAAATGCAACAGAAGATCAAATACGAGTTAAAATTCAGTTTCTGATGAAACCCGGTATGACTCCAGAATTAAAAGTAACTGCTGAAAAATATGACATAATCAGTGAATTTAGGGATAAAGAAAAAGTGTTTATTAACTATCTTTCCCGTAAAATGATTTTAGAAAATCGTCAAAAACAGTCAAAAGAAAATACCATTTCTCCTGAACAACAAACAGTAATTATTGAAGGATTAAAAGAACTAGAAAATTATCTAAATTCATTAAATGTTATATTAGCAAGAAAAAATGTAACAATAATTGATCAAGTAAAAAATTATGTTGATAATCTTTATGACAAAATACATAAAACCCGTGAAGGAAAAGATTTATTTTTAAATGTTAATCCTAACAACGAATATAACTTAAAAGAAGTGATGAAAATTATTAATTTAGCTAAATTAATAGAGATTATCTATGACTTTATTGAATATCCATCACATTACAAATTTTCTAATAATTATCAAAGAGATAATTACAAAAAAAGTATCGTTAAAATGATAACATTTTTAGGGAAAAATTATCGTTTTTCAGAATATTTAAACCTCGATGAATTAACAGACACAAATATTATTAATAATGGTTGTTCAAGAATAGGGGTAGAATATTTTAGATTCCTGAGTAGAATTGCAATTAATCCTGAATTACAACTGAGATATTTTAACCTTTTTGAAAGTAACCATAAGCAAGAAATTGCCTATCAAAATGACGCATATTTATGGGGATACAGTAGAATATTACTATGGTATTCTCACTTTAATTCTACTGAAATAGATTATAAAAATCACTTTAAAATGATCTTAAAATACCTCTTAACTTTACCAAAAGAAAAGTTAAAAAATTATAAACAAAATGCTTTTTTATCGTTAATATACTTACTAACTTTTCGAGGAAATAATCCTAATTTTTGTGTCAAAAATACCGAAGAATATGAATTAGCCATAAAAGTTTGTGATAAATTTCAAGAAAATCAAATATTCTTAAATCTAATCAGCAACGAAAAATCCCTTAACCAATATTTCGAGGAATTATTAACAGGAAACTGCGAAAGTGAAGACGCAGAAAACTTGTTTAAAGCTGATTAATAGCAAGAGAATAAATAAATGAAAAAAATATTGTTTACAACACTTAAAACCCCTTTGCGTCTTCGCGTCTTTGCGTGAGAAAAACCAAGTTAAAATATCTCGCATAAAACCCCTTTGCGTGAGAAAAAACTAAGCTTAAATACTTAGACAGAAAGAAAAAAGTTAAATTATGTAACAGAAAACAACCAAAAGATTGTTAAAGTCGCAAACTAGATAAAGGAGAATAAATTAAAACCTAGGAGAAATTGGTTTATGAAATTAGCTTACTGGATGTATGCAGGACCCGCCCACATTGGCACATTACGCATCGCAAGCTCATTTAAAAACGTACACGCTATTATGCACGCGCCTTTGGGCGATGATTACTTTAATGTCATGCGCTCTATGTTGGAGAGAGAGCGCAACTTTACCCCAGTAACAGCTAGTGTAGTCGATCGCAACGTCTTGGCGAGAGGTTCACAGGAGAAAGTTGTCGAAAACATTGTGCGCAAAGACCAAGAAGAACACCCTGATTTAATCGTCCTCACTCCCACCTGCACCTCCAGCATTTTACAGGAAGACTTAGCCAATTTTGTCAACCGCGCTCAACTTGAATCTAAAGGCGACGTAATGTTGGCGGATGTCAACCATTACCGAGCTAACGAATTGGAAGCCGCAGATCGCACTTTGGATCAAATTGTTCAATTTTACATCAATAAGGCACGCAAAAAAGGCGACTTACCAGAGGGAAAAACCGAAAAACCCTCCGTCAATATTATTGGAATCTCAACCCTTGGTTTCCACAACCAACACGATTGCACCGAATTAAAACGGTTAATGGCCGATTTAGGCATCGAAGTTAACGAAGTCATCCCCGAAGGTGCATCAGTGAATAACCTGAAAAACCTACCTAGAGCGTGGTTTAACCTTGTGCCCTACCGAGAATTGGGGTTAATAACCGCCAAATATTTAGAAGCCGAATTCGGCACACCCTACGTTGACATTACCCCCATGGGCGTTGTGGAAACCGCTCGCTGTATCCGTAAAATACAACTAGTCTTAAATGCCCAAGGAGCAAACGTTGATTATGAGAATTATGTTAACAACCAAACTCTCTACGTTTCCCAAGCGGCTTGGTTTTCCCGTTCCATTGACTGCCAAAATTTAACCGGCAAAAAAGCTGTCGTTTTCGGTGACAACACCCACGCTGCCGCAATGACCAAAATTTTGGCTAAGGAAATGGGCATTCATGTTGTCATGGCAGGCACATATTGCAAGTATGATGAGGAATGGTTCAGGGAACAAGTGAGCGAATATTGCGACGAAGTATTGATTAGTGAAGACAACGGTGCAATTGCCGATGCGATCGCCCGCATTGAACCTGCCGCCATTTTCGGCACGCAAATGGAGCGTCACGTTGGCAAACGGTTAAACATTCCCTGCGGCGTAATTGCAGCACCAATTCATATTCAAGACTTTCCCATCGGATACAAGCCATTTTTGGGCTATGAAGGAACAAACCAAATGGCTGATTTAGTTTACAATTCCTTCACATTGGGAATGGAAGATCATCTATTAGAAATTTTCGGCGGCCACGACACCAAAGAAGTAATCACCAAAGGCATATCTGCTGACGGCGAATTAAACTGGAACAAAGAAGCCAAAGCTGAATTAAACAAAGTGCCAGGGTTTGTCCGTGGAAAAGTGAAACGTAACACCGAAAAATTCGCCAGGGAGCGCGGTTTTAATGAAATTACCTTGGAAGTGATGTACGCGGCGAAAGAATCCGTGGGAGCTTAATTCCCTCTCCCCCAACCCCTCTCCCAGTGGGCGAGGGGAGCTAGTTAGTAGGGTGGGCAATTATTTTTTGCTGCTTTTTATTTGTGTTATACCCTTGAAGCACTCGTAGCAAAGGGATTGATCGGTTTGCCTCGTAAGTTGGGGTTTCTTTCTCACGCAAAGACGCAAAGACGCAAAGGGGTTGATCGGTTTGCCTCGCAAGTTGGGGTTTCTTTCTCACTTTACGTTATTATATTTTACACATCTCCATAAAATTATTTTGAGGATTTTTAAAACTATGGCGTATGTTCACGAGATCAAGTTTTTCCTAAAAAACGATCAACTTCATGCTGCATTATTCGATCATCCCACTCCTTTCTGTAGGGAGTTTTGGATTAAAAATGTCAAAGCAGAAGAAATCGGTATTAAAACACTGCCAGAAAATGTCATGTTAGAGAAAAAATATAATGTGAAAGCTTTAGGTATTAAACCTTTCCATGCTTCTAAACCTGAGTTTGATTTTCTCAACGGGGTAGCAAAATTTGCTTGGGATAATGGAACAAAATTAGGAATTGGTAGTTTTTTAAAGTTGTAGGTTAGGAGGGTGGGCAATTTTTTTAACTAATAATTATTACTTAAAAATTAATTGCCCACCTTATTCCTTAAGTAAATTTTACTTTTTATTATTAATTTTTTTCATCCTATTTGAACAAATGTCAGCTTAATTCTAAATAACTTCTTCCGCAGCTTTTTTTAATGTTTCCTCCATCCAACTATTAATACTTTTGCCTTTTTTCTGAGCAGCAATAGTAATTTTGCGATGAATTTCTGGGGAAGTTCTAAAATGAAATTTACCAGAAAATGGTTTATCTGGAGACTCACCCAACTCCTCACAAAACTCTAAATAATCATTAATAGAATCTTGAAAAGCTTGTTTTGCTTCTGCTATAGTTTTACCTTGAAAAGTGATCACATCTTTAAGGTCTAATACTCTACCAAATAATGTTTGTTCTTCTGTATCAATATCAAGATGACCTGTATAACCTTTATAACTTAACATCTTAAAAAATGCTCCTTTAATACATAATTAAACTGGGGTTTTTAGTAGGGAATAATTATCACTAATTATCCCCTAATATTACACATCAACTGTCAATTTTGGGAGTAATTCCGGCTTGATTTAAGAAGTCTCTAACGCTTTTTACTGCATTTCGACAAACCTCTTTTTCGGGATGAGGTTCATGAAAAACTGCTCTTATGCCATTTAAGGCAACTCGCACCCTTGAACCATTTCCCTCTCGGACTGTTGCTCCCAAAGCCACAAAAAGGTTTTCTATGTCAATCCAGAGAATATTTGCTTTGACTGGATTGGCATAAATTGCCTCTAAAGTGCTACGGTGTTTGCTATTAAGTCCTTTTGCCATCTTACCCCTAACCCTTGTTTCTACAACCAGTGTTTGCATAAAACCCCAGATTGATGTTAATTAGCAACGATACCATAATCTGATACCATTGTCAAGCTAATTTTATTAAATAGTTGAACTTATTTTTGTTTTACTTAGAATTTTCACTTAATTTTCTTCAGAATTAAAGTTAATTCGCTCATAAATATCACTAAGAGAAATTTGCCAATTTAAAGATTCTAAAATTAACATATCTGCTTCATTTTTATACTCATTAAAAACCCATTTTCCCTCAGTATTTTTAGCAAAATGTTCCACACAAATTGTATATTGATCAATCATGATATATTCCTTTAATTCGGGAATGGAGCGATAGAATTTGAACTTTTTACCCCGATCATAATCTTCGGTTGATTGAGATAGCACTTCGATAATTACTTGAGGGTTTGTAATAGTAGTATTACCTTTTCCTTGATAAATAGGCAATCCATTAACTATCATCACATCAGGATAGGTGTAAATATTGTATTCTGGTAAACCTAAACGAACATCATTAATAAATAGTTCATAATTTTGCTCACCAATAGTTAAGGGAAATTTACGACACAAATTGAGCGCAATTTTGTTATGATTAGTTGTACCACCTACCATTTCTACTATTTCTCCATTGTAATATTCATGTTTTAATTCGGATGCTTTTTCTAAGGCAAAATATTCCTCTACTGTCGATAATTTTGGTATTATTTCTTGTGTATTTTCAGTAGGTTTTATTAAAGTTTGCATTTATTTTCTCCTGTTTTGAAAATGAGAATCATTTAATTAAAAGTTTACGATTGTTTGCCTATCTTTAAGATAACACAAGCTTAAAATTTGTTATATAATTAATCTAAAATGAGAAAAAAATAGAAAATTATGCAGACACTTACTATCAATCAAATTCTGGAAAATATTTCCTCCCTACCTGTGGAAGATCAATTTTTTATCGCTGATATTATTAATAATCGACTTAAAGAATTAAGACGGGAGCAAATTGCTTTAAGAGCAAAAGAAGCACAAGAAAACTATAAAAATGGTAATTTTACTTCGGGAAATGTAAATGATTTAATGAGAGCAATTGATGATGATTGAACTTATTTGGGATGAACCTTTTTTAAGAATATTTAAAAAATGGAAAAAGAAACATCCAGAATTGAGGAATAAATTGCAAGAAAAACTTATTTTATTTACCGAAAATCCTTTTCATCCTTCTTTGAAAACTCATCATTTAACAGGTAATTTAAAAGATTATTGGGCTTTAAGTATTACTTATGAATATCGTCTGATTTTTAAGTTTTTATCAGACAATAAAGTTTTATTGATTGATATTGGTAGTCATGATGATGTTTACTAAGGTTAAGGAATTGATTTTCAAAAAAAAGGTGTGTCACTAATAATTATTGCTTAAAATATTTAAGTTAAAAATGTGACGCACCTTATACACTCAATTTTTACCAGTTTAAATCATTAATATTAACTCCCATTTCTTGTAATTTATTTAGTAATTTTAACTTGGTAGTTGTCTCATTTTCCAGTAATAATTCAGCTTGATTTGCTCTTTCTCTTTCTTGTTTTAATAATTCCGCTCCCCATAACAACAATTGTTCATTTTGATTCCACCACCGTAACCAATTAGCAGAAACCTCCGCTTTTTTTCCTGACCAAACTCCTAAAAATAAGCCAATTTCTTCCAACCAATAGAGATTATTTTGATGGGGTTTTTGCAATTCATAATGACTATTTTTTAAGCGATAAACGTCTAATTCTCCTGTTTTGGGATGGAAAATAATATAAACAGGAATCTGTAAAATTTGCTCATAAAAATACCATTTTCCGTAGGGATAATGGGGATTAATTGAATATTCTCCTCCCTCTGTTTCCGAGATAAATTCCATCACAATTTTAGGAATTTCTCCCTCTAAATTTGGGGTATAACTACGGCGAATTTCTCCCTCAGAAATGGGTTTTACCTTAGCAATATATACCCAATCAGGAGCTTTGACTACTGTTTTATCTCCCACCGTGGCACAAATGCCAAAATTAGACGCAATTAACATTGATTCGAGAATTAAATTTGCTAACTCTAAAGATTCTCTTAAAGCTGCTGCTAATAAAGGTTGTAAGTTACTTTCCACCGGGTCATCTGGTAAGATAAAATCATGGGGTAATTTTTCCCATTTAATGGGTAAAGATTTGTGAGATACTCGTATTTTTGCTTGAGTCATTTTTGCTAATCATTCTCTTTTTTATCATTATATATTTATAGTAATTTTACTTGTGGAAATCTAAATGATTTAATATTATTAATTTAACAGTCTATCTGTCATAATAAATACCAACTTATCTCAGGAAAAAAATGAGCTTTTATAACAAATTAAACGAGGCGATCGCCCACAATAATAGCCTATTAATTCTAGCACTTGAACCAAACCCCGAAATGATGCCAAAACAGTATCAAAACGGGGAAAACTTAATCGAAAACCTCAGAAAATGGCTAGAAAACACCATCAAAGAAACCAGCGATTTAGTATGCGCCTATAAACCAACATTAGGATTTTATTACGCATTAGGAGCAGAGGGAATTACCTTATTAGAATATATTTTAAGCCTAATTCCGGCGGATATTCCGATCATTTTAGATGCCAAACATGGCGACTTAAATAGTAGTACAACATTCGCAAAAACTATTTTTAAAAAGTGGGAAATAGATGGAGTTACATTAACCCCTTACTCTGGCCAAGATAACATAGCACCCTATTTATTATACTCAGATAAAGCCGTATTTATTCTGTGTCATACTTCCAATCCTGCGGCCATTAATTTACAGGAATATCCCACCAAAGAAAACCCATTTTATTTACATTTAATCGAAGAAGCCAAGACATGGGGAAGTGCAGAACAACTAGGATTAGAAATAGGAAGTACAGCGCCAGAAGTATTCCAAAAAGTGCGAGAAATAGCACCAGAAAGACTAATTTTAGCCCGTAGTATTTGGTCAAAAACCAACAATATAGACGCAATAATAAAAGCCGGCTTAGATAAATATGGAGAAGGATTATTAGTACCAATTCCCTTAGATTATCTACAAAAAGAGAACATTAAAGAGGAAATTAAGAGCTTAAAAAACAGAGTAAATAAGATTAGAAATAGTGTAATAAGTGAAAATTTAAGCTGTGAAATCTGGCAATCGAACATAAAAACATCACCCCAACATCCGCACCAAGACTTAATCCTGCAATTATATGACATTGGCTGCCTATTATTTGGCGAATATTTACAAGCATCAGGAGCAACATTTTCCTATTATATTGACCTCAGAAAAATCATTTCTAATCCCCAAGTATTTCATCAAGTTTTAAAAGCTTATGCTAACATTTTAGAAACGCTAAAATTTGATCGAATAGCGGGAATTCCTTATGGATCATTACCAACAGCAACAGGATTATCATTAATATTAAATAAACCAATGATATATCCTCGAAAAGAAGTAAAAGCACACGGCACAAGAAGATTAATAGAAGGAAACTTTCAAGAAGGTGAAAAAGTTGTAGTCGTTGATGACATATTAATAACAGGAAAAAGTGTCATTGAAGGAGTAGAAAAACTCAAAATTTCAGGCTTACAAGTGGAAGATATAGTAGTATTTCTTGATCACGAAGGGGGAGTAAAAGAAAGAGTAAAAACGAAAGGATATAACACCTATTCAGTCTTAACAATAACAGAAATAACTAACAGCCTATACAACGCAGGTAAAATAAACAAAGAGCAATATTTAGCCCTAATAGAAAACGACAACTAGAAACCCAAGATTCTGCCACCAACAGACAACCCCCTTAGCGCCTTTGCGTCTTTGCGTGAAATAGAAACCCAAGATTTTGCCACCAACAGACAACCCACTTAGCGCCTTTGCGTCTTTGCGTGAAATAGAAACCCAAGATTTTGCCACCAACAGACAACCCCCTTAGCGTCTTTGCGTCTTTGCGTGAAATAGAAACCCAAGATTTTGCCACCAACAGACAAAATGTAAAGAAATATTGCGAACTGACATTTTATTTGTTACATTAGTTTACATAACCTAGCCAAACCCAAGCAATAAAGCTTTAAACAGCGTAAATATTAAGCGTCTTGGCTCATGGGTATAATCCTCTCGACAACAGCAAGCTTAACCAACCGCTCACTGAGCGGTTTTTTCTGGTTATTTGACTGCCTAAAAAATTTAACCCGGCAAAACAGCGCAATTTTGGGTTAATTATTATTAATTGTTATACGAATAATAACTTCTAATTATTAATTGTTAATTGTTAAATGTGAAGTATCACAATTTAAGGCTATTTTCCATTGATCCTTATGGTTAATTAATTTGGTTAAAGAACATAAAGAGGCTTTAATTTCAGGAGGATATTTAATTAAAACGCTCATGGCGGCTAAAACTGTGACACTATGACCAACTATTAAGATATCTTGAGAATATTCTCTCACTAATTGTTGTATCGTGTCTCCAGTACGTTGAATTACGGTAGTGTCATCTTCGGGATATTTAGGAATAACTAAAGAATGATAATCCCAATTAATCCGAGGATATCTAACAGTTAACTCCTGTGGTGTATGAAGTTCAGGAGTTTCTGTCATCCAATCCTTATTTAACCATTCACCTAATCCATTTTCTAGGTTAATTGATAAATTTAAACTGTGTGCGACTTCATTTGCAGTTTGAATACTTCTGAGAAAGGGAGAAGAGAAAATATGGGCTATTTTTTCTGATTTTAATCTTTTGGCTAATTGCTTGGCCTGAATTATTCCATCATCAGACAAAGGTGGATCATAACGACGTAAAGCGGTTAAAAACCAGTCAGGATAAACAAAATCGTATCTATTTCCGTGTCTGACGAGCCATACATTTTGTAGCATATTCTTAAATAATTATTAATTTTTTCACGTTTAGTAAAATCAATTCATATAATTAACTTACAGTTCACATCACCACTCCTCTCCTCAGTAAAATTAGCGATTTTGTTTCCTAAGATGCACTATTTTGCTTTTAATCTGGGTAAGCTAGTAAGGCCAGCTAATTTTAAGAAATTATAGACTATCTATCGTAGCCAAAAATATCTTTTGATTAACTACTTTACAAAACTTAACGTTTTGGCCTACAATTGTATAAAGTGAGTGAGGAGTGAGAAGTAAAGCCATTATGAAAGTTAAAAATAAACCCAAAAAATATCGAAAAAAATCTGGTTTATCGCCGAGTTTGGAAAAATATCAACGAGATAACCAGCTCAGACAAATTTAAAAAAACCTTATAAACAAAACCATTAGTAAAAACCTAAAAAACACTAGCTAATCAGATATTTAAGACTGATAGTTAGTAAAAATTGACTCAAAAATTTAGCACCATAAGTAACAACAATGAGAACAAAAACTTCCACTGATACAGTTAGAGCTTACCTCAAAGAAATTGGTAGAGTTCCTCTTTTGACCCACGAAGAAGAGATCCATTTGTCCAAAAAAGTTCAATATTTAATTAGTTTGGAACAAATCAAAAAAAATCTTCAGGAAACTCTGGAAAAAGAACCTTCTAAAAGTGAATGGGCCGAGGCCGTAAATTTAACAGAAAAAGAGTTAGAAAATGCCATTCATGCGGGTGAAATTTCTAAACGAAAAATGGTAGAAGCTAATTTACGTTTAGTGGTATCTGTCGCTAAAAAATACCTAAAACGTAATATGGATTTACTCGATCTCATCCAAGAAGGTACAATTGGTATGCAAAGGGGTGTCGAAAAGTTTGATCCCACCAAAGGTTATCGCTTTTCTACCTATGCCTATTGGTGGATTCGTCAGGCTATCACTAGGGCGATCGCCGAAAAGAGTAGAACAATTCGTCTTCCTATTCATATAACCGAGAAATTAAATAAGATCAAAAAAGCCCAACGTCAGTTATCCCAAGAAAAGGGAAGAGCAGCCACCGTAGCGGAATTAGCCGAAGAATTGGATTTAACTCCCAAACAAGTACGGGAATATTTAGAACGCGCTCGTCAACCCTTGTCCCTCGACTTGCGGGTTGGGGATAATAACGACACGGAATTAGGGGAATTATTAGAGGATACAGGAGCATCTCCCGATGATTTTGCCACTTATTCGTCATTACAGGGCGATTTGGACCGCTTAATGGGGGATTTGAGCTTACAACAAAGACAGGTAATCGCTTTAAGATTTGGCTTAGAAGATGGCAAACCGTTAACTTTAGCCAAAATCGGCGAAAAATTGAACATTAGTCGGGAAAGAGTCAGACAAATTGAACGTGAAGCTTTGGCCAAATTGCGGAAACGTAAAGATGATATGCGCGAATATATCGCCAGTTAATTGACCATTGACATTTAACAATGTAACTCAGAGGTAATCAGTTATTAAAACTGATTACCTCTTATTTTTGAGGTTATTTCTTCGTTATTAAACTTATTGCTAATGCTGTTTATTAAACATTAATTATTCATGATAAATTATATCCACATTGCTAAAAAGACGTTGTTGTTGTAATTCGGTAATTTTCGCTTTCGTTTTTTGTATTTCTTGGGAGTAAAACTCCCAGTTTTTAGTATCAGTAAATTGATCAGTTTTTTGCCATTTATTTAAACATTCACGCCAATATTTTTGGCAAATTACTAACTCCATTGCGGCTAAAGCTGACTGCATGATTAAAACAGCACGATAAGTTTTTTCTTGATTAGGTTCATTTAAAACCAATAAATGATTAACTGTTTGTATTTTTTCGGGATTTTCCATTAAATTATATTGGATTTTTTCTAATAATTTATTTTCTCCTTTCTCTTCATTAATTATATTTAATTCTAAGATTTTTTGCCATAAATATCGGTGACTGGAATAACTAAATTCTAACTCTTTTTCTTCTAGTTTATTAATGATTTCATCTCGATATTCAGGACAATGTAAGTAAATTATTAAGAGTAATTCTTCGGCTTCTTTTAATAAATTAGTCTCTTTTTTTGCGGAAGTATTAAAACTATTTTGCCCTTTTTTGACGATAGATTGTGGTTTTTTTAATTGATTAAGTAAAGTTTCAGTGTGTAGATAAGTTAACCTGCTTTCACCTTGACTTAATAAATTTCCACATTTAGCCAGATAATGGTTTTTTTGGTTATTATCTTCTATTTTTTGCAGAATTTTTAACATATTTTGTGAAATTTGCTGAAAATGAATTGCATTTTTTAAGTCTTTATTAATTAATAACTGCTCAATTTGCCAGTCAATCCAAAGGGGAGCATTTTCTACTAAATTGCGATAATTATTAATATTATTTGGGTCAGTTTTTACATATTCATCCGCATCTTTACCTTCGGGAATTTCAATAATTCTTAAGTTTACTTGTCCCGAATATACCAGGTTTTCTATTTCATTAATAGCACGTTTGGTCGCTTCATTTCCTGCTTTATCGGTGTCAAAATTAAAGATAATTTGTTTAGATTCTGTGTAACGTGCTAGATACGTAATTTGTTGTTTTTGTAGGGCAGTTCCCATGGAGGCAACTACATTTTTAATCCCCACCGAATGCAGAGAAATTGCGTCAAAATAGCCTTCAACCACCACAGCTTTATCTTCTTTACTAATACTATTTTTCGCCTTATCTAAACAGAATAAAGTCTTACCTTTATCAAATAAAAGTGTTTCGGGAGAATTAAGGTATTTTGGTTGTTCATCTCCCAAACTTCTGCCACCAAAAGCAATAATTTTACCTTGAAGATCACAAATGGGAATCATGAGACGATCTCTAAAATTGTCATAATAACCAGCGTTATTTTGTCTAGGTTTAATTAAACCTGCTTGTGCTACTAAATCTAGGGGATAGCGTTTCACTTCGACCAAATAGTGATAAAGAGTTTCCCATCCTTGGGGTGCGTAACCTAACTTAAAATTTTGGATAGTTTCCTCATTAAAGTTCCGTTTTTTTCGGAGATATTCTAATGCAATGCTACCCTGTTCTTGATATAGTGTATGTTGGTAAAAGTTAGAGGCGATCGCTAAAACTTCATAGAGTTGTTCCTTTAAAGATAACTGTCTTTCTAACTCTTGTTTTTGTTGCGTTTCTAAAGTTTTAACTGAAATTTGATAACGTTGAGCTAATTCTAAAACAACTTCCGCAAAAGAACTTTTATTGAGCTCCATCAAAAACTTAAAAATATTGCCTCCTGCTCCACACCCAAAACAATAATATAATTGTTTAGTAGGACTAACCGTAAAGCTAGGAGTTTTTTCCTCGTGAAATGGACATAACCCCTGATAATCTTTGCCTTTTTTGCGCAAAACCACCTGATCTGAGATAATATCTATAATGTCAGATTTTTCTTTAACTTCTTCGATTGTATCGGGATGAATACGAGGTATAGACATCTTTAAATTTGCTCAAAACTTAGTTAATTATAACACAAAATCATGAATACTGAACAGCTTGTTTTGTTAATTAGTTTAATTAGTTTAATTGTTTCTGGTTTAGCAATAAGTATTGGCTTTTTTAGTTTATATAAGTTAAAAAGAACTTATTCTGATTATCGAATTAATTGGTCTAAAAATATTGCTTTGTGGATAATGTGGACTGCAATTTTTAGCTTTAGTTTTGGTTTATTACAACATAAAAATTGGGGAAGATTTGGTTTAATTATTGGTTTATCAATATTGTTTGTAACTATTACAATTATTACCGGAATTAGATTAATCGGTTATGTTATGTTAATGTTTAATGAACCAGAATTAAGCAATCAATTTGACGAAAATAATGACCAGATTGATTCTGAATATTTAGGTTCAAATCATGATCAAGATGAAGAAGATTTAGATGAACTTAATTATTCTGAGGGTAATTTTCAAGGAGAAAAAGATTTAGATGAACTTAATTATTCTGACGATGAAGGAGAAAATGATGAAATTTATTATCTTGATAATTGGTCAGAAAATGAAGAAGATTTTAAGGATAATTCAGCGGAAAATTTAGTTTCATATTCTTTTGAATCTTACGCTAAACAAGGTTTAATTGTGACAACAATTATGGCTTTTATTAGTAATTTAATTATTTTTGCCTTAATTTCTTTTCTCCAAAGTACAGAAGTACAGCATTTAATGCTAAACTAATTTTAACAAAACTTTACATATTCAACTTTTTCTCTGGGAGATACGAAAATGTTACGATTAGAACATATTAGCAAAATTTACCCTACTGGCGAGGTGTTAAAAGATGTTAACTGGGAAGTAAAACCCGGGGAAAGAGTCGGTTTGGTGGGGGTAAATGGGGCAGGAAAATCAACCCAGATGAAGATTATTACTGGAGAAGTTGAACCAACAGCCGGGGAAATTATCCGGCCCAATAGTCTGCACATAGGTTATCTTACTCAGGAATTTGAAGTCAAGCCCTCGCAAACGGTAAGGGAAGAATTTTGGACAGTTTTCACGGAAGCGAATAAAGTACATCATAACTTGCTAAAAGTCCAGCACGACATGGAAACTGCAACCCCCGAAGAATTAGATAATTTAATACATAAATTAGACAAATATCAGCGACAATTTGAAGCTTTAGACGGGTATAATTTAGATACCAAAATTGAGAAAATTTTGCCAGAAATGGGATTTGAACCTGAAGACGGAGAGCGTTTAGTCAGCTCCTTTAGTGGTGGTTGGCAAATGCGGATGAGTTTAGGTAAAATATTACTACAAAATCCCGATATCTTGTTATTGGATGAACCTACCAACCATTTAGATTTAGAGACCATTGAGTGGTTAGAAAAATATTTAAAAGGGTTAAATACCCCCATGGTAATTATCTCCCATGACCGAGAATTTTTAGATCGATTATGTACGAAAATAGTGGAAACCGAAAGGGGAGTTTCTACTACTTATTTAGGGAATTATTCCGCTTATTTATTACAAAAAGAAGAAGCTAAATTAGCGCAATTATCCACCTACGAAAACCAACAAAAAGAGATCGAAAAACAACAGCAATTTATTGAACGTTTCCGAGCAAGTGCAACCAGAAGTACCCAAGCAAAAAGCAGGGAAAAACAGTTAGATAAAATGGACTTAGTCACAGCTCCCATCGGAGATGTAAGAACTTTACGATTCCATTTTCCTCCTTCTCCTCGTAGTGGTAGAGAAGTAGTAATTGTCAAAGATTTAAGTCATACTTATAACGAAAAAATCCTCTTTTTAGGTGCAGAATTATTGGTAGAAAGGGGAGACAGAATCGCATTTTTAGGTCCTAATGGTTGCGGTAAATCTACGTTATTAAGGATGATCACTGGTGGAGAAATGCCCGAAGAAGGTACGGTTAAAATGGGAGACCATAATATAATCCCCGGTTATTTTGAACAAAATCAAGCGGAAGCTTTAGACTTAGAAAAAAAGGTTATTGATACCATCCACGATGAAGTTCCCGAATGGAAAAACGAGGAAGTTAGAACTTTATTAGGGCAATTTTTGTTTACGGGAGACACGGTTTTTAAACAGGTAAAAGCTTTAAGTGGAGGGGAAAAAGCCCGATTAGCTTTAGCAAAGATGTTACTTGCACCAACCAATTTATTAATATTAGATGAACCTACCAATCATTTAGATATACCGGCCAAAGAGATGTTAGAAGAAGCCTTAAAAAATTATGAAGGTACGATGTTAATTGTCTCCCATGATCGTTATTTTATCTCAAAGGTGGCTAACAAAATTGTGGAACTCCGTGAGGGGGAATTGTTAGTTTATAACGGGGATTATCACTATTATTTAGATAAATTAGAAGAAGAAAAACAGGCGGAAAAACGTCGCCTTGAAGCAGAAAAATTAGCAGCAAAAAAAGCCGAAAAAGCTCAAAAACAAAAAGAAAAAAAGGCTATGGCAAAATAAATCTTTTTTCCTGTTAATTTAAAAGTAAGGGTGAACAGCTGTTCACCTCTAGTTTATTTAATTACTTCAAAATCCGATTCTTCTAAAGATAAATAAATAATTTCTTGACTATCTTTAAAGGGGTTTTTGTCTAAACATACGATCCATCTTTTCGATGAATCTTCCATTGTCACTATTTTTCCCGTTACCCCAGTCACATATTCAGGGTATTTGATTTTAACAGAAGTTCCCTTTCTAAGCATTTTATAATTGAGATATTAAAACATTTAAACAATAAATTTATTTTAACCTTAAGTTAACTTCAAAGTTAAAGAAATTATAAAATCCCCCCTTAAGTTAAATTAAAATGTTAAATTAAATTATAAAAAAAACTATTAACTAACAATTAATCATGACCGAAGTAATAATTCAAGTTGAAGATGAGCGCACTGGTCTCAGTCTTGTTACCTTAAAAAAGGCGATCGCCGATAATTTATTTTATATTCAAGGAAAATTTCCCGGCATTGCCACCAATAACGATTACTATATGGCTTTAGCCTACACAATTCGCGATCGCCTGCTCCAATATTGGTTAAATACAACAAGCATTTATTTACAACCAGAAGTCAAAATTGTCTCTTATTTGTCGGCGGAATTTTTAATGGGACCGCATTTAGGCAACAATCTGATCAACTTGGATATAGAACCAATAATTCGTCAAGCTGTCACCGAATTAGGCTTAAATTTAGATGAATTAATCGAACAAGAGTCCGAACCCGGATTCGGCAACGGTGGATTAGGTCGTCTAGCAGCCTGTTATTTAGACTCCCTCTCCAATTTAGAAATTCCCGCCATTGGTTACGGAATCCATTATGAATTTGGTATTTTTCAACAAATAATCCACAACGGTTGGCAAGTGGAAATCACGGACAAATGGCTACAATACGGCAATCCGTGGGAACTTGTGCGCCTGGATGCTGCCGTTTTTGTTAAATTGGGAGGCTATACTGAAGCTTATTTTGATGAAAATAACCAAAAGCGTTCTCGTTGGATACCTAGTCGAGTCGTCAAGGGTATTCCCTATGACACGCCGATTTTAGGCTATAAAGTCAATACGGCTAATTTATTGCGTTTATGGAAAGCGGAAGCGGCTGAATCCTTTGATTTTCAGGCTTTTAACGTGGGTGACTATTTCGGTGCTGTGGATGATAAAATAACATCTGAAAATATCAGCAAAGTCCTCTATCCCAATGATGAACCCTCCCAAGGGAAAAAATTACGTTTAACGCAACAATATTTCTTTGTCTCATGTTCCCTTCAAGACATGATTCAGCGTCATCTTAGCCAAGGTCAAAGTTTGGAGACCTTTGACCAGAAATTTGCTGTCCAACTGAACGACACCCATCCCGCCATCGCCGTTGCTGAATTAATGCGTCTATTTGTCGATGAACATCACTTAAACTGGGATGTCGCTTGGAACATCACGCAAAAAACCTTTGCTTATACTAACCATACCATTCTACCTGAAGCCCTTGAAAAATGGTCATTAGAGCTATTTCAAGACTTACTACCCAGACATTTAGAGATAATTTATCAACTAAACCAAAAATTTCTCAATCAAGTCGCAATCAAATACCCCGGAGACCGAGGCAAATTGGCTAGACTTTCATTGATTGAAGAAAGTGACGATAGATATGTGCGGATGGCCAACCTTGCTTGTCTAGGGAGTCATGCGATTAATGGGGTGGCAGCTTTACACAGTGAATTGCTCAAAGATACCGTACTGCACGACTTTTACGAATTATGGCCGGAAAAATTCAGTAATAAAACCAATGGAGTCACTCCCCGTCGGTGGATGGTATTGAGTAATCCGCGGTTAACCAAACTTTTAGAGAGCAAAATTGGCGATAATTGGATTAAACACCTCGACGAACTGCGAAAATTAGAGGATTTCGTCGAAGATAGCGATTTTAGAACGCAATGGCGACAAGTTAAACGGGAAATCAAAGAGGATTTAGCCAAGTATATTCAAGCTAAAAATCACATTGTTGTTAACCCTGACAGTCTTTTTGACGTGCAGGTTAAACGCATACATGAGTATAAGCGCCAACATCTCCAGGTACTGCATATTATTTCGCTATATAATCAAATAAAACATAATCCCAATCTGGAAATCACCCCGCGAACCTTTATTTTCGGGGGAAAAGCCGCTCCTAGCTACTACATGGCCAAATTAATCATTAAATTGATCAACTCTGTCGCTGATGTTGTCAATAACGATCCCGTGGTGGGCGATCGCCTGAAAGTGGTATTCTTAGCGGACTACAACGTTAAACTAGGACAAAGGGTGTATCCAGCAGCTGATTTATCAGAACAAACTTCCACCGCCGGCAAAGAAGCTTCTGGAACAGGCAACATGAAGTTTGCCCTCAACGGTGCGTTGACCATCGGAACTCTTGATGGAGCCAACGTGGAAATTCGCAAAGAAGTGGGTGCAGAAAACTTCTTCTTGTTTGGTTTAACCATGGATGAGGTGAATGCTTTAATAGCTAAGGGTTACAACCCTTTCGATTACTATAACAACAACCCCCAACTTAAAGAAGTCATCGATCTAATTAGCAGTGGATGTTTCTCCCAAGGCGACAGAGAATTATTCAAACCCTTTGTTGAATCCCTACTTTACCATGATCCCTACCTACTTTTTGCCGATTTTGCCTCATATCTCGACGTACAAAGTCAAGTTAGTCAAACATACCAAAATCAGGAGCTTTGGACGCGAATGTCAATTTTAAACGTGGCACGGATGGGGAAATTTTCGTCAGACAGAGCAATTCGTGAATATGCGCAAGACATCTGGAATGTTCAATCTGTCGAGATTGAGCTAAAAGACCTTTGCCCTGATGGTCAATGTAGTTTAGTTTAAGTCATTTTCGTAGGGTGGGCAATTAACCAAAAATTATTTTTGTTAATTAAGAATGTTAATAATTGCCCACCTTACCCTTAATTAAATGCTAAAATAACAATAAATTAATCCTATTTTTATCAAACAATTAACTATGAATGACTTAACAATTTCTGCGGAAATAGTAACAGGAATAGATAAAATAGCCAAGCATTTTGATTTATCAGTCAGAGAATTATTAGAAAATATAAATCAAGGTAAATTAATCGTAATTAATCCTGAAGAATTAGAAGATTTAATTGACTTACAAGAAGCAAAAGAAGCTGAAAATAATCCGCTTAATCAAGAGCGAATTTCTTGGGATATTATTAAACAAAATTTAGAAATAGATTAAAAGTGGCTAAATACAAACTAGAATTTTTGAAAACTGCAGCAAGAGAATTTGATAAACTGCCTTCAGATATTCAAAAAAGAATTGGTAAAAAGCTTGAATCTTTAACAAATGATCCTTATCCTTCTGATATTAAAGCTCTTAAAAATGGAAACGGACTTTTAAGAGTTCGTGTAGCCAATTATCGTATTATTTATCGAGTAAAAAATGACTTACTTATAATTATTGTTGTTAAAGTTGGACATCGTAAAAATGTTTACCTAAATAAATAATAATTATCTAATTACTTGTTGTTAATCTCCGTTATTGGGCTTTAGCGATCTATCTGAAGGCTAAAATCCTATAACAAATTAAGCAAAATAATTATCAATTTTTTAGGGAATTAACAATAGTTTGGGTATTAAATTGTAACATTTTAATATAACTATCTCCTTCACTTCCCTTAACACCAATGGAGTCAGAATATAACTTATGCTCCGCTAATTTTACCCCGGCTTCTTCTGCTACTGTGGTGATTAATACTGGGTTAATGGTTGTCTCCGCAAAAATAGCAGAAACCCCACTTTTTTTAATACTATCTGATAGTTTTTTTACTGTTTGTGCGCTAGGTTGTTCTTCTGTGCTAATGCCAATTAAAGTGCCAATAATATCTAAACCATAAGCTTTTGCATAATATTGAAAAGCATCGTGGGTTGTTACTAATTTACGTTTTTCTGGGGGAATTGTTTGTATTTGTTCTTTGAGGGATTTATGTAAAATTTCTAATTCTTTTGTCAATTTAGCCGCATTTTCGGTAAATTTTAGCCCATCTTCTGGGGCAATTTTTATTAGTTGATCTCTAATTTCATTGACCATAATTATCCCATTTTCTGCACTTCCCCACACATGGGGATCAGGTTCTTTTTGACCTTTATATTCATATTCCAAAGGAGGCACTTTTTCCCCTAAAGCAACCTTGTTACTCTTGATCCCCGAAGCATTCATTAATTTAATTAAACCCGGTTCTAAATTATGTCCGTTATAAAAAATCAAGTCGGCCTGCTCCAAAGCGACACTATCTTGGGGAACAGGTTCATAGACGTGGGGATCAGCACCTGGTTGCATAATGCCCTTGTGTTCAATCTCATCACCCCCCACCTCCTCGACTAAATTCGCAATAATTGTACTTGTTGACACTACTTTGGGTTTATCTTCAGTTTCTGAGGTAACTTGACAACCACTTAGCCAAACTCCTAGTAACATAAGCGTTGCAGCGATTTTGCGAGTCATCACTCATTCTCTCCTTAACAAAATTTTTCATAATTCTCTCATAAACTTTATCATAATCTTTTCATTTTTGTGTATAGTGGTAGTAACAGATTTTTGCGCTGAAGCGCAACAACCAACGATTAAAGGAGCTAACATGGAATCTGCAATTAACATCAACAATTTATCCGTATCTTATCGTAATATTGAAGCATTAAGGGGTATTAATCTTAATATTTCTGCGGGAAAATTAACAGGAATGATTGGTCCAAATGGAGCTGGGAAAAGCACATTATTGAAGGCAATTTTAGGGTTAATTAATATTAATAATGGACAGGTTTTTTATAATAATAAAGCTTTAATTGAACAGCGTAAAATTGTCGCTTATGTTCCCCAAAGAAGCCAAATAGATTGGACTTATCCAGCCACGGTTTGGGATGTGGTGATGATGGGAAGAATTACTAAAACTGGTTGGTTTAAACGCTTTTCTAATGTTAGTAAACAAAAGGCATTAAATGCGTTAGAAAAAGTAGAAATGACTCCTTTTTTAAACCGTCCCATTGGCCAACTTTCAGGAGGTCAACAACAACGGGTATTTTTAGCAAGATCAATAGCTCAAGAAGCCGAAATATTTTGTTTTGATGAGCCATTTGTAGGGGTAGATCAGCGCACTGAAGCGATTATATTTAACATATTTCACAAACTAGCAGAAAGCGGTAAAATAGTTTTAGTAGTAAACCACGACTTAGGGGAATCAATTACTAATTTTGATGACTTAATTTTACTGAATAAAGAACTAATTGCGGCCGGAAATAGACAAGAAGTATTAAAACAAGAAAACCTCGATCAAGCATACAATGGTAAAGTAATGTTTTTCAATGAAAATGACTATAATTTAGCAGCTTAATCAAGGCTAATTTAAAAAATTTAGCATTAAAATAACCTTAATTACTAACAGAAAATGCTCGAAAAAATAATAGAACCTTTAGAATATGCTTTCATGCAGCGATCGCTGATTATCGCAATTCTCGTAGGGTTAATCTGTGCTGTAGTCGGTAGTTACCTCATGGTACAAAGATTGGCATTATTAGGAGATGCCATTAGTCATTCAGTTTTACCCGGCATGGCGATCGCCTTTTTAGTAAATGGAAATATCTTTATCGGCGCATTTATTTCAGGATTAATCAGTACGGTATTTATTAACATAATTAGAACCAGATCACCCATCAAAGAAGACGCAGCCATGGGCATAGTTTTTTCCGCTTTTTTTGCGTTAGGAATTACCCTAATCACCGTAGTTCAAAAAGAGAATAAAATCGACTTAAATCACTTTTTATTTGGCAATATATTAGGAGTAACATTGAGCGATGTGAGAGACACATTAATCATCGCAATTATCGTAATATTAATCGTAATTTTGCTATATAAAGAACTACTATTTTATACCTTTGATAAACAAGGAGCAGAAGCAGTGGGTTTACCTGTCAACCTGCTAGATTTAGGATTAATGATGTTAATTGGATTAACCATAGTTGCGAGTTTAAAAGCAGTGGGAGTCGTGCTAGTATTATCATTATTAATAACACCAGCATCCACAGCATATTTATTAGTAAAAAGGTTACATATAATGATGTTTGTCGGAGTCGGAGTGGGAGTATTTTCGAGTATTACAGGAATGTATTTAAGTTACTTTTATAATCTACCTTCAGGACCTGCTATAGTATTAGTAGCATCCGGTTTATTTATCTTAGCCTTTTTATTTAGTCCCAGTCATGGATTATTAACCCATCCCGCTAAAAATCAAAATTCCCCCCAAATTTGGCAGGAATTGAAAAACCTAATTAAAAATGGTAATAATTAAACTTATAGTAATTCCAAATAAAAATTAAACAAAAGTTTTTAGTTTGTTGTTGGACTTTAGTCCTAAGAAGCGCTAAAGCGCAACAACGAACCTATTTTTCTACTGTTCTAATCTTAATTGAAATTACTATAATCAAAAGGGTAGGTTAGACAGAAATATAGTAATTCCAAATAAAAATTAAACAAAAGTTTTTAGTTTGTTGTTGGACTTTAGTCCTAAGAAGCGCTAAAGCGCAACTACGAACCTATTTTTCAACTGTTTTAATCTTAATTGGAATCACTATAACTTAAAAAGATAAATTTTAAGGAAAATATCCTTTGTCACCCACCACCACCAATCATATAATTATCAAACACCATGAAAGTAGCCGTTTTTAGTAGTAAACCTTACGATCAAAAATTTTTAGAAAAATCCAATCAAAATCAACATGAATTAACCTTTTTTGAACCAAGATTAACCCTTGAAACTGCATCTTTAGCAGTCGGTTTTAACACAATTTGTGTGTTTGTAAATGACCAATTAGACGCAAAAACCTTAGAAAAATTGGCTCAAGGAGGAACAAAATTAATCGCGTTACGTTGTGCCGGTTTTAACAATATTGACCTCAAAAAAGCCTCAGAATTAGGGATAATAATTGTCAGAGTACCAGCTTATTCACCTTATTCGGTAGCCGAGCATACTGTGGGATTAATCTTAACCTTAAATCGTAAATTACATCGTGCTTATTATCGAGTTAGGGATGGTAATTTTTCCCTTGACGGATTATTAGGATTTGACCTAAATAAGCGCACTGTTGGAATTATTGGCACGGGAAAAATAGGCGTAATTGTTGCTAAGATATTAACGGGATTTGGTTGTAAAATTTTAGGTTATGACCTTTATCCTAACCCAGAATTTAAAACTATGGGAGGTGAATATGTACCACTTCAAAAATTAGTTAAACAATCGGATATTATTAGCTTACATTGTCCTTTAACACCAGAAACTTATCACATAATTAACCCTGAAACTATTAATAACGCTAAAGATGGAGTTATGTTAGTTAATACCAGTAGGGGAGCATTAATTGATACAAAAGCTGTAATCAAAGGACTAAAAAGTGAAAAAATAGGTTCTTTAGCCTTAGATGTTTATGAACAGGAAGCCGATCTATTTTTTGAAGATTTATCTAATGAAATTATCCAAGATGATACATTTCAAAGGTTACTAACATTTCCTAATGTTTTAATAACAGGTCATCAGGCCTTTTTTACCCAAGAAGCATTAACCAATATTGCGGATACCACGATTAGTAATATCACGGACTTTGAACAGGGAAACACTTGCACCAATGAGGTTAAATTGGAAAAAGCAGTTGCGAATAGGTAATTAAAAATTAACAAAGGAATCAATTATAACTAACAACTGTTAGGTTATAATTGATTCCAGTTAATTTGCAACTAAAATTATTGCTAATTATTAATTGTTTAAACTCCCCGAGTAAGATTCGAACTTACGACCAATCGGTTAACAGCCGACCGCTCTACCGCTGAGCTATCGAGGATTGTTTGCGCTCGTTGCGTTCACAGTTATTTATTATAAACATAGAGTTTTAATTTTGGCAAGCCTTTTGTTAAATTTTTTTTTTTGATCAAGGGAATAATCAAGTTATGGTAGAATTATCATTTATTTTCAAAGCGCTCATGTTAGCACATCGTCGGATTCCGGTTTCGTTATCATTTCTGTCAACAGATTTACCAATTTTGCAGACCATCGAAACTTCAGCCACCTTATATCAAAAGGATCAAGAGCGATTCCATGTTCTTCTAAGCCAAGATTATTATCCCGAATCCAGTGCGGAAAATAATCCTCATCGTAGCAAGGAGTCCAAAAATCGACTAATCTGGTTAGAAATTTCCCCCTATCGAGTCGTCATGACGATGCAGGGAAATGGGCAGTTAAATTATCGTCATTTTTGGGAAAAAGGCGTTTATGGTACAAGTCGTTATTGGCTAAAAAGTAATTCAACCCCCGGGAGTTTTAATGGCAGAAGTATCAATAGCAATGATTGTTTACGTTTGCGTAATTTCACCCGTAATTTACAATTAGAAGGAAGTCCTTTACCAGAACATTTAAGAATAGAATATGAATTATGGTCAGATAAGTTACGTTTAGGCAATTATGTCATACACTTAGAAATCCACCATTAAACACAATTTCACAATTATTTAAAACATTTATTGCCATGGGAAACGAAACAATTACGATACTTTCTAGTCGAGAAATCGAAAAAATGCGCGCAGCTGGCCGTTTAGCGGCACAATTATTAGCTCATTTAGAACCCATGGTTCAACCCGGTGTTAGTACCCTAGAACTTAATGATGAAGCGGAAAAATGGACAAAAGCTCATCATGCCATTAGCGCTCCTTTAGGCTATCATAAGTTCCCTAAATCCATTTGTACCAGTGTTAATGAGGTAATTTGTCACGGAATACCCAATGCGAAACAAATACTCAAGGATGGCGATATTATTAACATTGATGTGACACCCATTTTAGAGGGTTTTCATGGCGATATTTCTAAAACTTTTTTTGTGGGCACTCCTTCCCCCTTGGCGAAAAAATTGGTGGAGGTAACGGAGGAATGTCTGAGAAGGGGGATTGCCGCGGTTTCTCCCAATGGCCGTATGGGGGATATTGGCGCTGCGATTCAAGAATACGCCGAATCCCAAGGTTTTTCCGTGGTTAGGGATTTCGTTGGCCATGGTATCAATCGTGTTTTTCATACTCCCCCCCAAGTTCCCCATTATGGGACCAGGGGCACTGGAACTAAACTTCGTCCCGGAATGGTTTTTACCATTGAACCGATGATTAATGAAGGTACTTATGAGGCGAAAGTGCTTAAGGATGGTTGGACGGCCATTACCAAGGATCGCAAATTATCGGCTCAATTTGAACATACCATCGCTGTTAGTCGCCAAGGTGCGGATATCTTAACTTTATTATAAAGTCAAAATAGCCGCATTTTGATGTTTTAAAACAAGATTTGACCTAGGGTACAATTACACCGCAACCAATGCGATCGCCAGCATTGCCGGTTGGTTGACTTAAATCATCGGATTGAGCATGAACAATAATACTGCGATTGGCGATCGCATATTTCCCCTCGGTTAAACTTAAAGGCAGATCTTCCCTCAATAAACCGCTACCTTTGTTATTTATGACAACATTGCCTAAGTCTCCAGCATGAGCGGCCGCCAAACCATCTTTGACTAAAATTCCATGTTGTACGTTATCGGGGTTGAAATGGCCTCCAGCAGCTTTACCAGCATCATCACAGCTACCATTTTCGTGAATATGAATAGCGTGTAAGCCACTAGGACTATTAATCATGGTGACATCCATAAAAACGCCGCCGTAAGTCTCGAAAAAGTCAACTTGCCCCATAACCGAATTATCTTCAGTATTTCTAATTATGGCCTGAGCTTGGTCTAAAGCAGATGCTTGGTGGGTATTTAAGAGCATAAACAAGCAGAATGTCAGAACATAACCTAAAATCTGAAAAGTTTTAACAATTGTATTCATAGTGACAATTTTCCTTATAGTTATGTCAAAATTTTACCGTGCCGAATAGCTAAAGCGATGAGAATGCAACAAAATCACACCCAAGAATTGCCCGTTATCGGTTGGCGAGAAATATTACACTTGCCGGATTTGAAGATAAGTAACATTAAAGCAAAAATTGACACGGGGGCCAGATCTTCTGCCTTACACGCTTTTGACCTTGATTTTTTTGAGCAAAATAACACCAAAATGGTGAGCTTTAAAGTTCATCCCTATCAAAAAGATAGTCATACCACCATCGCCACAGAAGCGATATTGTTAGATCAAAGACAAGTGCGCAACTCCGGAGGTCATGCTCAACTTCGCCCGGTAATTGAGACAATGGTAGATTTAGGGGGGGTTAGCTGGCCCATTGAACTAACTTTAACCAATCGGGATGTGATGGGTTTTAGAATGTTACTAGGTCGTCAAGCAGTCCGACAACGCTTTTTAGTTCATGCAGGCCACTCTTTTATTCAAAGTCACTCTCAACTTAAAATATTAAAACAGCACCAATCAACTCTTTTATGAAAATTGCCATTTTATCTCAAGATCCCTCCCTTTATTCCACCAAACGTCTCAGAGAAGCTGGTGAAGCTTTAGGCCATGAAATTAAGGTGATTAATTATCTGCGCTGTTATATGAACATTACTTCCCATAAACCCCAAGTTGTCTATAACGGTAAAATTTTGGAGAATTTTGACGCAATTATTCCTCGCATTGGTGCATCCCGCACCTTTTATGGTACTGCGGTGGTACGTCAATTTGAAGTTATGGGCGTATTTAGTGCCAATGAATCTCAAGCCATTTCTCGCTCTCGGGATAAACTTCGTTGCCTACAAATTCTCGCTCGGGAGGGTATTGGCTTACCTGTCACGGGTTTTGCCCACTCCACCCAAGACATTGACGGCCTGCTCGAAACCGTGGGTGGTGCACCAGTGGTGATTAAATTATTAGAAGGTACACAGGGAATTGGGGTGGTTTTAGCCGAAACCTATCAAGCTGCAAAGTCCGTAATTGAGGCTTTTCGCGGTTTAAATGCTAACATTTTAGTCCAAGAATATATCAAAGAAGCAGGAGGAGCAGATCTTCGCTGTTTTGTGGTTGGAGGAAAAGTAGTAGCCGCCATGAAAAGACAAGGAGCTCCGGGTGAATTTCGCTCCAATTTACACCGAGGAGGAAAAGCGGAAAAAATGAAACTTACCCCTGAAGAAAAAAGCACGGCTATCCGAGCCGCAAAAGCCATGGGTTTAAGTATTGCGGGCGTTGATCTACTACGCTCAAACCATGGTCCTGTGGTCATGGAGGTCAATTCGTCCCCAGGTTTAGAAGGGATTGAAGAAGCTACTGGAGTTAATGTGGCTGGCAAAATTATCGACTTTATCGAAAAAAATGCCGCTTCTGGAAAAACCCGCGATCGTATTCAATATTAACTAATAGGGGTCGAAATTTACCCTTTCTGTAGAGGAATTGCTTTTAATCGGGTTGCGAACCAGAGATTTAAACTCTATATAATCTTATTAATTGGAGGATAAAATGCAAATCACCCTAGAAATTCCCGATCATTTAACTCAATCCCATCAATTAAATGAAGCAGATTGGTTGAGAGAAATCGCCATCGCTCTGTTTAAAGAAGAATTAATCACCCTCAGTCGTGCCAGTCACATTGCCAAAATGCATCAAATAGAGTTTCAAAAATTACTAAGTAGTCGTGGAATCTGTATTCATTATGATGTGGAAGATTTTGAACAAGATATGCGGCATTTACAGGAGCGAGATTGGTTATGATTGTTGTCAGTGACACCTCTCCTTTATGTAATTTACAATTAGTGGATTGTCTTTGGTTATTACGAGAAATTTATGGCGTTGTTATCATTCCCGATGTTGTCAGCAATGAGTTAAAAAAGTCCTCTTTACCTGAAATTCAAAATATTTGTCACTTAGAATGGATTTATATATCTACCCTTAAGGATTCTAGTTTAGCTCAAAAACTTCAAACTGAACGGGGATTAGATCTAGGAGAAGCTTATGCCATTTCTTTAGCAATTGAGTTAAAAGCCGATGATCTGTTGATTGATGAACGCTTAGGAAGACGAGAAGCCCTACAATTAGGACTTCCTATTATTGGTATTTTGGGTATTTTGGTTTTAGGTAAACAAAGAAGTTTTATTCCCCTAGTTAAACCAATTCTGGACAGTTTAATAGATCAAGCCGGTTTTCGTGTTAGTGATTCTCTCTATCAACGAGTTTTAAGTTTATCTAATGAATTTTAATTCTGAGCAAAAAAACTTTTTGTTGTTTCAAAAATTACAAATTGGTGTAATTTGAAAAACAGGAGGTTTTTTTATGATTACATCTGTCGATTTTCCCCAAAATTAGTATAATCTCTGCCATTAGATTTAATCTTAATTAGGGCTTGCTGAATAAGTGAATGAAAAAACAAACAGTTTTGATAAATTAATAAATAAAAAATAAGTATAATTTTTATTTATTAATTTTTGTCTTTTATATAAGTATTTATAATCTAAATTGGCAAAAAATCTTTGATCTTGAACAAAACCATGAAAAAGAAGATAATAACCCCTTTTTAACAGGGTGTTAAGATTCATTACTAAAAAAGCAATAGCAATTTCAGTTTCAGCAGTTTCTGATAATTTGGACATGATTTGGTTTAAACCAAATCGACGTTTTCCTTGTCCAAATTTTCCTTCAATTTCATTTCTAATTCTTTCATCTCTTTGAGATTGTTGTTTCATTTCTTTGGTAATATTTTTAGGTGGTCTTCCTAGGGGAGGGCCACTCATTCTGATACCTTTATCTTTACAGAATTTTCGATTGTTTCTATTGCGATAAATTTTGTCCACATGGACGGATTCTGGATAGAATCCTGTTAAGTCTTTATAATTTTCTATTTGGGTTTCTAACCACAAAGCTTCATTAAAATTATCCCAACTTAAATGAGATAATAAAATATAGCCATC